>VBAX01000104.1 GCA_005883075.1 Candidatus Bathyarchaeota archaeon | reverse complement strand
GTACTGAGTCCAATGGCAATTTGTCCTTCACCAATGAAACGCCACACGTCTCTCCCGACGAATTACTCGATCCTATGAGGTCATTTCACTCTAGCTTTTGATGGGACGTCTGTTCTGACAATTGCTCCGGGACCAATCCACGCATCTGCTCCGATCTTGACTCCAGGGTAGATGGAGACGTTGATACCCGTCTTTACTGCATCACCGATAATTGCGCCCAGTTTTCGTTGTCCGCTGTCTACGAACTTTCCTTTCACTCTCGATTCTACGTTGGAATCGTTGAATTTCAGATTGGCAGTTAGGGTCCCGGCTCCTAGCGATACTCCATGACCAAGAATGCTGTCTCCAACATAGTTCAGATGGGGAACCTTGGCCTCGTCCATGACGATACTGTTTTGTTCTTGACCTCGCAACCCGCACCGACCTTCACTCCCTTTCCGAGCGAGGTTCCCGGTCGGAGGTACGCGTTGGGACCCACTACTGCGCTCTCGCCGACGTAAACGGGACCCTCGATATAGGAGCCAGACTTCACACGTGATCCTTTCGATAGGCTGACACTGCCCTTTAGATGCACACCTGGCTCCGTCTGTCCGTCGCGAACCTCTTCGTCAGAATCCAGCGCTGACCGGTTCGCCTCTAGAAGGTCCCAAGGGTAGGTAATCCCCACCCATTCTCCTTTGCCGAAGGGAATCGTCCGAATTCGTCGACCCTCAGCAATCTGCAAGCTTAGCGAGTCTGTGAGCTCGAACTCTCCACGTTTAGATTTGCGGGTCTTCTTTATGGCAGAGAAGATGGATTTGTCGAGAACATAGACACCCGCGTTGACCACTCCGACATTTCCGCTAGCCACCTTCTCGCGGATCGATACAATATTTCCCCTCTTGACCTCCAACGTACCGAAGCGCGACGGGTCTTTGACATCCGCAGCACCCATCAGCAAGTCCTTAGAGTCTGAGGACTTGACGAATTTGTCGAGGGCTTTCTGATCGTAGTAATTGTCGCCGTAGACAATTAGAAACCGATCTTCTCCTCGGAGTTCATTCTCGCAAGTCCTCACCGCGTCCGCGGTTCCTCCGAGTCTCTTTTGTTTCACGTATCTGATCTTGCAACCAAGCCGCTGACCATCTCCGAAGAAAGTCTTGATCTTTTCCGCTTCAAACTGGACCACCATAACGATCTCGCGGACCTCAGCCTGAACAAACGCTCTGACTGTTCTCTGGAGAAGTGGTTCGCCGCCGATCGGGAGCAAATGCTTAGGATTCTTCTCAGCAAGCGGCCAGAGACGTTCTCCTCTTCCAGCGGCGAGAATCGCTGCCTTCAATCCTGTCACTGTCCCTTCAGGACTTGTCTCAGGAGCCGGAGTGTTTCTCTCATAACTCTCGTTGCCTCGGATCTGTCTTTCGATTCTCCGGTCACGCGTATCACGGGCTCTGTGCCGCTGTCACGGACGAGAACCCAGGTGCGGTCAGTGCTTACCCTCAGCCCGAGCTTTGTCTCAACCAACGAGTTTTTCCCAAGGATCCTTTTCAAACCGTTAGCCATTTTGGAGAATTTGCCTTGGGAGAGTTTTCCAGTATATCTCATACCTTCTCTGATCATATGGTATTCCGGAACGTCCCTGACCATTTCTGACACACGGAGACCAAGAGTTTCTGCTGCTTTGAGAAATAATAGTCCTGATAAGGGTCCGTCTGGGCAGTTGTTGTAGTCTCGGTGAATCCACGCGCCCGACGGCTCTCCGGCGAAGTTCGCGCCCAACCTTTTCGCTTCCCGTAGAAGCTTAGCATCGCCGACCGGGCCTCGAACCAGCCTCGCGCCTGTCTTCTCAGCTATCTCATCCACGACCATGGAGGCATCTAGTGGGAACACGAAGGTACCCATGGAACGTTTTGCTAGAAAGGCGATGTAGGATGAAAGTATTCTATCCTGTAATGGGCAACTCCCCTTCTCATCAACAATATACATTCGATCCGCATCACCATCAAATGCGATCCCCGCGTCAAAATGAGTCTCGACTACCATGCTCCCAAGAGTTTGCACGCTTTTCCGTGTGGGTTCGGAGCCTCGGCCCGGAAACCCTCCATCAGGGTACGAGTTGATGGTCGTAACCTTATCCAATCTCTCTCGATAGATTGCGGGAGCGAGACTTGAGGCAGCACCGTTGCCCAAATCGAGCACAATTTTCCATTTCTTCTTGAAAGCCACACGTGCAAGCAGTTCCCTGTACTCCCGTGGGTCCGCAGGCTCAAGACTGGAAGCTCTTCCATTGTAGGGAAGTGGCTTCGGGTTCTTCAAGCTCAGTCTCGTCTCGTCATCGAGAGCCTCACCGGACTTGTTGAACACCTTGAACCCATTATACTCCGGCGGGTTATGACTGGCAGTGATCATGATTCCAGCTGATCGTCCCAGAGACTTTGTCTGGTAAGCGAGTGCTGGTGTCGGGATCAAACCATAATCTAGAACTTTCGCTCTGTTTTCCAAAGCCGCCGCAAGAAAAGACGCTTTTAGAACTGGCCCTGAATATCGCGGATCGTTTCCGAGCGCCAGCTCTTCTCCCATGATCCTTGGGATGAGCTTGCCTAGCTCGAAGGCAACTGATGAATTTACTGTTTCAGGATATTTGCCTCGGATTCCGGAGCTGCCGAATTGCAGGTTCAAAAGCGGGCAGCGCTACGCTGCTGGCTCGGGAGCAACGGCGGCGATTTCAGGTGCAGTTTCGATGACTTCCTTGGGGACCTTTCCCTTGGGCACTGCATCTTCCAGGCTCAATGGCATGGAGAGCAGTTTTGATTTGCGTACGCCGATATGGCGGAGGGGGCAGACTTTCTTCGCTTCATTGTAGACGTCTGATCCCATTTTTCCGAGAACCATTTCGTGGCAGAGTTGCGAGTAGGTGAGCTTTGACGCTTTTTCTGCAACGATCTTGCCCATGACCTGTCGTATGCCGTGTTCCTGTGACCCGTTTATTCTGCCGTGGCTGAATCCTACGATGTAGACTCGTGTGAGATAGTTGTCAACTGTTCGGCCGGTGAAAATCCCGTCGATACGAGTACTTCCTCGCCTGACAAGGCTTCTGAGATAGTCGGTGGAGTATTCGTGGCTCTTGAGGATTGTATCCGCTCGGTCGCCAGTAATAGAGGTGACCAGGAAGTATAGTTTGATGGACTGGTGGGAGAAATCATTGGTAATATCGTACAGCGTCGTTTCTACGACTCGGCCGATAAGCTTCTTCGGATCCTCGCAAGGTATTCCAGCAACGTTCTGTTCCCCAAAGTAGGCTGGGGTGTACACGGAGTACCATTCCTTGGTTCTCCACTTGTCCCGCACCTTTTTGGTGGTCTTTGACACAGTCTCTATTCCATTAGTTTGATACTTTTTCTAGCGTCTCCTTTGCTGCTTGAAGACAGCGGAGGAGGTCGTCCAAGGTGGATATGAATGTTTCAATCTTTCCACCGAATTCGAGACTAAATGATGCCGTCCGGTCCAATGCTTTGCCCTTCACTGTGAGACCTTTCATGTTCAAGTTATCAGGCTGGACCGATGCCACAAGCGACCTGGACGTTGCCCTGTTCGGTGTCGAGATTTTGATCTGCGCTCTTATCATTTGATTGTCGACTCGACGGTCCTTTCAAACTGGGTGAGAAACGGTTCTAAGCTCTGACGTTGTACGGTAGCGCCTGCTGCGATTGCGTGGCCTCCTCCGTACCCACCGAATTTAGGCGATAAATCTTGAAGTATCTTCCCGAGATTCAGTCCTTTCTCGATCAGCTGATCGGTTCCGCGTGCGGAGACTTTTGATTCGCCCTCTTTTGTCGCGGTTACCACCAAGGTTACTTTTGATCCGCCGAAAAGGTTCGAGGAGGAAAGGATGGAAGAGACGGCTCCGGTCATGTTTTCATCGATCACCCCTTCTCCCCTGACAATTACCAAGTGTCCCTTCTGAACCAGCGACTTTGGATCAGAGGTGATCCAGTTCATGTATTTCGACAGGAATTTCCGGTATTCCGAGTAGACTTGTTGTGCTTCCTCAAACGATGCTCCACGGTCGCCCAACCCCAAGGCTACCCCGAGGCCCGGTTTGCCCATACGGCCGCAAGCATTCAGGAGAGATCCGTATTCCCTGGCGTCCCGCAGAGGAGTTGAGGGCTCTTCTTTGCTCAGCGTGTACACCGACCCTATCAGTTCAAGGGCGACTTCTCCACTGAGCTTCAGCGAGATCATGTGTTGAATGATCTTGTCGACAAGTCGTTTCTTCTCTTCGAGCGAGAGATCAGAGATAGTCCTCCAACGATCATCCACCTTCGTGGGTATGTTCACTGAGTCAAGCAATGCTAGACAGCGATCTTCCTCGCCGCTCAGTCCCGGCAGGAACGGGGTTGTGGTTGATGCGATCGCCCTGTGGATTGGCCTGGTTTGTCTTCCAAACAGGACCAGGTCCTGCGTGACCTCGACCAGTTTAGCTTTGACCGCGTCATCAAGAATCTCCGTGTTGAGGCCGATTAGAGATCTCTTGGGGCCCTTATCCTGCTGGTCACCAAGACATCCCACTATGGCGAGTGCGGAGAGGTCCACGTTTTTCGGGTCGATCGCCTTTGCGAGTAGATAGGCTGTTCCGGCTCCGCTGATCTCTTCTGAGCCGTTGAAGCCCAACAGATGAGTGTTGAAGTGATGGAGATTCGGCGGAGCCTCGCCCAGTACTTGGTGATGGTCGGCGATAACGATCTCGCGATTCTTGAGCCCTTTGGATACAATGTCGAGATAACCGCTGCCTATGTCCGAGAACATGATGAAGTCAGCGTCAATGGCTCCGATCTCCTCGATCGTTTTCTCGCTGAGATTTTCCACGATCCGCAGATGAACGATCGTATTGAGACGTTTTACAGCTTCAAACGCTATTGCACCGGCGGTCAGCCCATCGGCGTCGAAATGCGTTACTGTCAGAATTGTTGATTCTTTAGAAGCTGCTTCTCTGATTATCGACGCTGTTTCGTCGGCGGTTCGCTGGAGCTCTAGTCGACGATCGTTGAGGCTAGTCGAGTGAGGCTGCAATTGGCTTGTATGCCCAATCCTTGGGAATTCTCCCAATCTTATGATAATAAAATACAAGCCGATGGATCTTCGACTCGATCAAAGCCAAATCCCTCTTGTTCGGATAGTCCTTCCGATTCTTCTCCAGATGCCTCGTCGCACTCGTCGCCTTCCTCAACAGATTCTCAAGATCCTCAGGAAGCTTCGTCCGACTCTCTTCCGGGATAATCTTCTCAAGACGTCGGCCGGCAACCTGTGACACCAAGGGAATGCCATACCGGTCACGGAGGATCTGCCCGATGAGGCTCGGCGTGTTCCCTTCTTTGGACAGTTTCAGAACAAGGGCGTCCACTTCTTCAGGCTCGTACTTGAACCAGGCAGGAGGACGCCTGCTAACAGGTCTGGTCGATCCCGAGCTTCCTCTCTTACCCGAGTAGAGTCTTGCCAAGTTGTTGGTCCTTGTTTCCACCGCGGTTCCTCGGTGGGCGTTATTTAAGTCGAACTGGGAGGAACCTTCTTTGAAATCAGCAATCCTCGACGACGCATTGGATAGATCACGGGCAAACCGAGCCCGGCTAGAGCCGCCCTCAACTTGCGATCAACGGTCGCGACGGCTAACGGCTCATTCTTGGCTAATGAAAAAGAAAGTATCGCAGCGTCTGTATCCGACGTTTCTAAACCCGATGTGAGGATCGAGTATTTTCTCGATTTCAAGAGTTCAAGAGCCGCACCCGCGAGACCGCCGGTTTTCGAGGACCGAGTTCTTCCGAGGCGTTGGAGTTCCCGTTCTACCATATCGAGAGTCGCGACCCGGAATGGACCTTTGATGAGGTCCCGCAGTTCTTCATCGATGTCTCTTCTTTGCTCTAGCATCATCAGAAGGAAGCTGGTGTCGAGGAGAACGATTGGGGGATGGTGTGCTTTCATCGGATTCTTCGATAAACCGTTCGATTTCATGGGTTCAGAACTTGATGTTTGTCCTTCCACCCACGCCTGAAACCCCTAATCTTTCTCCAATAATGGAATGACCAAGAGAATGCGAAGGCAATCCAAGAGAGAGCAGTCAGCCCGGCGAGGTAGGAGTAAACGCCGCCATATTTTAGCCAAAAGTACTCTGATGAGACGAGAATTGCAACCGAAGGCACAGCAATTAGAATCAGGGTCCGGATCCAGCGCTTGAGCCATAAAGAATAATCATGATGGACTGATTCGTAGTGGGGATTCTTCCAGATGGGGAACGATCTTCCAGTAATATCCAACCGGCAGATAGTGCATCGGCGCAACGTCTTCTGTCGAAGACTAGCAATAACTGAGACGACATTTCCGAGCATCAATAGAATGAATCCAGCAACGACCATTACGGAGAGCACTGGCACTGGAAGTTGTGGAATCAAGAGTGCAAGAAGGACGACGGTAACAATCAAGTTCACGCCCGCAATAATCATCGAAACGCCGAGA
>VBAX01000072.1 GCA_005883075.1 Candidatus Bathyarchaeota archaeon | reverse complement strand
CTCCCGATGGACCCTGCTTCATCATAACCCACCCTCAACCCGTCAGCGATGAGGGTCTCATAGACTTCCGTAGCCCGTTTCTGTAACCCATCTTTGTTTACCAACGGGAAGACCGATGCTTGGATGGGAGCAAGGTTGAATGGCAGACCAAGAATGAGTCTATCCTCCTTCATCATCAGGTTGTATTCGAGGGTCGTGTAGAGGAGGCGTTCCACTCCGAAACTTGGCTCGATTACGTGAGGTAGGAAGCGGGTGCCAGTTTCCTTCACTTCCTCTTCAACCACGTCGAAACAGTCAGGGGAAACAGTGTATGACCCGATTTTCACCGGTTGTCCGGCCTTCTTGGCGGCGAGCAGTTTTTCCGGGTCATCTTTGGATATTAGGTCGGCGATTCTTCCGGTTTGTTCTTGAAAAGTTTTTCTGAGGTTTTGGTGGTTTGGCTTTATTGATTTGGTTTTGCGGATCCGGGGGGCCGAGTAGGGCTTGAAGACTCGCAAGTCTTCCCCCGTCGCCTCCATATGTTTTCGAAGATCATAGTCTGTTCTGTAAGCGAAACCTGCTACCTCTGTCCAGCCCCATCGGTCCAGTTCAATTTCATGATCGAATGTCTGGGCTGAATAGTGAGCCCTTTCCGTCGGAAGTTTTTCGAAGAATCTCTGGTGCTGTGCATCGACGCCCAGTTGGGTCAGGAACCGTTTCGATAGGGCCATGAAGTACGCTGCCCATGGTGCTTTGATCACTTTTCTCTTGATAGCTTCGCCCACCTGGACCTTGGTTGCGTGTTCTGTACCTTTGCTCCTAGATTCCTCAGTAACGATCGATATCTCCTCAGATACGACCTCGTCGAGATAGGGGCAGTTGGGCTCGGCCGGGTCGAAGAAGAGTTCGAAATCCATTATCGTGAACTCTCGCAATCGTATCGGACCCTGCCTAGGTGATATTTCGTTGCGAAGGACAGTTCCTACTTGGGCTATTCCGATCGGAAACTTTTCTCTCATTGTTTCGAGGATTCGGTGGAAGTTGACGAAAATTCCCTGCGCAGCTTCGGGGCGGCCGTAAGCTGGGTCTTCGCCGTATGGACCTATGCTAGTTTTGAACATGGTCATGAAGTATTGGGGAGGTCCCAGTTCTCCGCCGCATTCTGGGCATTTCACATGTTTTTCCTTCAAGAGTGCGCTGAGTTGCTCCAGGTTCATTCCTTCGGTTTCGAGGCCGGTAGCTTCCTTGACCAATTGGTCTGCTCGGAATCGTCTGTGGCAGTTACTGCACTCCGTCATGGGGTCTTTGAAGTTCTCAACGTGTCCTGACGCTTCTAACACCTTATGAGGTGTAATTATTGGGGTTGAGACTTCGACAAACCCGTGTCGTTGGAGGAAGAATTGGCGCCACGTATCCTCGATCTGTCGCTTCAGTCCAACGCCTAGCGGACCTAAATCCAGGAATCCGCTGAGGCCCCCGTAGATTTCGAATGAGCCCCAGAAGAATCCTCTTCGTCGAGCGGTCTCCGATAATAGCTTGTGTTTGTCCTTGATTTGTTGCCGCAAGGGTTCCAGGCTAAAGGTTTGAGCAGAAGAGAGTATTTGCGGTTTATCCGCGTTCGGAACGGAATCAGTCGGCCTTGTTATCGGGCCTTCACATGCTTTACGATTGGAGGTCTTACCTTTCGAAGTATCCTATAGCCACAGAAGGGGCACTTGATTTCCGGGGTCATGGCGAGCTGTTCTGCTGTCAGTTTTGATCCGCAGTTGATGCACTCGTAAATTAGCCCGCCGGGGTTTCTTTCTCGCTGCGGAGCTTCCGGTGGGACTGATTCTCCTAGTGGTTCTTCGGGACCGGACTCCATAGCGCTAAACCAAGAAGTCCAGAAGCGGTATTGAGTTTAAGTTAAGGATTTCGAGGTTGAGGTTCCGGGGTTTGGTTTTATGGGCTTTCCCCCGGCTGATTTGTCCTTCGCGGAAGGTTCAGGCGTTGTCTGTGGTTTCTTCCGGAACAGGAAGAACAGGAGTATGACGATAGTGGCAGCCAATCCGATGATCGCCGGTATGATCACTTGGAGGCTGCTTTGCAATACAGACACCTGAAGCGTGCCAGTGATCAGCGGAGCGCCGTATTCAGGAGAGAAGAATGTTAGGGAATACACTCCCACTTTAGCGGGGGCATTGAAATTGAACGATACGTCTTTGGACGTACCGTGAGAGATGAGGATTCCGGATTGACTTTGGACGACACCGCTCCCTTCAACGTTCAAGCTGATCGTAATACTCATGTCGATGATGGTTGAGTTACTTGTCAAGTGGAGGAGTAGGGTCAGGGGTTGGTTCTGGGTCGCGGTCGGAATATTGTCGATCTTTGACTGAAGGATCGTCGATTCTTGTGTCGACTTGCCTTGGACCGTGATAGCTAGACCATTAGAGTCTCTTCCCAATGATAAGAAAGTCAACCTACTTGCCCCGAGTATCTTCCCCGAGCTAATGATTGTCGAAAAAGCTCCGGTAAATGTAGAAGTGAAGTTTCCCGAAGCTAAGAGCCTTCCAGGGACAGGCGGACTGACCAGAACATAAGCATAGGCAGGAGATTCAAGGCTGTTCGTGCACGCTGGAACGCAGGGGGATGTTACTGACACAGGCTCGCTGTTGACGGTTATCCTAAACAGGCCTGCGTGTTGTCGGAGGCTTGTCACTGGGGGATTGCCAGGTGGAAGCATGGCTGAAATGCTGTTGCCTGTGCCAGTAACGGTTATCCGGATGCCGCCGGGAGTGAATGTCGCATTCAGCCTGTAGATGTAGGCGGGTTGAATGGTGAATGTGTCGGCCCCAGATGGCACCGCAATAGTCGCGTTTGAGTCGTGAGATACACCGCTGACCCATTCATGATCAATCGTCAGGGTGGCATTCATAGCGAGAGTTCTTACCGGGTTGACGAGGGTGAACATCATTATCAGTTGGTCTCCTGAGGTGAACACTCCGTTGAGTAATGTAATGTTGGAAATGTAGATTCCTGTACCACTCGTTACCGTCATGGTGGATAATGGTGCAGCCCCGGACCCGCTGTCAACCGCAAAGACATACCCGTTGACGTTTGGTGCTGGCGAGGTGTTGGATGCGTAAGTTAGCGTGCCGCCTGTAGTCAAGCGTTGATTGCTTCCAGAGTATGTGAATCCGGTGACTCCAAGCTGTTCAAGAGTGAACGAGGTGGAGTTGAACCCATAATCGTAACCATTGATGAACGTGCTATTCACGGTCCATAAGCCCAGCAGCGAGGTATCTTGCGGAAGAGGCGTCGTGAAGTTTTCGAGAGAGATCCCCTTCTTGATATTGGTAAATGTCTGAGTAAGCCTGACAACCCCGGTCTTGCTGGCTGATACTATGTTTGATCCCGTGACATTGACGCCTTGATGAAGATTGACTTTGACCTGTAGGAGATCGCCGGGACCCCAGTAATTGGTGGTAACGCCGCCCAATGTGGTCTCGACCCTGGCCTCGGCATTTACCGAGTTGGCAGCTATGATGATAGCTGCTCGGGCTATTCCGCCAGTCATGTTCAGCGCAACAAAATGAGTGTCAGTGCAGAAAAAGGAGGCTGGGCAGTTGCCCTGGGCTATTGGAGCCGCGGGGGAGACGAGGGGAAATATGGAGGTACCGTTCTGGCTAATACTAATGCTAGTGTAAGAGTTCGGATAATAATACGTTACTACCATCTGTGTCCAATTGTGCGTTAAGTTGCCGTTTACTGTGTTAGGCTTGTGATATGTGACGTTAGCGAAATAGCTCAGCGTTTGATTGGCATCATGGATTACTCTGGCTTGAGTAGAGTCAGTCGGATCCAGTTTCATAGAATGAGAAAGTGAGTTAATTGGAGTAGCGTCAGCAGCGACGACTGCAATGTTACTTACCCTGACGCTGAGTCCCTTACCGGATGATGTCGAGTTGAAATGGAAGGTCAGAGTTAGGTTGAACCCAATGAACCTTGAAACGTCATAGCACTCATCCGTTGGAGTGCAACCAACAGGGGGACTTCCAGCAGTGAACGATGGAGGCCCTCCAGTAATAGTTGTTTGGTTGATCTTCGTGGAGCTGAAAACGGGGGGTTTGCTTGTTTCATTGTAGACGAAGTAGCTGGCCTTTGTTCCATTCCCTACGCCCCCTCTCCAATCGAACCTGAGATATGTTGTCGAGGAAACGTTTCCGTGCGGTATGTTCACCTTTGACCAAGTAACATTCTGATTGGCAAGAGTGCCGGCTGGGACCGTGACGTTGAATCCCGTTCCCTGTACAGGAGTCCCGGACTGCGTATTGGTGAAGTTACCTACGAACCATGTCGGGGTCCCGCCAAATAAGGAGGCAGTCTGCTCGGTATACAGGTCGAACTGTACCCGACTTGCGTTGAAAGCCACGAGGCCCCCACTGGGGTCAGGACCAGTCACTATGGCTGACGCGTGTCCTTGGGCGGGGGCATCAGGGCCCGATTGTGACGATTGGGGGACAACGGGCATTAGGGATAGAACTATGAGCATTGCGCATAAGACCCCCCGAATCAATACGTTTCACGTTGTAAAACGCCGCCTGCCGGACTGATTCTATTTAACCTTTGTAAGTTGGCCTGTTCGAAATTCGCTGAACGCACGCCGTTTTGTAGGTCCGACAATTGTTGCTTTCGAAGTTGACAACGGAAAAATCTGATACGGCTGCCCCTGAGTTTGTCCGAGGTCAACGTCAGAATTTCGGGTAAACGATTATCCTTCCGCTTCCAGCTCTAGGCAAATCTCAGCTCAAAGGATAAGATTGGTTTCGTTTCAAAGTGGTGTCGTTCGCGTTGGAGCGATGACAAGACGTGTATCTAGCGCTTAGGTGGTGGGGACACGAGGACTACATTGTCGCCCCGGACGATGATCGTGCCAAGCTTCTTTGTTGATTCGGCGTTAGTGACGTCCTCCGCATCCTCCAGCACTAGGTTCATGTGCTGATCGAAGCTGTAGAGTCTTCCTCGCACAGTTCGTCCGCCTTTAAGCTGGACGAGTACGACTTTGTTCAGGCTCTCTTCGAAAATCTTCGCGGCAACTTCAGACATTCACTGTTCAACCGGAGAGTTGTGGTTGTCGGGCGAAGGTACTCTTTTAAAGATTGTCTCATTCCGAATCTTGAAAATGTCTTGACAGTTAGGACGATACTCAAAGATCGAGACTCAAAGCCGCTCATTGAAGAACTGCGTGGACTTCCCAACCAACAACATCTCACTCATAAGGCCAGAGTGGAGATTGAGACTGTCAAAGATTCGGAGATTGTATTTGTCGACGGGGTAGCCATTGCGTTTAGGCGGAAAGGTGAGCTGGCACCCGTGTTAACCAATACTTCCGCCCTCGACGCGCTGCCACGGATCATTGTTGACATGGGTGCCGTTCCACACGTAGTCGGAGGTGCGGACATCATGGCTCCGGGGATAAGGAGGGTCACTGGAGAGTTTGGGGAAAAACAGCTCCTTACCGTTGTAGACGAAAAACATGGGAAATATCTTGCAGTGGGAAAAGCACTCACAGGATCGGGACCCCTTGCCGCAGCAAAGAAGGGTAAAGTTGTCGAAAACATCCACTACGTTGGAGATCTGATCTGGGAAGTGATAAAGCCGAAGGGTCCCGCTTCGCCTAGCTCCAATTGAGGATTAGGATCGAAAAAAGTCAGGGAAATGTTTAAAGTTGAACCTGATTGACGCCCGATGCTAAGGTCTCGGAGCATAGTCTGATCTTTCCCCATGCAGCATTCTTCGATCTATGTGAAGGCCCTTCCTCTTCAGGAACTGGATGATGTTGAGATAATCAAGGGCGAGGTCAAGACAGGCAATATTCTCATCGTAAGAATCACGCCGTTAGCGAGGAAAAGCGTTGAGGAGACAAAACTCGCGATCACCGAATTGACTGACTACACGAAATCTTTGGGCGGGGACATCGCTCGTCTGGGAGAGGAGCGTATTGTCATAACGCCGGCAGGCGTGAAGGTGTGGAGAAAAGAAACCGCCTCGTCCGAAGCGGCAATCCCTGCGGCTCCGATTCAGAACGAATCGGTCCCAGGCACTCGCTGAGGTCTGAAAGCTATCGGAGCCTTATTGACTCCAGAACGTCGGGAACGACTGTTTTGATTCCGAATATGCGGTTGACGTTCTGAGCGAACAGGTCAGACTTCCTTCTCTCGCCGTGGTTGACTATGATCTTGGTTGGCTTGGGAGCCATTCTCTTGATGAACCCTAAGAGCTGGTTTCTGTCCGAGTGGCCGGAAAATCCCTCAATGGATTCCACTCTCATGTTCACCTTGACCATTTCCATTTTGCCGTCGTGAGCGTAGAGAGAGACTTCTTTCAGACCATTCTTGATCCTGTTTCCTAAAGTACCGTCCACTTGGTAACTTACGTAGGCGAGTGTATTTCTCGGGTCGGGGGCAAGGTGTCGGAAGTAGTCTATCGCGGGTCCGCCTTCGAGCATTCCTGATGTGGCGATAATTACGCATGGCCCACCTGCGATAATTTCCTCTCTATCGCTCGGATGAGTTACCGGATGGAAGTATTCAGACTGGAACGGGTTGATGTCTTTGTGGAGGATCTGTTCTTTGATGTCGCGAACGAGGTACTCGGGGAAGGCGGTGTGGATCGCCGTTGCCTCATTGACCATTCCCTCGATGTAGATGGGAAGTTCTCTCAGGGCGCCGTTTTTCATGTACGCGTCTAGTACGAGCATGATTTCTTGGGCTCGTCCGACAGCAGGTACCGGTATCAGCACTTTCCCTCCTTTCTCGACCGTGTCGTTTACGATGCTGACGAGCTTGCCCTCCACCCCTTCTCTGTCAGGCATGATGTCGTCAGGACCCCCATAGGTGCTCTCGATGATGAGTGTTTCAGCTCTCGGGAACAAGGCTGTCGCGGGATCGAGCATCATTGTTCGTCCGAACTTGAAGTCAGCGCTGTAAACGATGTTATGGAGGCCTTCACCGATATGTAGATGGACCATTGAGCTTCCCAAGATATGGCCCGCGTTGTGAAATGTGAGTTTGATGTCCGGAGCTACGTCAGTGACCACATTGTAGCGTAGCGGTATCGTGTGCGTTACAACTTCCCTCACGTCTTTTTGGTCGTAGGGCGAGTGTTCGCCCTCCCTACTATGAACGTCGAGGTAGTCAAGCTGGTGAAGTGTCATCAGGGTCTGCGTAGGTTCCGAGCAATAGACCGGTCCGTCGTAGCCATATTTGTAGAGAAACGGGAGTATTCCACAGTGGTCGAGGTGGGCGTGAGATATTACAACTGCGTCAAGCTTTTCGAGGTCAAATTCGTCAGTATCAAATCGAGGGTAGGCCGAGGCAGGGTCCTGCGCTCCCGGGTTTATTCCGCTGTCAAGCAGAATGCTGCTCGATCCTGCTTGGATGAGCATGGCCGCTCGCCCTACCTCGTGAAAGGCTCCGAGGGTTACGAGTCGTACGTAGCCTGCTTTGCTGAAAGTGGGGCGAAAGATTCTCTCGCCGACGTCCCGGAGGATTCTGCTGCGTTCTTCGCTCTCGGTGTGAAGAATGTGCCGAGTGCTCGAAATGATCTTGGAGTGTAGCGGGGGGGCTCGAAGTATTCGTGGCCGCCATCTAGTCTCCTTTACGACCTGTTGTAGAACTGCCGCCTCCTTCCCTATGGCCACTCCAGGTTTGGTTGCCTCGACTACGACCTCGCCAAGGCTAGGGTCGAAGTTAATTGAAGAGATTTCCGCCTCTGCCGGGATGATTTTGCGAATGTAGGCTTCAGCCTCCCGTTCCGGGAGACGTATGGACTGGTCAGATCGGATGACGATTCTCTTGTGAAGTAGGTTTACTATCTCGGTGACAACATAACTCTGCTCGGCCAATAATCCGACGTTCTTTACATAGATCGCGAGCCTTGGGCCTTCGAATTCTATTCTTGTTATCTCAGCGTCTTTCGGCATATGTTCTACAATTGTCTCGCGTATCTTGGCGTGTACATCGTTGTAGGTTCTAGTCAATTTTCTCTACGACTCTGATATCTGTGGAAGGTTTGAAAGAAGGGATCAGGCGTGGAGGATGTGCTTCTTCTCGTCCTCTGTGAGTTCCCTGTATCCTTCCTTCGTTATTAGGGCTACATCGAAACTATCGCCGCTTGCTGAGTCTCTCTTCATCGCCGAATCGATTGCTCTAACGACTATGGGAACAGACTCTTTCACATTCATCGAGTCTTTCCACTCCGATTCAAGGACACCATATGCGACGGGAGATCCAGATCCGGTTGAGACGTATTTTTCTTCCATCATGCTTCCGAGAGGGTCGAGCGCGTAAATGTGTCCTCCACTGTCGTCGACTCCGCCGATGAGTGCTTGGACTCCAAGCGGGTAGTATCTGGCGCCGAACAGAATGTTGGAAACTAGCCTTGCCGCGGAATTTACAGGGATTGGCCGGGCGAGATCGAGCCTGTACAATGAAGAGTTTGCTCTAAGCATTTCTACCAATGCTTGGGCGTCTCCTACTGTTCCCGCAATAGTCATTGCTAGATGGTGATCGATTCGATAGACTTTTTTTGCATGTTTATGAGCGACAAAAGATCCCATAGTCGCTCTAGTATCGGTAGTGAGGACAACTCCATCCTTGCAAACGACGCCGATTGTAGTCGTCAATTCAAAACGCCCGTCCCCGGTAATCTTAGGTTTTCCAACTTATCGTGTGTCCAGCTGTTCTTATGTTAGATCATGCTTTCCGAGAAACGGAAAGAGTTGGTGCTGAAGCGGTTTCTGATGGCTTAAAAACGTTTTCAGGCGATGATGGGGAGTCCAGCCACGCTGGGCAAAATCTCTTCGATCATTCCTGTTCGCACCGACATTTTTAGATGGTATCGTCAGTGATTGGAAGTGTTAATGATAGGAAGAGAATGGTCTTGTCCGAGCCCTATTGTTCCTACTTTGTTCGGGTATTTCCGTGGACCTATAGTTACGGTTGTAAACCCTAATCGTCGAAGTTCTTTCTCAACTTGGTTCATCAAACCGTTCTGATGAAATAGGGGTAGCTCTTCTTGGGGTATTTCGATTGCTGCAACTGTTCCGTGGTGCCTAACTCTTATGTCTCGGGCGCCGCTCAAACGTTTGACAATTGATTCTGCTTCTCCGACCTGAGATAACTTCTGAACCGTGATCTCCTCGCCGTGTGGTATCCGGGATGAGAGACACGGCATGGCTGGTTTGTCCCATACATCAAGCCTGAGAAGGCGAGCAGTTTCTCGCACCTCTCTCTTAGAGAAGCCCGCTTCCGCGAGAGGACTTCTTACGCCAGCCTCCCGGGCCGCAAGAAGCCCCGGCCTAGTGTCGCCGAGATCGTCGAGTTGGGTGCCATCAAGAACTGCCTCAAAACTGGACTTGTCGGCTTGGCGTCGCAGTTCGCGGTAGAGCGTGTCCTTGCAGTAATAGCATCTGTTGGAGGGATTTGCTTTGTAACTTGCGTTATGCACTTCATCGGTCGTGACAATAACGTGTCGAATCCCGATTTGCGTCGCAGTTTTCTGCGCAATTTCCACTTCGCCGGGTGCGAGGGATTCGGAGAGGGCAGTCACTGCGACAACGCGATCCCCCAGTGCCTTCCGCGCGAGGGCAGCGACAAGGGAACTGTCCACTCCAGCGGACAATGCAACGACAGCCCCGTTGAATTGGCTAATTATGTGAATAACCTTCTCCATCTTCACTTGCAAATCCGTACTCGCAGGGCTAGGCAACATATTCAAAACACTCCCCCGTGGCAACTTAAACAGTTTACGTGCGAAAAAGGAGTAGTCGATTTGTCCTCACTGGAGAGATTTGAGCGAAGGCGAAAGCGATTCGAGAAGAAGGATAGACTCCTCGCTATCACTAGCTTGTCTCGGTTTGCAAAACTCGACGTTGGCCGGGAGAAGCGCAAGGGCCTTCCTGAGGTGATTCTGGCCGAGGGCAAGCTTGCCAGCGATGTGGCGAAGATTACCCAGGCAATGCTAAGACGAACTGGTCGAGCCATCGTAAGTCGTTTGAGCGGTTCCCAAGTCAAGGCTGTTAGATCCGTCATCGGAGAGGAGTCTAAGATTGAATACTTTTCACGCTCTCGATTGATTGTTGTAAAGTCGAAGAGCTACAAGCCTCGGCGAAGTGGAGGCAGAGTTGGGATATTGACCGCGGGGACTTCTGACATAGCGGTAGCTGAGGAAGCGGAGGTTATCGCTCGCGAGATGGGTTGCGAGACTAGATCTTTCCACGATGTGGGCGTAGCCGGGATTCATCGCTTGTTCGAGCCAGTCCGCGATCTTCTCAATTGGGAGGCCGATGTCATACTTGTGGTTGCGGGTCGTGAAGGGGCGCTCCCTACAGTCGTCGCGGGAATTGTGAATGTCCCGGTCATAGGAGTCCCCACATCTAGAAGCTACGGGTTTGGAGAAAAAGGGCTCGCGGCCCTAGCCGCTATGCTGCAATCATGTTCTCTGGGAATGGCTGTGGTCAATATCGACGGAGGAGTTGGTGCCGGAGCTGTCGCGGCGCTGGTTGCAAATCGTGTTGGTGAATACAGGAATAGGAGAGCTTAGCGCCCGTGGTCAAGGAGTAGTGGAGCTTTGGGCGTGGATCTGGGCGACATCATCTCTCGATCCAAGATTTCCCTGGACGAGTTTGCAGGAAAGACTTTCGCTGTCGATGCCTACAATGCACTGTACCAGTTTCTCGCAATAATTCGAGGGCCCACCGGTGAGCCCTTGATGGACCGGCAGAGTAGAGTTACAAGCCATCTGAGCGGGCTCCTTTACCGAACGACTAACCTGGCGGAGAGAGGCATCCGGCTTGTCTATGTCTTCGATGGAAAGCCCCCAAGTCTCAAAGACACGGAGATTAAGCGAAGACAAGTCATCAAAGTCGAAGCCACGACGAGATACGAATCCGCACTCTCAACCGGCAAATTTGAGGAGGCAAAGCGGTACGCGCAGGCAACTTCCAGCCTTAAGGATCTGATGATCGATGATGCTCACAGACTTCTCCGGTACCTAGGGGTCCCGATCGTCCAAGCTCCATCTGAAGGAGAAGCCCAGGCCGCCTACATGGCAGCTCGCGGAGATGTTTGGGCCGCAGTCAGCCAGGATTACGACTCTCTCCTGTTCGGAGCTCGGAGGCTCGTCCGGAATCTAGCAATAAGTGGAAAGAGAAAGCTACCTATGCGAGAGGCCTACGTGCAGGTCGAACCGGAACTAGTGGACCTGGCATCAACATTGCAAGCTCTCCAGCTTTCACGAGAGCAACTTGTAGATTTGGGGATTCTAATTGGAACAGATTTCAACCCGGACGGTTTCAAGGGCATAGGGCCTAAGACCGCGCTGAAGCTAGTCAAGAAGTATGGCGGCCTCGAGAGAATTGCCGAGGCGAACAAAGAAGTGGTTCCCCCACCCGAGTTGAACAGGATTAGGGAGATATTTCTGAAGCCGGCTGTTACCTCCAACTACACCTTGGAATGGCGTGAATCCGATGTTGGGTCTCTTGTGCAGTTTCTCTGCGGAGAGAGAGATTTCAACGAGGAGAGAGTCCGGACTGCGGTGGATAGGGCAAGGAGTGCAATGGCCCAAGAGAGTGGTAAGAAGACGCTTGAGTCATTCTTCGGTAATTAATCGTTGAAGCCGTACTTCCCGATGAGAGGGACGAATGCGACTCCTCCCAGAGAATTCCGATCCAAGGTTCCACCAGGCTTCTTCCGGACTTGGACAAGTTCTTGTGGGAACATTCTTCCACCTACCGGTACGACTAGGATTCCGTCTGAGTTCAATTGTTCTATCAAAGTGGGCGGAATCTTGGGGGCGGCGGCCGTCACGAGTATTCTGTCGTAGGGGGCTCTCTCAGCGTACCCTAACGATCCATCACCTTGGACTAGCGTGACCCGGTTAGAGTATCCTACTCGATCCAAGTTGCTTCTCGCGATCGCAACCAGTTTGTCAAGATGTTCAATGGCGAAAACATGTCCTTCGTCGCCGACAATTTCTGCTATTGTGGCTGCGTGGTATCCACTTCCAGCACCCACCTCGAGCACCTTCATCCCCCGTCGAAGTTCTAGAGCTTCATTCATTATGGCCACCATGTGACGCCCGGCTGGTCGCCGAGTGGCGCACTGATCGTCTGGCCATGTTCCGTCGGCAGTGGAGTATCATTGTACGCGTACTGTCGCATATGGGTGGAAACGAACAGTTCCCGCGGGACCTTTCCGATAGCATCGATGACCTCGCGGGTTTTGAGGAGTCCTTCCGCAATCAGGGCCTGGACCATTCTTTCTCTTTCACTTGCGAAATCCACGGATCTTGGTCATCCCTCCAACTATCACCGGTAGGCTGAGCATATTAGACTCCTCTGGTTGGTTGGTGAGTGTAAGTCTCGATGAATTTCAAGTTCTATGCACGCGGCCATCGGTCGGTCTTGTCGACCCATCCAACGACCATGGAGCTCACGAGGGACACTGGTCTTAGCAAAAACGGAGACTGCATCATTGCGGTTGGGTGTTCTGTAGGATTGATAGATTTGCCTAAGCCTATGAAAAACGCTCTCGCAACCAGAGCCTGTAGGGCGCGCCTAACCCTGACCGTCGACGGCGATCAGTTCGCAGTCGAAGGGCGAGGCGCCCAGGGGCTGACGCTCTCACATCCAACGGACATCGTGGTCAGAAAAAGCGGTTTCATATCTGACAGGACCCTGATGGTGCACGCAAATCAAGCGGCAGCGGACATTCCGAGGTCATTCGTAGAATTGCTTCAAGACCCTAGCCGGAAAGTGGTGGTCGAGCTGGCCGCGGAGACCTAAGCCGGCACGAGTTCCGCGTCTATTGCAACCTGCCATTTCATCGGAGCGACACCTCTCACTTTACGTGTGGCCATGATCTTCTCAATTTTCCAACCTGAATTAGCGAGGGCTCCTGCAAGTTCTTTCCTCGCCCTTGACTCGTTGTCTGCGCCTTCTGCGAACGTGTAGTAGTGTACGATTCCTCCGTCGCGTCCAAGTGCTTCACACGCGGCTTCGAGAAACTCCCTCGCCTGAGAGGGGTGGTTCATTATTACTCGCGTGGCTGTCCCTGCGAGGTTGTTTTTGATGACAACTCGAGCGTCGCCGGACCACACCTTCATCCTATTCTGGACCTTGTTCATCTTCGCGTTTTCTCCAATCAATTTGGCAGCTTCGGGGTTGGCATCTATGGCGTGGATTTGCACATCGTTCAATCGTTTCGCGATCAGTATCGAGAACGGTCCCACACCAGCGAACATGTCCACCACGCATTCTCCTGGCCTGACTTGTTCGGCCACTCTCCGATGTTCCGCCGATAGGCGTGGGGAGAAGAAAGCTTTCGAGATGTCGATCTTGAAGCGGCAACCCATTTCCTTGTAAATTGTCTGGGTTCGATTCGCACCGAGGACGTGATGAAGAGGCCTTAATCGCCTGTTGTCGGTTATTGGTCCAGCTTTTGAGTAGACCGACTTGACGTTCTTGTGCACCTTCATCAGCGCTTCGGCGATGTCCTTTTCGAACGGTTCTCCTTCCGGAGAGAGTTCTATGATGGCGATGTCGCCAATGATATCGAACGATTTTGAAACAAGTCGAATAATGCTCGAAGGTAGCTGCTGGGTTAGAACTTTCTCCAGCGAACCAACGGGTTCCAACCTGGAGCGAAATTCTTCGCGCAGTAGATTCTGTTTTCCTAGGACTCTTTCAAGCAATTCTTGCTCTTGCGCTTTCGGTGCTCGCGCGAGCGGCACATGCAGTTGATCGTCTATCACTTGAGGTGCGAGTTTTCTGTTTAGCAGTTTCAGCTTCCCGAGGAGTTGGATCGCTTTTTCTCCTTGTTTCTGTGGGATGCTTAGAGACACGCTCTCTTGGAGGAGATTGGAATCTGTGTTGGGACTCAACAGGGGGACTCGGCGTTTATCGCCTGCTGGTTCGTGTCCTGAGGCGCTTTAGAAAATCCAGATCTGCCAACGCAACCTCGGCGGATAATCGCACGTCCTCATCAGGGTCTTGTAGTCTGTCGATCAGTCCCGGGCGGGCTGTCTCTTCTCCGATGGACCCGAGAGCCACGGCTGACTCATGTCTTACCAGGACGCTCTCGTCGGTCGCCATGGCTTCTAGGAGCGCGGGCGCTGCTGACTTGAACTCTAGTTGGCCAAGTGCAAATGCTGCCTCATGTCTGACTAGCGGGCTTGGATCCTGTTTCAGTGTCTCGCAGAGAGCAGGGACAGCCGTTTCATCTTTCATATCGGCGAGCATGCAGACTGCGTGTATTCGGAGAAGCAGGCTTGGTCTGCCGTCGAGAACTGTTCTGAAGAAATCAATGTCTCCTTTCGAGAACGCCCATTCCATCTTTTCGAGGGTCTCAAAGTCTTTGGAGTAATCCGGACCAACTTTTGCGGTCTCGTCCTTTGTAATTGCCTTCAATACCATCTCACCATCGCTGGATCTGGGACGTCGCCACGACTAGTCGATGCTGAATGAGATAGTTGGTACAATCGGGTACTCAATGCGTAGGCGGACGAGCTGGACACGTATTATTTTAGCTCGATGCCCAGTCTTGTCATTAGCTTCGCCGCTCATGGCGCGCTCATAGCATTCAGGACAATAGGGCCCATCGTACTCTCCGTGTTTAGAGCACGAGGGTCTCCTTCGCTCTTCCTCGGCAGATTTTCGAAGCTTCAATTGACTAACCTCTTTTCTGAGGTGACGCGATGGACTCTAGTTTCGTGGATTGGTTGAGATTGTCGGGTTTGACTATTCTCCGGCGCCGTGGTTCTTGAGGAGTTGGGCAATTTTTTCCTGTTTTCTTTCGATGGCTATCGAAAGCGGGGTTTTTCCCTGAAAATTCTTCGCATTCAGGTCTGGACTTGCGTTTTCGATAAGCCAGACGATCAAGTCGTAGTAACCCCGTGTAACTGCGGTTTGGAGAGCCGAAGATGATCCTGTCTTTGCCCCGTTTTGGAACAGATACTGAACCAGTTCGATATCGCCACTCAAAGCAGCATGGGTCAGGAGCGTAATGTCATGCGCCCCGGTCGAATTGATATTACCTGGATTCTCTCTGATTCTCCTCTCTACTTCCTCTTTTCTCCCCAGCATAGCTGCAGTGCAGATTTCGAGAGGCGCTCCGTTTTCGAGAAGGTATTCTGCCACGGGTACACTGCCGACTTGAGCGGCGGCTTGGATCGCGGTTTCGTGGTCGTTCTCGGTCCAAGCGTATGCTGCATTGAGCAAATCCGGTCTCTCTTCAAGCATTTTCTTTACCTTCTCTAGGTTTCCATGGCCTGCGATTACGAACTCACGGACTAGGTCGGTTGAGAGAGGCGTATTCGTCGTTTGCACAAAGACGGATGTGTTGTCGCGGGCTATAACGGTTCGGAGAGAAGCGTTTGCGAGGAATGCGTGGTCGTGCGAGGAGAAGTGGGGAGGATGTGATCGTGCCGTGGCGGGCCCGGAGGGATTTGAACCCTCGACCATTCCCCGAACGAGTCGGATGGACTCGTCCTTCAGGTTAAGAGCTTCAGCCTTAGAGTCTGCTGCTCTACCTGGCTGAGCTGCCCGACTAGACCAGCACGCGTGTCCGGTTTACGGGCCCACGAACCCGCCGAAGGCTCGGTCCCGGCCGAATTTCTAATAAGGGTTACCGTTTCTGAACGAAAATCAATTCAAAATCAGCCCAACGATAAACGAGATTTCTTCAACTTGGTTTAGCGTAGCTCTGAAGTCTAGCAGCCTTGTTTCATCCTCGCTTGCGGTACCGGATAGTCACATGATCTTCTCGGCTCGTCACGAAAAAGCATGTTGGTGTCCCTAGCCTGCTTCTGTTCTGGTAACACAAGCCTTCCCCGACACGATTCGTAGCCGCTTCGTGGATGATGCCGCGGGCTGTCCAGGTTGCGTACTGATGAGACCAAACGTTATCCTCTTAGTTCTAGTGCTGGCCTCAGCCCTGACCCTTGTAGCCCAAGTACAAGGTATCGCGCCTTACACTCTAACAATAAATCCGACCACGACAAGCCTAGGTAACACCGTCACTATACTGGTAACTGTGACCAATGGGAATAGGAATAGCTTCTACACGGTTACGATTGGCGTCCAGAAGCCCAACGGGACTGGTTTTGCGATCACTAGCCAGGGAATATCAACAGACAACAGGGGGTCGGGCAGCGTCTCTGTCCAATATGGGCCGAGCTCAACTTCGTGGACCTCTTTGAACGGCACTGTCAACACGAACGTCGGAGGCGTCTACAATGTAGCTGTAAATCAAACATCCCCGACAAACATAGCGAACGTTGCTATAGGCCAGTTCACGGTAACTGCTATGATGAGCGTCGTTGTGTCTCAACCAACTACCGGAACAATTGTGCAAAGGGGGCAGACGTT
>VBAX01000103.1 GCA_005883075.1 Candidatus Bathyarchaeota archaeon | reverse complement strand
ATGGTAAAGCTCGCGTCGGAAAAAGAACAGAGCGGAGCACTGAACGCAGTCTCATCCTACGGATTCAAAGCGCCGCCAAAACGAGTGCCTCTAGAAAACCTTAACCAAGAACTAGGCTGGATGCCAAAGGGTCCAAGGCCCAATTGAGGCAGAACCGCAAGAAACCGTTCAAAGAACGAATCCTCCAGTCTTCGCGATCCAACAAGAGCCGAATAGTTCTCGCTATCGATGTCAACGATGGCGGACCAAGGGAACTGACTTACCAAGCAATCGACCTGCTCGAACAAATCCGCCTGTCAATATGTGCCGTAAAGTTCGGGCGCCAAACAATTCTGAGGATTGGCCCAGAGAGGACAACTCAACTGCTGAAGAAAATACATGGTCATGGGCTTACCACGATAATAGACGATAAGCTTAATGACATAGACGAGACAAACGCGGCGATCACTCGAGCTTATCTCAATCTCGGATTCGACGCCATGACGGTAAACCCGTTCGCGGGATGGAAGGGTGGCCTCGAAACCACGTTCAAGCTGGCTCACGAACATGGAATGGGGCTCTTAGTGCTCGTCTACATGAGCCATCCAGGAGCCTCCGAGGGATACGGACAGAAAGTGTTGATGGGCAGATCCAAAAAGACCCAACATCAGTTCGAAATCTTCGCCAAGAAGGCCGTCGAGTGGAAGGCCGATGGCGCAGTAGTGGGCGCAACCAGGCCCAAGGTAATTCGAAAAACCAAGGAGATCCTAGGCACGAGCGTGCCAATCTTCTCACCGGGAGTGGGAACCCAAGGCGGAGAAATAGCCAGATCCCTGAAGGCAGGAACAGACTACTTCATAATCGGAAGATCAATCACGAAAGCAAAAACCCCCGGAAAGGCAGCAGCAGAATTCGCAAAAGCGTCTGTCGTCCTAGACCCCTAGGCTTGGCCCGGTTGCCATAACTCGCGCCGCAGGAGATCGCGAACCGCCGCCCTAATGGCATCGCTTCTGCTATGATAGATTCCAGCCTTGACCAGCTGGTCAACATCGTCAATGAGCTTCTCAGGAAGTTTAACGGTTACGAGCCTCAAAGCAACGCAGGGGCATCGCTGAGACATAAAGCGAATAAGGGTTTCCCCCTTTTTTCGGTAACCTATTTATCCAGCAAACCGCAGGGAAGTAACCATGGGCGGCGCCAAGAAGAAAAGCATGGCACAGATGGAAAGGACCCAGGATCAGACGGACAAGAAAGAAGAACCTGGATCGAAGAAGGGAAAGGCAAAGACAGTTGTAGAGAAGAGACCAAGAGGACTGCAGAGCCCCGACATCTCCGACCCAAAGTTCCTTGCCGAGGTCCAGAGAATGGGAGCGATCACACCATTCTCAATAGCATCGCAGTTTAACCTCAGACTTAGCGTGGCCAAAGATCTGCTGGAAGATCTCGAGAAGAAACGGCTCGTAAGGCTGGTCGGCGGAAACGCGAGGATCAGAATCTACCAGCCGGCCGCCGCCTAAGCCTTCCTTATCGTTATCACCGTACCCTCCTTCAGTCGCTTGAATAGCTCAAGGCCCAGGGTTATTCGGCCCAAGAGATTAACCGGACTGTAGGGCCTAGTTGGCCCATAGAAGATACAAACTGCGTCACCCTGCGGCCAATAACCTATCGATCCCACTTCCATGTTGCTGCGGGGCTTCTCGCCTGGAGCCTTCACTGTGACTTGGAAATAGATCTCTTCCCCATATCTCACTGCCCTTCCGTTAACAGGAAGATTACGCAGAAGAGCATCAGATGTTCGAGGGGCGGCAAACCTGAAAAATTCTCCTTGTGCCTCCCCTAATCCTTCGATCGAAAAGGAGACTTTGGGGCGGGAAACCTCTGATGCTGGTCCTTGTGACAAGACTCTCAGCTCCGTGGTGAACCAAGTTATATAGCTCGCTCAGGGCGGACCGCCGACAAGCGAGTTCAGATGAAACGAGTGATCATAGTTGGAGCTGCAGGCAGGGATTTCCATAACTTCAACATGGTCTTTCGGAACTCGTCGGATCACGAAGTAGTTGCATTTACAGCGGCCCAGATCCCGGGAATAGAGGGAAGAACCTATCCGCCCGAGCTTGCGGGGCCGAAATACCCGAGAGGGATTCCCATATTCGCGGAGAAAGAACTTCCCCGTCTGATCAAAGAAATGAAAGCGGACCTGGCGATACTGTCCTACAGCGACTTGTCCTACGGAGAAGTGATGCACATAGGATCCTCGGCGCTTGCCGCGGGAGCGGATTTCCAGCTACTGGGCCCAAGGAGCACTATGCTTCGGTCAAGACTGCCAGTAGTTTCGGTTGGGGCAGTGCGGACTGGAGCTGGCAAGAGTACCGTCTCGAGAAAAATTTCGCTAACTCTCCGAGACGCTGGCAAGAAAGTCGTGGTAATTCGACACCCGATGCCATACGGCGACCTCACTAAGGAGGGAGTCCAGAGATTCGCTTCCTTCGAAGACCTAGACAAGGCGGACTGCTCTATCGAAGAGAGGGAGGAGTACGAGCCGCACATTGAACACGGGTTTGTGGTCTACGCAGGCATAGACTACGAACAGATTCTACGATCCGCAGAGAAGGAAGCTGACATAATACTCTGGGATGGAGGAAACAACGACATACCCTTCATTCAGCCAAACGTTCACTTCGCAGTCCTAGATCCACTACGCGCTGGAGACGAGCTGACACACTATCCAAGTGAAGTCAACGTCAGGCTCGCCAACGTCGGAATCATCAACAAGGTCAACGTTGCGGAACCGGAAAAAATACAGCTAGTGGAATCAAATCTGAAGGCATTGAACCCAATGGCTGTAGTCATCAAGGCGGCGTCAGAAGTCACGGTGGACAAGCCTGAGCTAGTTAGGGGAAAGCGAGTCCTGATCATAGAAGACGGCCCGACCGTCACCCATGGCGATATGGCCTACGGGGTCGGGTACGTTGCGGCGAAATCCTTCCACGCCAAAGAAATCGTGGACCCGCGCAAGTATGCCGTTGGAATTGTGAAGGACATTTTCAAGAAGTACACTCATGTCACCGAAGTTCTTCCTACAGTCGGGTACGGGAACCAGCAGATACGGGACATGGAAGCGACCATAGCCAAAGTGGACTGCGACACCATTATGATCGCAACACCCGCGGATATCAGGCGGATAATCAAGTTCCCGAAGCCTACAGTGAGAGTAGGCTACGAATTGAAGGAACAAACCAAACCAGGAATCAAGGACGTTCTGCACTCGAAAGGGATCATCTAGACCCTAGCTGACAGCTAGGCAATCGTCTTCCGCAGCGTCTCAGCCACGTACTCAATCTCAGTCTCCCCCAACCTCGGATGAACAGGCAGGGAAAAAACTTGTCTCGACGCCTTCTCAGTCTCAGGCAGTCGCCCCCTTCGAGCGATGTTCGAGTCCCGATAAAGCGGTGTAGAATGTACGGGGGAGGAATAGTAGACCCCTGCCTCGATGTTCTTGTTCCAGAGCTTATCCACAATCTTGTTCCGCTTTGCGGCGTTCACACCTCTCAAGCGAACTGTATACAAGTACCAGCTGTGTTTTCTGCCATTGGGCTCTTTAGGCAAGAACAGTTTTCCAGTCATGCTCAATTTCTCGGTGATCAACTCAGCATTCTTCCGCCTCTTTTCAAGGAAAGAGGGTAGCTTCTTCAGTTGCGCGTAACCGATCGCTGCAGCAATCTCGGTCATGTGATAATTGTGACCTGGCCTAACGGTCCAGTATGGACGTTGTTCTCCATGGGAACGAACCATTCTCAGGGCCTGAGCATATCCATCATCGTTTGTAGTAACCATACCTCCTTCGCCGGTTGTGATATTCTTGCCAGCGTAGAAACTGAAACATGTCATGTCGGCAATGGAACCGATTCTCTTGCCGTCAAGCTGAGCGCCGTGCGCTTGGGCCGCATCTTCAATTACGACGATGTCTTTGCCCCTGGCCAGGCTCGCGACGGATGCAATGTCAGAAGGGAGCCCGTAGAGATCTGTGGGGATGATCGCTTTCGTCTTTCTTGATATGCATTCCTCGACGCTCTCGATTCTCAGGCAGTACGTGTCTTTGTCAATGTCCGCAAACACGGGGGTTGCACCGGTCAAGACGACCGCATTGGCTGCTCCAACGAATGTGAAAGATGGAAGGATGACTTCGTCACCGGGACCGACATCCGCAGAGAGTAGTGAGGCGTGCAATGCAGCTGTACCATTCACTACGGCCACAGCATGTTTTGCTCCGACAAATTTTGCGAAGCCTCTTTCGAATTCTAGTACTCGGGGCCCCATTCCGCTCTTGTCGGTCAGGATTCCGCTGCGCAATACCTCGACTGCGGCGTCAATTTCTTCTTTTCCGAGAAATGGTTGATTGATCCTGATTAGTTCCCGCAATCCCGAGTCTGGCTCCGGAATTCAGCGTCAGGGCTGTGAAGCTAAAAAGAGTTGGCCCCAAAACGAATCTCAAGACCATTCGTCAGAAACGAAAATTCAGCACTGGATTGGAGATACGTTACCGAAAATGGAACAATTCGCGGCCACAAACTAGTTGGATCTGCAAGCCCTGATCACTCCATCAACGAGGGGAAAATCGTCAGAAATGAGCCGATAACAGGGAATTAGAGCCGCCTAACCCGTCTAGGCTATGTTTGCTTCCGGTTTCGGACCGCTAGCGCTTGATAAATTTTATATTGCACGCGAAATCTCTCGCCCGTCAAGACTAGGGGATAAAGAAAATTGTCATCAGAATTAGCAGGCCAGCAAATAATTATTTTGAAAGAAGGAACTTCGAGAAGCCGCGGCCAGGACGCACTCAAAGCGAATATCATGGCCGCGAAAATAATCGCCGAATCTGTCCGATCCTCATTAGGACCTAAAGGCATGGACAAAATGCTCGTGGACGGATTCGGAGATGTGACCATCACGAACGATGGGGCGACTATACTCGATGAGATGGAAGTACAACATCCCGCCGCCAAGATGATGGTAGAAGTTGCAAAGACCCAAGATGATGAGGTTGGAGACGGAACAACTACATCGGTCGTAGTGGCCGGCGAGCTCCTCAAAAAGGCGGAAGAACTTCTCGACCAGGGAATACACCCGACAGTAATCGTAGACGGTTACAGAGAAGCCTCAAGCAGGGCTCTAGAGGTCCTTAACCAAATCGCGATCAAGATAGAACCGAATGACAAGGTGTTGCTTCGAAAGGTTGCCGAGGTATCCTTGGCGAGCAAAATACTCGCCGAAGATAAAGAGGCGATGGCAGAACTCGCCGTCAACGCGATTCTCCAAGTTGCCGAAAAGACCCCCGATGGATACAAGGTCGACATCGACGATGTGAAAGTTGAAAAGAAACCTGGCGAATCTTTGACCGACACCTCCCTCATCAAAGGGATTGTCCTTGACAAGGAAATCGTTCATCCGGGAATGCCCAAGAGAGTAGAAGATGCGAAGATCGCACTAGTCGATGCGCCATTAGAGGTGGAGAAGACCGAGTTCGATGCAAAGATCAATATCGAGAATCCGGAACAAATGAAGGCATTCCTCGACGAAGAGGAAAAAATGCTCAAAGAGATGACAGACAAGATCTCGAATTCCGGAGCAAACGTCCTCCTTTGCGAGAAAGGAATAGATGATGTCGCGCAACACTATCTGGCGAAGAAGGGAATACTTGCAGTCAGGCGAGTAAAACAGTCTGATATGGAGAAACTTGTTAAGGCGACGGGCGGAAAAGTTGTCAGCAACGTAAACGATCTAAGGCCGGAGGATCTGGGATTCGCCAAGCTAGTTGAAGAACGTAAGGTCGCAGATGACAAGATGACCTTCGTAGAAGGAAGCAAGAACCCCAAGGCCGTCACAATCCTTGTGCGCGGTGGAAGCGAGAGACTTGTTGACGAAGCTGAGAGAGCGATTCATGATGCACTGTGCGTTGTTCGGGACGTTGTTCTGGATCCAAGAGTCGTTGGAGGCGGTGGGGCCCCTGAAGCGGAGGTCGCACGGCGCCTAAGAGAACATGCGCAGAAATTATCTGGAAAGGAGCAACTAGCAGTCATCGCTTTTGGCGAGGCCCTCGAAACTCTGCCCACGGCCCTTGCTGAAAACGCGGGGCTCGATCCGATCGACATACTCGTCCAGCTTCGAGTCGCTCACGAGAAGGGGCAGCTCTGGGCAGGGGTAGATGTGAACGAGTCCAAGGTGGCGGACCTCAAGGAGAGAGGTATTCTCGAACCAATAGGGGTAAAAATA
>VBAX01000071.1 GCA_005883075.1 Candidatus Bathyarchaeota archaeon | reverse complement strand
ATTATTCTTCAGGCCGTAGAACCTTTGTTTCGATCTCAAGGTGTAGACGGGTTATAGTCAGCCGGCTACATCGAAGCTTCGGGCTTTGAGCCGGTCGCATTCGTGCTGCGCGCTGTGCTTTTCGCACAGGTCTCTGCTGCAGTGGGGACAGTTCTCTACTGCCAGTATTTGGCAGTCGGTGCATACTGCGCCCCATACTAGTGCCATTTTTCATTTCTCCGGGGGTTCTCACCGTATTAGTGATGGTTACTAAAGCAATTTCGACATTTCCTACTCAAAAAGATAAGTAAACTGTTACCGAACCTTTAGGGACAAGTATGCCTGCGACGGACATTTTCCGTAATCTTTCTTTATGAATAAGGCTAGCGTCGGGGCTTCTCTTTCTTCCCCTTTAGCAGGGCATCAAGGCTGACACCGTTTACCGTGAAAACCCGGTAACGTGTTCCTGGAAGGTCACCGTACGCCTTACCCTCGGCACCACCAATGCCCTCGATCTCGACCTCGTCATGCTCGTCTATGAAGTTCAACGCCCCATCGCCCGGAAGAAATGCTGTTACGGTTTTTCCGTTCTTTATGATCTGGGCTCTAACGCACTTGCGGACGGCACTGTTGGGCTGGCGGCATTCCACACCAACCTTCTCTAGTACGATAGCCTTTCCCTGCGGCGCTCCCTGGAGCGGGTCGGACTTGTAGTCGAGGCCAAGCATTCGTCGCTTGTAAGGTGCATAGGCCCACCTAAACTCCTTACGCCTCTTCCGGAGTTTCTGGGCTGCGAACAGCCCCCTGGACGCCTTGGCCATTCATCCACCGTGTACTGATAGAACAGCAGGCTCGCTGGGTTGCTTTTTAGATTGACGCCAACCAATCGGAAAAGAAATCCCCCATTATCAGCCCTGATTTTGAATCTGGGACAAGCCACACAACACGCCCTAGAACCGTTCGGGAATTGACGTTAATTACACGTTAACTTGCTCTTGGATCAAAGCCCGAACCCTGCCCTGAATCAGAATGTTCGCCCATTATCATTGCCAGACAGGAAATTTTCTCCAGAAAAGGGTTGGGGGGTATTGCGCAGAGCACCTCGCGACACAAGAGTAGTTGAGCGGAAGGATAGATTGCCCCTGTCCGAAAATAGCTCATAAATCCCTGGTTTATTGGACGACTACGTGGTCAATGTCGAAGTATCTCTTCACAAGCAAACGCGTCTTGTCAATCGTCCGACCATTCTTTCCGATCGCTATCGCCTTGTCCTGAGCGTCTACCTCAACGACCACGATTTTCTTGTCCGGCCTCTCCGTTACCCGGATCTCTTTGATCCTTGCTGGCGATAGGCTGTTACGGATCAAGCCTTCAGGAGTATCCGCGTACTCCACAACTTCGATCTGCCGGCTTGTCATCCGACGCAGCTGGTTGATGTTCTTCCCGCCCTTCCCGATCGCGAGACCCATGTCGCCTGGCTTTGCTACGAAAATGATCCGTCCCAGCTTCTCGTCGATCAAGCAGTCTTGTGTGGTAGCGCCTGTGGTGCTCTCGAAGAGAGCCATGTACTTCATTTCTTCACTAGTTAGCTTGATCTTGGGCTGAAGCATCACTTGTTCTCAGCCAGCTTCAAGACCTCAGAATCACCGGGTTCTCTAACGACCATCGATGCGACTGGGAAGGGTTTCTCGCATAGCGCCCCTAAGTCGAGGCTGCTGCCCTGGAAAACGTAGATTGGAACCTCTGATTGTTCCGCGTCATATACGATGTTCTCTCGAAAACTCGCTGGGCAATTGTTTGCGAGGATCAGGAGCTTGGCTCTGCCGAGGGATGCGCTGGAGAGTGCGACTTTGCTTCCGAACTCGACCTTCCCGGTCTTGACCGCCATGCGGATCTGTTTGTTTACGTCCAACTAGTTCTACTTGCTCCCTTTCCGGGACATTGACATGGAGACCTCTATGAGACCTGTGCCCATTGGTACTTGTTGACCGACGATCACGTTCTCCGCAACACCTCTTAGAGTATCCACGATTCCTTTGACGGCTGCGTCGACAATTGTAGGGATGGTGATCTCGAAGGCTGCTTTGGCGAGAGTGCTCGCTTTCTCTCCGCTGACACCGTGGCGTCCGACCTGGAGGACCTCGCCAGATGATGTCATCATGTCGGCCACTAGCATCACGTGTCGAATGTCCACGTCTAGACCCTGTTCCTCCAACACTCCAAGCGCTTCTTTGATTATCACATTACGGGCCGCTTCGATCCCGAGAACAACAGCGGTCTCGTTGATGTTGTTGCTTACCGTCCGGCTTGTATCAACGCCGGGAACCTCGAAGGCCAGTGCGAGGCTGGACCCTTCGGTTCTGACTATCCATTCGCCTTTCTCCTCGATAACGAGAGCTCTTCGGACTGCAGGCAAACCTTTGACGTGATGGACCAGGAGTTTGCTGGCTAGGCGTCTGAACTGGGGGATCTCGAGCTCCTTCGATTTGATCTCCACATGGTACCCCTCGACTTTCACCTCGCAGTTCGGCGGTTTCACAGCGTCCCGCACGTCCTGGACGGTGATCTCTCTCTCACGCATCGCCTGCGGGTTCAGTTTCACATCTATTCTCATCCGTGTAACATCGGACTCGAATGTGCTCGCGATGTCTCCCAGTGTCGCGTGGGTGAGCAGTGTGGCTACTTCCTGAGCTTTCTCCCTGCTCGCTCGGTGTTTCGGATCAAGAAACACTGTCATGTTTGGAGTTGAGGGGATCTTGCGAGCGTCCACGATCTCTATGAGTCTTGGAAGTCCCAAAGTCACGTTTTGCTCTCGGACTCCTGCAAAGTGGAAGGTTCGGAGCGTCATCTGCGTACCAGGTTCGCCGATGGACTGGGCGGAAACTATTCCGGCAGCCTCGCCGGGCTCCACGAGAGCACGCTTGTAATTCTCTATAGCCTCAAGTACGGTCTCGTCAACGGCCGGCTTGGGCAGTTTCGCGTTTACCAGGCTCTGGCGCAGCTTGTTGAGTATCAAGGGCGAGAGGGTATTGTTCGCCTTGTCAACTTCATCCTCAACGTACTCCTTGGTCGCGGCAGTTCCCTTCTTCATCGTAAGCCGGATACGTTCTATCAAACGATCAATGTTGACAGCCTTGCCATGATCACTCTTGGCCGTATCCACACCATCCTCGCCATAACGGATCTGGATTATGTTTCCTCGGGAATCTCTGACGGTCGAGTCGTATTCGACTCTGAGGTGCTCAAGGGCGTTGATTAGGCGTCGTTGCATGTATCCGCTTTGCTGGGTTCGGACCGCTGTGTCTACCAGTCCTTCTCTACCCCCCATCGCATGGAAGAAGAATTCGATGGGTTCAAGCCCATCTCGGTAGGAGTTGTAGACGAAGCCTCGAGCCGCTGCTCCGGCGTCTCCGGGCTTGAAGAACGATAGTGCTCTGCCGCGATATCCTCTGAGAATTCTTTTTCCTCGGATCGATTGTTGGCCGACGCTAGCGGTCATCTGGGATATGTTGAGTGTTGAGCCTCGGGCCCCTGCCCTGCTCATGATCACGCCGCTGTTGTCCATCTGGAAGTATTGGTCGGCGAATTCGCCTGCCACATCTCGCGCTCTTGAGAGCTCGTTCATGATGTAGAGTTCCAACGATTCTTCCAATGACTGCCCCGGCAACCGTTCTAGCGTCTCTTTGCGGTAGCTGTCGATGTACTCGTTGACCTTCTCCTCTGCCTTGGCGATGGCTTTAGCGATCTTTTCCTTGGTGGCTGAAGGAATCTCAAGTTCGTCGAACGCGTACGTGAAGCCTCGAAGAACCATGTACCGATCGAGAAGTTTTGTAACAGCATTGAGAAAGGTCCTTGCATCTTCCGCTCCATAGTCTTTGACTATACGGTGGAAGAGGCTCTCTGATTTTTCGGCGCCGATAGACGCCTTGTCGATCACGCCTTGCTCGAGAACACCATCTTTGATCACGATGAAGGCATCGTACGGGCAGTCGTGAAGAACTCCCTTGTCGCAGTCCGCGCACTTGTAGTAGCTTGAAAGGTTGGATTTCGATATGAAATTGAAGCCCTTCGGGATGACGATGCTGAAAATCTGTTTGCCCGTCCATTTCTCTTCAGGTTTTGTTACTCCCGGTTCTGGCATAGGTCCCTCGAACCCGGCCGCCGCCAGTAGCTTCGAGACAGTAGGACGATCCAGAAGTGTTGATTTCTGCGTCAGAAGGAAAGCCGCGGTTAGAGAGTCTCGGATAGCTCCAATGATCGGCCCCCCGTATCTCGGAGACAGGATCTGATCCTGAACCTGCATCAGCAGGCGGGCCTCGGTCCGGGCCTCTTCCCCTTGTGGAACATGGAGGTTCATCTCGTCTCCATCAAAGTCCGCATTGTATGGCGGACAGACGGTTGGGTTGAGCCTGAAGGTCTTGTAGGGGAGGACTCGCACGCGGTGTGCCATGATGGACATTCTGTGGAGGCTCGGTTGCCGGTTGAAGAGCACAATGTCGCCATCTCTGAGATGTCTCTCGACGACGAAGCCTGGCTGAAGCGCTTCCGCGACAACTTTTCTATCCGTAACGAATTCGAGCCGGACCCGTCGGCCGTCGGGACGGACGATGTATAGTGATCCTGGGTAAGTATCGGGGCCGTTGCTGATGAGTCGCTTCATCTCTTCGAGATTGTAGTCAGTAGCCTTCTCAGGAATCGTTAGACGGCTTGCAACATCGAGGGGTACTCCTACTTCATTGATGTCTAGGTTCGGGTCAGGGGACACGACTGTTCGGGCTGAGAAGTCAACTCGTTTGCCTGATAGGTTTCCTCTGAATCTTCCCTCTTTTCCTTTCAATCGTTGAACGAGCGTCTTCAGCGCCCTTCCCGACCTGTGTCTCGCGGGGGGCAGGCCTGAGACTTCGTTGTCGAAGTAGGTGGTTACGTGGTATTGGAGTAGTTCGTGGAGTTCTTGAATAATGTTGATGGGAACTCCGGACTCAAGCGCTTCTCGCAGTTTCTGGTTGATCCTTATGATATCGACGAGCTTGTGGGTTAGATCGTCCTCCGACCTAATGCCAGATTCTAGAGTTATCGAAGGTCTGACCGAGACGGGAGGGACGGGCATGACTTGGAGGACAGCCCACTCTGGCCGCGCGGCTTTAGGATCCATTCCGAGAAGAATCAGATCATCGTCAGGAATTCTCTCAAGCCTCTCCCGTACCGTACTAGGAGTCAATCGCACCGCGCCTCCCTCGGCCACAATCTCGTGGAAGGTGGTGGGCTTGCCATGTTCGATCGGGTACTGTTTTTGCCCACAGTGGGGACACTGTTGGGCCTTTTTGGCGTCTTTGATGATCTCGTCCAGGAAGGCGTCAGGTATGGTGTTAAGCCGTTGTTTGAGATCGGCGTGGCGTACTCTGAATTTCTCGATCTTCTCTTCACTGAGTAGTATTCTGCCGCAGTTTCTGCAGGTAATTGAGAGAAGTCGATGGATGAGTTTTGCGAAGCTGACGTGGATAACAGGTTCTGCCAGCTCAATGTGGCCAAAGTGGCCGGGGCAGGCAGAGGCGGTGTTGCCGCAGGTCTTGCACTTTTGGCGAGGCTCAAGAGTCCCTAGTCTGCCGTCCATCAGCCCTGATACAATCGGGACTCCATCCTCATCGTAGGTGTCTGCAGCCTGAACGTCTACTGCTGATAGTTTTCGAAGCTCTGAGGGCGATAATAGTGTGAATCGGATGCTCTGGATTACCTTGTGAGCTTCTTCCATTGTCGCGAGAGACATTGCTATGCCCTCTCCTCTAGGTTCAGTCGGGGTGCGATTCCGAGAGCCATGAGCTCTTGAACTAGGAGTTTGAACGCGTAGGATATTGCGACAGGGGAAATGACGGCCTTCTCAGCATCGATGCGGCAGATGTACTTGTTCTGCTTGATATCGTGATAGGCGAGAGTGCCGCAGGTCTCGCATACGTAGGCGATGTATTTGTCGGATTCTTCTAGCAGCCTGTCTCTAAGTAGCGCGGATGCTCCGTGTCCGATGAGGCAGTCTCTCTCCATTTCTCCAAATCGTAATCCTCCCCCTCTGGCTCTGCCCTCGGTGGGTTGACGTGTGAGCATTTGGACTTGGCCTCGGGCTCGGGCGTGCATCTTGTCGGCTACCATGTGGTGTAGTTTCTGGTAGTAGACGACACCGATGAACAGGTCGGCTGCGAGCCGTTCGCCCGTAATCCCATTGTAAAGTGGTTCTCGTCCACTCTTCTCGAAGCCGAGCTTGGTCAACATGTCGCCGATAGCCTGCGGCCCGATGTTTTCGAAAGCCGTTCCGTCCATGATCTCTCCCATTTGAGAGGCTAGTTTTCCGCCAAGTGTTTCTACGAACTGGCCTATCGTCATTCTTGACGGTATGGCGTGAGGATTGATGATGACGTCAGGCACGACGCCGTCGACTGTGAAGGGCATGTCTTCTTGTGGTACGAGTAGTCCGATGACTCCTTTCTGTCCGTGACGTGAGGCGAACTTGTCGCCGAGTTCGGGGACACGGAGGTCTCGTACCTTCACCTTGACGAGCTTGCTTCCTTCGATAGATTCGGTTACGAAGACTTGGTCAATGGTTCCCTGTTCTGAGGGTCTCATCGTAACTGAAGAGTCTCGCTTTGTTGGGCCCTTGGCTTCGAACTCGCGGTATTCTTCCATGAATCTTGGCGGGCTCGTTCGTCCAACAAGGACAGTATTGCCTGTGGCTTCAGCCTCGGGAGAGATCATTCCGTCTTCCTCGATGAGTCGATAGTAGCGGTCTCCGCGGTATCCTCTGATCCCTGCCTCTGGAATCTCAAACTTGTCTCGCAGACCTCCGAGGTACTGTCTGCTCTCGGCTTCGTAGATTCGGTAGAAGGTCGAGCGGAATAGGCCTCTATCAACGGAGGATTTGTTGATGATGATCGCGTCTTCCATGTTGTAGCCTTGGAATGATAGGATTGCAACGACCACGTTTTGTCCGGAGGGGCGTTCGAGATAATTGAAAACCTCCATCGGTTTCGTCTGGACGATTGGTGTCTGCGCATAGTGGAGGAGATGGGATCGCGAGTCAACCCTAGTGAAGAAGTTGGTCGAGAAAACGCCCAAGGCCTGTTTCGCCATAGCGGATTCGTAGGCGTTTCGTGGAGATTGGTTGTGTTCTGGGAATGGGATGAGGCTTGCAGCTATTCCGAGCATCACGTAAGGCGCAATCTCTAGGTGAGTGTGATCCTTTCTGAGGTCGTGTTCGTACATGGCGATCAGAGCGTTTTCTTCCTCGTCTGCATCCAACATCTCTACGACTCCCGATCTGACCAAGTCTTGCCAGGCGATTCGTCCCTGTTCGAGCTGGATAAGGTGGTCTTCAGTCAATCGTGGTCTGCCACTGTCAACCACGATGAGAGGACGCCGGACTCTTCCAGCGTCGCAGTTGACGTGTAAATCGGCTCTTCCTCCGCGTGTTTCTGGGGGGTGGAATGAGAAGTTGACTTCGGAGCTCAGTTTTCCTTCGCGTCTGAGTTCGCGGAGTTCGCCGGCGAGTGCTGCCGGATCTTTAGAGTATCCCGCTAGTATCCCGTCTACTATGACCTTGCCGCCAGTTGACCTGAGTTTCTTGTCGGAATCTTCGATCGGGGTCACGCCCATTCTACGAAGCTTCTCGACCATTTCTCCGGGCTCGATTCCGACCGATATACTGCTGGAAAGGGCGAGGTTCTTTACAAGCCCGCAGTTTGATCCTTCAGGTGTCTCGTCGGGGCAGAGTCTACCGTAATGCGTTGGGTGAAGGTCTCTAGCTTCGAGGTTAGGCTGGCTGCGGCTGAGGGGGGACTGAAGCCTCCTCAGATGGCTTAGAGTGCTGACGAAGTTCGTCCGGTCAAGTAGCTGCGTTACTCCAATTCTTCCCCTCACCCAATTTCCGGTAGCTATTGCGTGCTGAACTCTCTCGGTGATTATTCCGGGTCTGATCGCATTTGCGATGGAAAATTCTATGTGTCGTCTGATAGTTATCCTCTCAAGCTGATACTTGAGATCCCGAGTGAGGTTTCGGAAGGATATTCGGAACAGTTCAGCTAGGAGGGAGCCGGCTAGTTTCAGTCGCTTGTTCGCATAATGATCCTTGTCGTCGGAGGTCCGTCGTCCTAGTTTGACTTCTATTATTCGAGCCGCAATCTCTGTGAGGAAGAGCCCTTTTTCCCTTCGTTCGGAGGGTAGTCTGCCAAGGTGTGGTAGGAAGTTTCGGTCCAAGACAGACTCGGCTTTCTTTAGTCGGTATTCGTCCACCTGTCCTGGAGCCAAACGGTTGCCGAGATACAAGAGGGCATCGTGACTGTTGTTGGCTTCTAGCGATTTCTCGTACGAGGCTTCGAGTTCATCTTGTATGTCGGGGTCGGTGCTTACCAGCTCTGCAATCTTCGCGTCTTCTTCGAACCCGAGCGCACGCATGAGGATCATGAGGGGAATGTCGCTGGGGATTCCCGGCATTGTTACGTAAGTTCCTCCGTCGCTCTTCAGGGCAACCTCGATTCGTGCTCTAAAACCAACCGTTGTGGAGAATATTTTGGCCTTGTAAGTTGGATTGACACCAGTGTGCTCGACATCGACGAGAATCCTGTTAGCAGCGAGATCTTCCAATGCGACTATAACCCGCTCTGAACCATTTACAATGAAGTATCCACCAGGGTCCAGTGGATCTTCACCGACGCCAACAAGATCGTCGGGCGAGAGTTTGGAGAGAAGACAGATTCTGGATTTGAGCATGACTGGTAGGTCACCGATGTAGACCATCTCCGGTTGACCTTCCCGCTCACCGATCACCGGAATCATTTCCATATGGAGCGGTGCTGCATAAGTTAGATTCCTGATTCTGGCCTCGGCAGGATAGATTGATCTCTCTGTGCCATCGACCTCGATCACCCGGGGTGCTCCAATCTCTATCTTACCTAGCTTGATCCTTAGTGGATAATCCCCGATTTCGATCGGTAGTTCTCCGACCTCGTCTACGATTGCTTGTAGTCCTCTCTCGACGAAGTCGTTGTATGAGTCGATGTGTTGACGAACAAGCCCGCTGTCCTTGATGAACTCCTTAGACAGGTTCCAAAGCTGTTGGGTTGTTACCGCCATTTCAATTTTCTCCAAAAATCATTTCAAAAATCTTCCACGACATATCTGTAAAAGTCGGATTCGCCTGCGGTCGCGCTTCTCCGGATGACCTTGATTATGTCTCCCGGCTTGGCACCGATGGTCCTCGCTGCTGGATCGCTCGACTTAATGTATGGCAGCTGGAAGGGTTTTATGTGATAGCGGCCTAGGATTTCTTTTGCTTCTTCAGGTTTGAGGAGGACGTGTTTGGGGACGAGTTCGTGCTTGAATACGTCGTAAGAGAGTTCCTTCTCCTTGTCTTGCTTCTTTACCAATTATTAGTAGCTACCTCGGGAGCGGGGGACGGCTTAGGGTCCGACCTACCACAGGTGAAAAGCACACTCGCCGGAAACCCGTTAATAAACCTAGTTTCTGGTAGGAGATCGAGGATAAAGCTCTTGCTAGCAAAAGACGAACTTCGCAAGAATCGCAAACCAACGAATCGATTGAACGATCTCTCGGGCAAGGATTGGATCAAGTTCACAAAATCTTGGTTCAAGCACAGTCCACCGCGCCGGGATAGAACCAAGCTCGTCCATCCTGCCGGCTTTCCGGAGACTCTCATCCAAGAGTTTGTAGAATTCTTTACTAAACGGAACATGTGGGTGCTTGACCCTTTCTTAGGAACGGGGAGTACTCTTCTCGCCGCAAGAGCAGCAGGGCGTAACGGGGTCGGAGTTGAGATCAACCCTCGATATGCCTCAATGGCAAGGTCGAGGCTCAAGGAGGCTCCATCCTCTAATGAAACCCGGCAGCTTGTGCTGCAAGGGGATTCTCGTGACTTGCGCGAGATCTTGGAAAGAATTGAAATTGAGCAATTCGATCTCTGCATCTCATCACCTCCATACTGGAATCAATTGAAGCGCGCTAGCCTTCGGCAACGTGAGCGTGCGCAAAGGGGACTGGACACGGTCTATAGTGACGATCCGCAAGATATTGGAAATATCAATGATTATGAAGAATTTCTGAATGCCCAAAAACGAATCTTCGACGAGGTTCACGAAGTCATGAAGGTTGGAGGATACTTGGTGGTCGTGACGAACAACGTTTTCTCAGAAGGTCGGCTTTACCCACTCGCGTTTGAAACATTGACGAGCCTGGCCAAGACGTGGGTCCCAAAGGATGAAAGGGTCTGGTTGCACGATGACAAACGGCTACTTCCACTTGGAATATACAACGCCTGGGTTGGGAACCGCTCCCACCAATATTGTTTGATCTTCCGCAAAGAGTCATAGAGCTCTTTCGGGAGCGCGTGTGTCGAGCAGGTTCGTGAGTGTCAGGACCTAGTATCTGGATGTCAGTTGGCTCTAGAATCAGGCATGCTTGAGACTCCGAACCTTTCTAACGGCGAACAGAATAGTAGCTAGAGAGAGCGCTCCAACGGCGCCCGCGCCCAAGTAGGTCAAAGACATGAGCCCAAGAATTGTATTCGAAGATGGGCCTTGAGTAATAGTCAGCGTTAGAACGATAATATGGGTCACACTAGCACCGATGGATGTAGTGCCAACGGCAGTTAGGGTTACATTCCGATTTCCGGGTTCTGAATTCGCATCAGTTGTCAGTGTCATTGTCGATGTCGACGAATTGCCGAAATCGAGGGCAATCGTAGAAGGGCTGAATACTTCCTCTAACCCGAGCCGGGATGAAGCAAAGAGAAACAGTTGGCCTTTGAAGTAGTCGACGCTCGTCATCGCGAGGGTAAATGTTCGGGACTCGCCCGCTTGAACCATGTGACTAGTGCTGCTCAATAGGAAGCTAAAATCGGGTTGGGGAGGTATAACGATGACAGTTACTGTATGACTTGAGAACTGGTTTGTCGCTGTAATATTTACCCGATAGACGAATGGGATAGGTGAATCTGGGGTTTGAAAGTCAAGATGTGTCGTTGCGGGGCTGCCCGATGAAACCATTAGATCTTTTGCTCTTAAAGATACATTCAGGCCAGGAACAAGGGGTACAGTCACGCTTAACCGAATTGAACTGGAGAAATCGGATTGAGTGCTAACACTGACAATGGAACTGCCTGAACTAACGGCGTGAATTTCGAGGACCGAGGGCGAGACATCGATTACGAAGTCCGGCTTATCAGTTGTCAAAATCGACACGATTGCGGTGCGAGAAAAACCGTTGCTTGTCGCCCTCACCGTGATCACATACTGGCTAGCTTGGAAGCCTAGGTCGGTCGCGATAGTCAGCGTCACGTTGCTGGGGCGGTTCGGTGATAATGTAATACTAGTCGCATTGAGGGATAACCGGAGGCTGCTAGGCAGTCCTTCTAAGACAAGTTCTGCGGTTCCAGCGTATCCGCCGTAGCTCGAAACGGTTAGTGTAACATTTGCTTTTGACCCTATCACTATTCTCGGAGAATCTGGGGAGGCTGTTAGACTGAAGCCTTGACCAAAGGGGATGCCGTAGGTTCCATCGCGGGTTGTTACCGAGACGTTATCTTGGCCGTTGAGGATGATGGCTCTCAGAATCTGTAGGGGACTGTACAACCCTATGCGAATCACTGTGTAATTAATTGTAAAGAGTAACCCGTAGACGGAACCAATGGTTGGAGGATGGATCTGGTGAGCAACTGCTGCAGAATGCACAATGCCAGGTCCGTCGGACGGGTCGCAGTGACTTGTGGTATAATTCACGCCGTTTATGCAGCTCACTATCTCAAGGACCTTCTCGCTGTAGTTAGCTTCTAGGGCGTTCCCCCTTACTGACAAAGAAGTGGGACTTATCACGGACCTATTGGATTGGACCTGAATATCCCACCCATTGAAAGGGTCAACACCAGCAACCTGTACTTGTACGGTAAGGACTGCACTCGCAGAGTCTGCTGCCGTCGTTGGATCATTAACGTAGACGAGTCCTGCGGCATGAACAGAGTGGAAAATGCTGGGCGAAATCGATACTAGCGATGCTAGAGAAAGCGCGATAAGTAGCGTGCTCAGCCGCCGTGATGGGACGACCATCTCATACGGTGTGATCATTAGTCACTCTCCTCACTCTCGGGCGGCATCATCATATCAGACATAAGGATCATTGCTAGAGGAGGGAGTTGGGGGTCTTCAGCCTTGTTTCAACTCTTGCTTATGCGGGAACCACAGAGGTCGTGCGCTGTTCTGAAAGTGATCTTGTGTTGTTGAACAGTTATTTAGACGAGCAATTTGTCTCAGCTTGGTCAGCCGGGGTCGCCTAGCCTGGTAGGGCGTCGGATTGCTAAGCCATATTGTTGGTTGCAGAGATCCGATGGGCCTTAGGCCCTCGTGGGTTCAAATCCCACCCCCGGCGCCATTACCGTCAGAAAATCATCACTCCTGCCAGTCGCTTCTAACCTTGTCCCAAGACATGATAAACTATCACTGAGATTCAGGTATCACGGCGAAGGCTATTCCGACGACTAGGCTCGCGTTTCATCTTAAATAACTGATTTGCATCAGAGAAATATCGGGGGAATCTATGAGCATAAGCTGTCCAAAGTGTGGACTCGAGGTGTTTGGCCCGCCCGAGCGTGAATGGAGGTTCCAGCAATACCGGGTTTCAAGGTTCCGATGTGAGCATGGAGACAAGTTCAACCTCTATTCAGGAGCGAGCAAGACATTTACTATTCCTAGATCCATGGTGGAGAAGAATGAGTGCAAGAGTTGCGCCACACATAATCCACTCGAAGCGATCTATTGTAAGAACTGTGGAACTAAACTGTAGTGGAATCGGAGAACCCGAAGGGGCCATTGTTGATAGCCTGCTCCTAATGTCCGCGGGTTGTCAACCGCAACATCTTGAACTTCTCTCGCTCTTGGGACCTATGCGATTGTCGTTCAAAATCCAGTATGCTTAATAATCCGGTCGAATTGACGTCAACCCGCAACTAAATTGTTAGACAATGCAATCCTTGGGAAGGCGAACTCCAAGAGGACCTTTGCACAAATGAATCGAAGAGCAGTCTTAATCTTGGCAATAGTCATCCCTTTACTGATCGTCCCTGTTCTTGGGGTGACTATTTCGACACCTAATTCGTCTCGCAAATTGAACTTGGACGGTGTAGGCTTTGGGGGTTGTACTAACCAAACGAGCTCTTGTCAAGCGACATTCAGCACTTCGACCCCTAACGATATTATCATAGTCTTTGCGACGGAAGTGCTCGATGTTCAGCTTTCCTGCAACTTTTCTATCACAGATAGTGCAAACCTGACGTGGACCGCCCGGACGGCGATTGTCTTCGGAAACAATGGCCGTGACGAGATTCAGGAGTTCTGGGCCAGTAGTACTAGCGCTTTGTCCTCGGACATTGTAACAGAGTCGTTATTGGGTTGCGGAAACGAGTACAACAATGTTCAGGTGTTCGGTATAAGCGGTGCCAACTTTAACACTCCATTTGATTCCAGTTCCGCAGTGCCCGGATCGGCAAGCGGGTTTAGCGGTGGAACCTCTGTCACGATCTCCACTACACATCGTAATGATTTCGTGTTCGCCTATGTCTCGCATGGTGGCGCCGAAGTTCCAGTTCCTCAACCTGGCTTCACCGTCATAACATGCGGTGGGGCTCGGTGTGGAGCGTTCGAAATCACTCGCTCGCAGCTTACGAACTTTGCGGTAACGTTCGGCGACTCGACGGTTGCTAACTGGGAGGAAATAGCCGATGCAGTGCAATCCAACCACTAACCACAAGAATGATTTCCCCCTGTAATTCTCGTTCGACAGCCCGAGTTCTCCCTTATTTTTCTCAACGAGTTCAGTCACGTTGAACATTCCAACGGTAATCCGGAGTCTCTCTCGATCTCATTAGCGGGCCTCATCAGATCGGACTCGAAGTTCAACCCCTCTTTGGCCATTGTTCGCGGGACAGTGGGGCTCTAAGAACGGAGAAGAAAATCTCAGCGCCGGTTCGCGGCGTCTAGGGGCAGAGGCGAGCCTATCACGGACAATCCGAATCTCAATCCAATCTGCCGCTTAGCCAGTCTGAGGCCCGGGAAGCGTCTCATCAAATCCTCCACACGTACTTTGTTTTGGTGCACTTCTATAACACAAGGAGGAAGCCTCTCCGCCTTTAGAAGCTCCCCCTCGCACCCCTCGCAATCCATCTTCATAAAATCGAATTCGATGCTTGATAGCATTCCCAAATGAAACCTCTCTTGAAACGAGGAGACGTTCCAAGTGTTTCGCAAGCTGTTCCGTTCCAATAGTCTAAAGTTGTCAAGCCCAGGTTCGAAGCAGATCACCTTCTCCGCCCCGTGGAGGAGGTAAAGAAGTGCTGTCTCGCCACAGGCCGCGCCCACGTCAAGAACAGTCTTTGCATTCCACGGAAGAAACTCAATGTACTGCTCCTTCCAATACATCCATTCGCTGAAAACTGCAGTCCAGACCGATGGCATCAGCTCAACTTCAGCGTTCTCCATCTTGACGTTAACGGTTTGACCTGCCCGTTTCATCGACCACTTCCGATAGCGAATCATTCTCGAAAGGAAATGATGAGGTGGATATGGGAGATCGAGCATGTAGAACTTGGGAACGCCTCTCCTCCCAATCTTAATGCTTGTCGGGAATATCATCCGGAGCCTATCTTCTCCCGAAGTAGGCAAAGGAATAGAGCCCGCATCTTCTTCATCATCAATTTCAGGTGAGGTTCATCACATCCTACCGGCTTAAATATGGTGCTCGAGGTTTTCTGCTTTTCTCTCCATTTTGACATGACAGTCAATCCGGACTTCGCGTTGAGTTGCCCACGGATTGGGCGGATCCGTCTCCTTGGCGTTTCCGTTACTCCTCCTTCGGGAGCCTATGAAAGACATAGGACAAAAAGACGAAAGGTCGAACTCTGAAAATGGAGTGAAGTAGAGTCCTCCAGAATGAATATCGAAGCTCAGCCCGGAACTTTCCGTCCGAAATTTGCCTCCAAACGGAGTGCTTCAAGTCAAAACGCTGGTTATGATAGACTGTGAAAGGAGCAACTATTGTATGCTTGCTCTTCTGCAACAGAATGGTGTCGACAAATTCACCACTTGGGTAGCCTGCGATGCGTCGAAGAAAATCGGAGGAGAGAAGCATAGCAGCTCCTCTCACCCGAGGAGATAGCTTCAGCCAGTAGGTTATCTTTTCCCACGCTCGAAAAATTCTGGATGATGAAACAACGTTGAAGCCGACAATGTCAGCGGTTCCGAATTGCTCTGCAATGTTGTCAGGGAAGAATTCGTAAGTTGTATCGCTATCAAGAATTAGGAAGTGACTGAAGTCATCTAGGATGGGGTTAACGATCTTGGAAACAAAACCGCCATACGTCTCGGGTGGCTGAAATTTGACAACAATCGTCTTGACCTTAGCTACCATCCACGAACGACCTCGCGCACTTTCAACAATCCGAGTTTGAGCATGCTCTGTGCGCCTCCGGAATACGATGCAGGACCTGAGTGATTGTGAATAATCGGAATATCGATCACGCCGTGCGGTTCTCTGGGAGTGATAATCTCATGTACACGACCGATAAACCTGACCTTGTTTGAGCAGAGTTTTCCGTTGTAGTTGGGATTGAAGACGGGCACGTATTTGTTGTTCACAAGCTCTATCCGCCTGACCCAGTAGTAGGGGAACTGGGGCTTCAAAGTGCCGACGTAATCTAGCAACATCTTCGGAGCCTCTTCATCGCTGTCAACGAACAAGACATATTCCCTGTCAGGCAAGTTCTTGATGAAGGAGTTTCGAGCATCTGCAAAATCGCTAATTCGGCCAGGATAATCGCGGCCCAGATCAACAACAGTAAACTTCAACGCTCTCCCTCCAATCGTGGTTCCCACCGGGAACGCACATCAATAAAATGAGCTGAGGAGTGAGGGGCTAAATGACTTTGCTTCAGGCGGCCCGGGTTTTAGTTCGTCCAAGGTACCGCTTCAACTGGATTAGAGGGCGAACTACGACAGAAGGGTTCGTTTGGTACCTTCGAGGAACGAATTTTCCTTCAACCCACGAGGATTGGTTGAGATCGCTGGTTCAACCATTCGACGGAGAACTCTTCGTGGACGTTGGAGCGCATATCGGAACTTGGGCCGTCAGGGCGACTAGGACTTTTCGCTCGGTGGTAGCCTTTGAGCCGAATGTTGAAACAAATAGGATTTTGCGGACCACTGTAAAGATGAATGGGCTGAATAACATCTCGGTATATCGAGCCGCTCTATCAAACATCTCGGGTGAAAGGATCGTGTCGACTCGAAATTGGATGTCCAGAAAGAGGGCTGAGTTCCGGGTCCCAGTGAGAACTCTTGATAGTTTCAAGCTTAAGCCTAGTTTACTGAAGATAGATACGGAAGGGGATGAGTTTCCGGTGCTTCAGGGAGCCATCGAGACGCTAAAGGGAAGACCGAGAGTTTTGGTTGAGACGCACGGTCCAGAATCGTTGATCAAGACAAGAGACAACCTTGAAGCCCATGGATATTCGATTAGAGAATTCAAACGAAGGAATCGTTTCAATCAGATGCAAAGTTGGTTATTTTGCAACTAGCT
>VBAX01000102.1 GCA_005883075.1 Candidatus Bathyarchaeota archaeon | reverse complement strand
TTGAGATGCACTTGTTGAGGCTTAAGGCCTTCAATTCAGGGAGGATGTCGAGGTTGCTCGGACTGATGGCTCTAATGATCCTTGGGGCGTTTGGGGCTCTCCTCATCGTCTTCTACATTTTTGTCGGAAGACCATGGGGCCCGATTCTCGTTTTCCCAGCCTGGAGCCTCCCGATCTTGCTATCTCTGCTCTGGGTCAGGAGATCGTTGAGAACGTGGGAGTTCGAACTGGACGGAAACGCAGCCAGTCAGTTTGGAACCGAGCAAGTAACTCAAGTTCTCGAGAAGATGCAAGGTCTCGATCCGAGGGCGACACTGTCAAGCCTTGCCGATCGGTTTTCGGTGTTCTGGACCCCAAGCATCGGCAAGCGGATGGAGGAGTTGAGGGACAAGCGGTTTGTAGGTCCTCCAAGACCGTCTCGAATGCCGAATATAGGCTTCCGTGGACGGGCAATCATCATTGTTCTCGGCGTGGCTATTTTCTGGGGCTCAGGGGTGATCGCTGGTAACCTCTTCTCCAGAGGACAGGAAATGGTGGCTTGTGTGACCAATACATGTGCAGCTCTGGTGATTATCGCAGCTATTGGATATTGGTCGGCCATACTGGGAGCCCTAAGCATGATCCCATTGGCGGTCCGAAGAGCGCGTCGAACGAGGAGGAAGAAAAAGTACGGGGTTTGAGTTAGGTTGCATGGAGACGGGGAGGATCCTTCAGATCAGCCTCGTGTCCCTGAATATCTTGGTCTTTGGGTTTTCCGGGGGGACCTAAGATCTGTAGCGTCTGTTGACTTCAATCTGGAGCAGACTGAAACCATTCTAGGTGTCAGCCATTTGTCGCGGGATTCCGCCATGTCGATCCGCAGAGGTTGCAGTTGTGGAAGCCATCAACCGTAAAGCATCGAGCTAGCTGCCCGCATACCGGGCAACGGTGAATGGGATCGTAAGCAAGATCCTCGACTTGCCCCGCTGATCCCAGTTCCATCGAATCCTTCTCCCCTAAGGATTGCATTTTGCGGCGCCTCCTACCTAATCTGATTCTTCATGCTATACAGGTATACCTGGTTCCGTTTGCGCTCGATCTCTGCAATTACTCCAGCGTCCACGGTGCTTCTAGTCCAGAGGGCTGTGGGCTGGACCCTTGGAGAATTTACCATGATGTTGCAGCTTCTCTCCATCGCTCCCCTCGTGGGGGATCCGAACGCTTGGAAGAGACTGTGAATGGTGTGCGTGATTCTCGTCCAATCTTCTCGAACTGCCATTTTTCTTTTCACCTAAAGATGAGCACGTTGTTCTGCCGGATTATCTTTGAGCCGTCGTGCGCTGGTACTTGTTTTACCGTCGTCTGACTGCTATTAGTTGCTGGCGCACGCCGGCACTTCTGTTATATGGCCGGGATAGCTATCGGGTCTTGTTCAGAACTTGTTTGAGCTGTTCTTCCGATTTCAACCGACGCTGGGGCACGGGGATCACTACAACCGGTTGACCACGAAATTTCCGACCGCAAGATTCTCACTCTGGTGCAATGGAGGCACAGATGTTCTTGAGATAGAGGCCGCCGGTCTCGCTTCGTTCGAAGAACTTCAGAAGGAAATAACATCAACCACTAATGCACATCTTGATGGTAAGATCATTTCCAAGACCTACTGCTAGGACAAGTTCCAGCTGGTAGCCCGGACATGTTGTTGTGGGTCGGACCACAAGGGGACTCCTATCAGTCCAATCATCCAGCGGCACAATTTCATGCGCATACCTCCTCTGGTCTTGGCGGGAGGATGGGAATACCACCGTCTCGTTGGATATGATGACAATGATCTAAAGGGATTGCTTAGAGGCTTGGACAGGATTGGCGCGACGGAGGTCTTGCACAAGAAGTCCGTCTCGGAAGGGATGACAGACGACACGTTTCTTTTATCGTTGAGCAGCTTGTTCGGCCAGCTGACCGAGAAGCAGATGAAGGCGTTGCTCTCAGCAATAGAAGGCGGATATTACGAGATTCCCAAGCGAACAACCGCGGACGATCTAGCGCGGAAGCAAGGACAGCCTAGGAGTACTTTGGAGGAGCATATTCGGAAGGCAGAGAGCAAGATTGTGTTGGCTATGGCGCCTTACATGATGATGTATGCAAGGGTCCCAGAGAATCCGCTCATGAACAAGACCAAAGCCGCAGGAGCAACCGTCGGCGCTAGAATGATGAAGCAGGTTGCCATGCAACTAGCCGCGAAGAGCCGGAACGCATAGGCAAGGATACAGTCGAGTCTAGTGTCCCTGAGTTCTGTTATTTTTCGATTGTCTAGATTCTCGGTCTTCTAGATGTTACGAATTCGTGGATTGTGTCTAAGGTCCATTAGCCTCGCTCAAATCGCTGGACACAGGTTCGCTAGTTGTTCCCCTTCTGTGGCATCTCTTTTTGCGATTGAATGTAGACGCACTGTTTGCCCGTCCGCATTTCGCTTAGTGAAGAGCAGCGATTTTCGAGTCTAGCAATTGACGAGCTAAGGTAACTCCTCACATGAACGACAAGTTACGTCAAGGATAAGGCTGGCCTACCGGAAGCGGCAGACTCCGCGGGAGAGGATCAGGTCAACGTCCTCTATAGTCATATCGAAAGCCGCATTTCTCATTCTAATTGCTGCCGTTCCGACATCGGCCGGAGCGAGCTTTTACTACTACCAGACACAATTGGCACAGCTAAGGAATCAGCTATCAGTTCTCAACAACCAGATTACTATCCTAAACGCGAGTATAACGCGACTTCAGACTGAGATCGACCAGAACTCCAACCTTGATAGCCAGCAGATATCGGGGCTTAACATTCAACTCTCTCAACTCCAGTCGACTCTCAACCAGCTCACAAGCCTCAGCGCGCAGACGAGTACCCAAATCGCAATCCTGCAGACCGAGATCTCTCAGCTCCAGCAGGCCCTCTCTGAAAATCTAATGGTTAACCCACCCGGAGCTCTAAACTTCACAGCCCAAGGATTCAACATAACTGTAACAAACCTCGGCGCGGTCTCTGTCAACATAACCCAAGTGACGATTACAAACATCTCCCCCACAGGTTCCGTCCAGTGCTCTATCAACATTCCTTGCATCCTCACGGGCACCAGCACCCCGGGAATCTCCAACCAAATTGTGAAGACTACAGAATCCGGTCACATGATCAAAGTAAACGGTCTGATAATCAATGATGGAAGCGGCTACAAGGTAGCCCTCACGTCTGCGAATGGGAGAGCGTACGGGTTCTACTATCCCTGGCCGTTGGCACCGCAAATTAGTGGAAACAGGAACTTCGTTGCAAACGTCGGTCCTCTAGCGATATACCTAGACTTCGAATCGTTCAGCTTCACCCAGGGGTCACAGACGGTCTCTCAACCAGCATTTTGTGTTCCTTCATCCAGCAGCTTAGTGTTCTGGGTAAAGGCCTCGAACACCGCGACTGACAGCAGTGTCAAGTTGAGGTCACCAACCATGATGCAAATGCAGCCTTACACTGCGAACGGGTTGGGGGCGTTCGTCAGAATTTGGATCGACGATCCCTCCACGCTTAACCCCACCAATGTTATTCCGTACAACGAGACGACGAACCCGTACATCCTTCCACCTGCCGACCCGAATGGTCCGGCAGTCTACACCATCTTCAAATTCAGTGCCACCAGCCAAAATGGAGCAGGCTCGGTAGCCATGGGCCAGGACAACAACTGGATTACTTTCATTGGCTTCTATTTCATCTACAAGGGGCTATCTCAGGGACAGACGATAGCATTCGTGGACCTCAAGAGTACTGCGTCGTGGCCAGGTACATGTTAGGACGCTGATTCGCCGCCCTGGGGGTAGCACGGGTAGAAACTTGGTCAGTAGATTACTAGGAAGAAGAGCGTTGTTTTCGAAACGCAGTTATCTTCCGAGCATCATTTTAGGCCAGTGTGATCAATTCCTTCGCTGTCTCAACATTCCCATCGGATCGTACATGGAAGGTAACCCATCCGGCCCGTGCCGGTGTGAACCGGTGCCGCTCAGCCTTGCCCTCACGAAGCACTCGTTCCTGGTCTCCCGCGACAAATGTACATCCAGATATCTTGGACCATGGTTGTGCATGAGCTGGCGACCGTTGGTGGGAGGATGTTGAAGCAGGTTGCTATGCAGATGGCTGCGAAGAGCCGGAATGCCTAGCCGGCGCATACAGACGAGTCTGTTCTCCTTGAATTTTTTGGCTTTTTCGTAGTTGGGATGCTGGTGGATAGCTGTTTGGGTTGTATCGTCTGTCGACTTCTATTTTGAGCACCAGCATCAGCTCCTTTACCTTCCAGGGCACAGCCTCCTTTCCCTCCCAGGCCTCATAGATCTCGAGCACCTCTCTCGCGAACCCCGGAGCCAGCCCGATGTATTCCAGGCCCAAACTATCCTACTGGCAATATTTCGTGCGCCGGGACTTAGATGGGTCAGCTAGCCGAAACTATTCTAGGCTATCCGTATCGATTAACCCGAACTAATCGTAAGACCTGCAAGATATCTTGGCGTCGGCTGGCCACGCGAGCTAAATGTGGACAACCATGTCTCCCACAAAGTTAATACATTAAGGACGCGAATTAGACACCATTCTAGTATGCAAGCGAAGCCTCGCAAGCTGGCAACGAGGACAACTACGATAATTGTCATAGTTATTGTCGCGATCGTGGTCGTTTCGGGGGGAGGCACCTACTACTACATCAATTACGTCGCGCCAAGACCCATATCGTGCACACTGCCATCTGGGAGGGACGCGATAACAGTCGGCTTCACCATCTCGCTGACTGGGACGTACAATGTTGAGGGCTCCAAATCGCTCGCTGGTATCGAGGCAGCGGCCTGTTGGATCAACAGCAACGGAGGCGTGACCGTCAACGGAAAAACGTACAACATTGTCTTGGATTACCACGACGACGCGAGTTCATCAAGCAACATTTCTCCCCTCTATACGAGTATCATCACACAAGATCATGCACAATTCCTCCTCGCTCCGTACAGCAGTGGATTGACCGGCACTGCAGCACCCCTCTCTGAGCAGAACAACTTGGTCATGCTGTCGCACGGCGGCTCGTCCGACTCGATCTGGACTAAGGGCTACAAGAACGTCTTCGGCGTTCTGAGCCCTGCCTCAACCTACTTCAAAAATGCGATCGACTGGCTCGTAGCCAACAACCATTCAGGCGACAAGCTAGCCTTTCTCCACGCAGATGACTCATTCTCCACCGCGGCCAGCGTTGCAGCATCCAGATATGCGGTGCAGCAAGGACTAACCATGGTCTACAACAACTCGTACCCGTCCATGGGGACACAGGACCTGTCGACGCAGCTCACGGCCGCCCAGGTGGCCGGGGCGGACGACCTACTAGGCGGGGGGCACTACGCTGATGGCCTTAAGATCGTGCAGCAACTATCGTCCGTCGGATGGACCCCCAAGTTCATCTCCTTACTGGTTGCAGTGACAGAACCACAGTTCCAGCAACAACTCGGCGGCGCGGCAAATCTCGTTACCGGCCCATCGCAATGGGAAACGATTGTGACATACAGTCCGGCCACGGCCCAGGCAGCAGACATCCCATGGTATGGTCCCACCGAGTCCCAATTCGTCGACTATTATTCAAAACAGGCCAACGCAGGCTCTCCCACCTATCATTCGGGAGAAGCGGGGGCGGCGATCATAGTGCTCGCGGACGCGATCCAGAAAGCAAACAGCCTCGATACGAATGTCGTTAGACAGACCCTCTATGGCCTTCACATCATGACGTTCTTCGGAGTGTTCCAAGTCGACGCAACCGGGAAGCAGTCTGGACACAGCATGGTGCTCGTCCAGTGGCAGAACGGAGGATTAGATGTGGTTGCACCTACCGCGGTGGCATCCAGCACAGTCAATTACCCCTACACTGGTAGCTAAACGCGACTATGGTCGCTGTCGAGCTTATCGTTCGAGACCTAGCTTTCGGCCTAATGCTTGGCTGCGTCTTCTCAGTCGTAGCTCATGGGCTGAACATAATCTGGGGAGTCGTCAAGGTTGTCAACATAGCCCACGGAGAATTCATCATGCTAGGCGCGTACGGGGCCTACTTTCTCAACCTCTTCATCGGAATTACCCCGCTTGAGAGCGCCCCCGTCGATGCGGTCATCGGGCTATTCGTAGGATACGCTTTCTACTACGCGTTCCTC
>VBAX01000101.1 GCA_005883075.1 Candidatus Bathyarchaeota archaeon | reverse complement strand
CATATCTTCCGCGATGCGCGCTGAACGCCTTCTTCTATCCAGTGTTACCCGATGCGACGCGAAGTGGTACTATTCTGATCATGATGCGGAGGATTCCTCCTCTTTCCTCGGAGACTCCTCCCATTCTTCCGCGCCTGGAGGCGCGGAGCCCAGACCAGTTGGCAATGATCCGCGTCTACCGGATGGGTTTCTGATGTGCTTGTGCGCCTCACGCAGGAACCCGAATACGCTCAGACTGATTACGAACGCTGACACTGCAAGAACAAATATTGTTGCGGGCGAGAAGCTTACTTCTCCCCCGGTTCCCAGAAAGGAAGAAACGACGATCGCTGAGATCATGAACGTGGGCACTGTCACTGCGCCCGAGAAGGCCGATGATAGAGCCATTTTCCGACGCACTATTGCAAGATAGGCATTTAGGCCGGCTACAATAGAAACGGCTGATGATAGGTAGACACCGCTGATCCAGAAGCGTGTCGGGTCGCCCGGGGCTCGGCTCATTATTCCGCCGTTGATGAATGCCTGATTCATCAGAAGCAGTCCAAGGCCTACTGCGGCTGCTCCTTGGAAGAGGTATTGGAGAATCGATGGCAAGTCGTCATCGAGGAGGGCACTTAGGAAGCTCATAGCCAGGAAAATAAAAATCCCAAGCACTATGAAGAACTCTGGCACCAAGCCCATTTTCGTCTACGCTCTCGGATGACATGCCTAGTTCTCGATTGCGTTACCAGATCTCCCTAGGATCGCGTAGACGAGGCGTTGACCCTTGGAAGATTCTTCGATGGTCAGATTGAGTATACTCTCGTCCTCGATCTCGAGTAGCCGTGCAAGATCCTTTGGAATCAGCAAATACTTGCTTCCCTTGATCTTTGTAGGTGTTAGTTGTATTGCCGTTTTTTCTACCAACCAGGCGGTTGATCATAACTTAGCTCTCGCCTAGCGATAATCAGGGCGTAACTGTGAAGCTACCTTCACAGTCACAGATTTCCCGACCCCGTAACCATGGGAAAAGTGACATGGGACTGTGAAGGCAACTCCTGTTCGATTCTTGTGATCTCGAAAAATTGATCGTGAGCTGTCAAGTGTGGATTGTGGTTTCGGGACTCGGCCGAGAACAGACTTACACACGTCTTCAGCGCGGTTTTGGCGCCCTTAAATATGACATACGTCATGCCGCTCTTGTAGAGAACAGAAAAAACGAGCAAGGCAAGTATAGAACACGAGAGAGAAATTGAGAGGGAACAGGAATTGAGCCAGCTAGAAATAAAAGACCTGCACGCTTCCATTGAAGGAAAAGAGATACTGAAAGGAGTCGACTTCCAAGTCAAACAGGGCGAGATACACGCGATCATGGGACCCAACGGCTCCGGAAAGAGCACCCTAGCCTCCACAATAATGGGACACCCAAAGTACAAGGTGACAAAAGGCGACATCAGCTTCGACGGACAAACACTGCTGAACCTAGCGCCGGACGCGAGAGCCAGGAAAGGAGTCTTTCTCGCATTCCAATACCCCTACGAAGTCCC
>VBAX01000100.1 GCA_005883075.1 Candidatus Bathyarchaeota archaeon | reverse complement strand
CGAAGAGCGCAGACCTTCTCGGGGACGCCGAGATCGACTATGTCGAGACAGAGATGGGCGGCGGCTTCAAATTCAACTTCCCAGAAAGCTACCTCACCTGCGGCTGCGGCCACAGCTTCGTACCGAAAGGCAAGGAACAGGCTACCGGGGCTCGCAGTCCCGAAGAACACCACGCCCACTACTAAGCCTCCCCTAACTTTTCCCCGACAGCTTGCCCAGAGCACTGTCAGGGGATACGCTACGCAAAAACAGGCGACAGCATACATCCACGAAAAGAAACCGTACGACGTCGAAAAGGTCAGACATGACTTTCCGATCCTCAAACGCATTATCAATGGAAAACCACTAGCATACCTAGACAGTGCGGCCACGACCCAGAAACCTCGAGACGTAATCGACGAGCTGACCCGTTTTTACAACGATTACAATGCGAACGTTCATCGCGGAGTCTACAAGATCAGCGAAGAAGCGACTGCCGCCTATGAAGAGGCACGAGCCAAGATTGCTCGCCTGATAAACGCGAACAGTCCGAACGAGATC
>VBAX01000099.1 GCA_005883075.1 Candidatus Bathyarchaeota archaeon | reverse complement strand
CACAGCAACATCGTCCCATGGCAACTCCTCGCCAAGGAGAAGGGTGCACATCTGAAGTACGTAGGGATAACCGATGACGGCCATCTGCTCCATGAGGATTTTCGCCAACACCTGGAATCGGGGGGAATCAAACTCGTCACCATGACTCACGTGTCGAACGTTCTGGGAACGATCAACCCAGTTCGCGAGTATATCCGAGAAGTCCACAAGCGGGGCTGTCCAGTCCTTGTGGATGCGGCCCAATCTGTCCCACACATGCCAGTAGATGTCCAAGACCTAGATTGTGACTTTCTCGCTTTCTCAGGCCACAAAATGTGCGGGCCAACAGGCATCGGCATACTATACGCCAAGAAATCGATACTCCAAGCAATGCCTCCCTATCATGGAGGCGGCGAGATGATCCGAGAAGTCCACCTTTACGAATCGGCATGGAAAGACCCTCCCTACAAGTTCGAAGCGGGAACCACCAACATAGCGGGAGCGATTGGCTTAGGAAAAGCCGTGGATTATCTCTCAGGGCTAGGACTGCGCAATATACAAGAGCACGAACAGGAATTGACAG
>VBAX01000098.1 GCA_005883075.1 Candidatus Bathyarchaeota archaeon | reverse complement strand
AAGGGCATCAGAATCTATGGTCCCGAGAATCCGAGGACGAAGTCGGGAGTGATAAGTTTCAACATGGGAGACGTTCACGCTCACGATATGGCGACTCTTCTCGACGAAGATGGGATAGCGGTGCGGTCCGGTCATCACTGCGCACAACCCCTGATGGAACGACTCGGGGTCTCGTCTACGACCCGGGCGAGCTTCTACGTTTACAACAATGAGGAGGAAATCGACCGGCTCATAGAATCCTTGGAACGAGCGGGAAGAATATTCAAGTTATGAGCTCCATTTACTCCGAAATAATACTGGACTACTATCGCTATCCTCGAAACAAGGGAAGCCTCCCACACCCTCAGATCCAAGCCAGAGACTCGAACCCGCTCTGCGGCGACATCGTGGAGATGCAGCTTGAGCTAGATGAGAAGAACACGGTAAAGGATGTAAAATTTAACGGGCAAGGCTGCGCGATAAGCCAAGCATCAGCCTCCATGCTGACCGAACTCGTAAAGGGAAAGACTGTCGATGACGTCCGCAAGATCTCCAAGGAAGACGTTCTCTCACTGATAGGTGGACAGCTTACGGCAGTGAGGCTGAAATGCGCACTGTTGTCTCTAAAGGTATTGAAGACAGGGGTCTACAACTACATCGGTTCCACCGATGCTACGACCGAAGAATTGTCCGGCCTCTAATCCTGCAGAAGAGAAGCCAGCAACATGTCTTACTCACTGTGAGTGCCGTCGTTCTCCTTTCTCTGCTGCCTCAATTGCTCCTGAATCTTCCTGAAGAAATCCTGGTTCTCAACCTTCTTCGCCTCCGCGTGGATCGCTTCAAGATCCACCTTCAACACTCTTCTGAGGACTCTTCGCCGCCCGAAGATGATCCAAGTACCCACAACCGCGAGCCCGCCTAGTAGCGCTATCACTACGACTAGAAGATAGTCGAATGTTGAACTTTGCTGTGGTGGAGCAGGGATGCTAACCAGAGTCGACGTGGAGCCTTGCCCCATGTTTCCGTAACTATCACTGGCATTGACTTGTATTTGCCAGATTCCATATGGGTTGGTTGAGTTGACCGTGTAGCTACCGACCCACTTTGCCCGGCTCTGGTCATAGAACAAAAGTAATGGGCTACCAATCTGGCTCGACGAGTGGTATGTTGTAGCGGTGACTGTCCCGCTGGTGAAGTTGTACCCTCCAGGGGTCACCACTGAAGCATAGATTACTACGATACCCCCGATGGTGTAGTTGTTGTAGTTGGTAGTGGCGGAGACGGTAAGTATCGCTGGAGATACGGTAAAGGGCTTTAATACGCTTGAGATCGGTCCCTTGTTCCCATAACCATCATCGAAGCTGCTAACCTCGACTGTGGCGACCCAAGGACCGGCCTCGCTGCTAAGAGGGATCTGGAATGTTCCGCGGAACACCCCCAGAGTCGATTTGTAAGTCATCGCAACATAATGCGATGTTAAGCCATCAGCTTCCACTAGACGCAGATTAGCTGAACCTGTTTTGACCTGCCCCCCGTTTGGATACGAGGCGGAGAAACGAAAATCATCAGTCTGGGACCTCTGCAGGTAGCTCAGGCTGATCGTAAGTGGAGAAATCGTTACGTTTGTTGCTGTGACGATAAATGACTGGATGTCAGGCGGAGTCTTCGTCGGGCTCCCTGTGAGGGTTACCGTGTAGCTGCCAAGGGAAGTTGAAGCGGGTATCGACGGCCAGACGTATGAGAGGTCTCCATTACTATCGGCTAACTGGTTTAACGGGAAACCTGGTGTCGGTCCGCCAGAGCCGGATATCGCGATGGTCACGTTCAGGTTGGGCGCATAACCAGAAGCTCTGATTCCGACGGGAAAAGTACGCGGATAACTTAGACTGTCGGTGAGATCTACTTCAAACTGGCCGTTGGCAACTCCAGTCGAACCTAGTAACAGAGGTTGGGTCTGATTGACCCACACCGCATAGACACCTGTGTAGGCTAAGCTAGGCCCGGAACTGAATTTGTCGGGGTAGGCGACGCTCTCCACAAACGATGCTGGGTGAGGCACATTAGTTGCGTTGGTGGCCTTATGGACGCTCCCACTAGGATCCTTCACACTCCAGGTGAAAGCATAGTTTGCGACCGTGTTGGCGTTGGACACGTTTAGGATTAGCAGAACACTGGCAGTACTACTTTCCTGCAATCGCGAGGCTGACTCCGTTAGAGTATAAGTCTCGCCCACCGCGTGAACCGGGGCGTTGAATGTGGTTACAATCAAGAGCAATGATAGGAGGGAGAGAAGGACGTATCCTCTTTGCTGGAACGAATCCCATCCCTATCCTTTTCTCACGTAGCGCATAGCAGTCCGCTTCGAACGCCTATGGTAAGGCGAAGTGAGATGGGAGCGAACTGACTAAAGGGCCGTGTAACTTGAAATTGTGTGTGAGGGTAAGTTTGGAAAACGTGAAGGAAATCTTAGTGAGGAAAATCGACCTAGGCTTGCTGCAGCCTCATCCAACTTCCACGAAGATGTCTCCGTCAGCTACCTTTACCTGATGCTTGCCCAGCGGTTTCTCCGCAGGTGGATTGACTGCTTCCCCCGTGAGCAGATTGAACCGCGAAAGGTGCAGTGCACATGTGACGCTGTCCCCGGTTAGAAATCCCATCGACAAGTC
>VBAX01000097.1:5861-12028 GCA_005883075.1 Candidatus Bathyarchaeota archaeon | reverse complement strand
CACAGCTTATTCCCGGTGCGATCAAAACCTTCTCCGCATTAGAATGTTCAATAACGAGACTTCCAACCTCGGCGACTTCCCCTGAAATGTCCGAGCCAGATATGTGCGGCAGGGGAACTCTTTCCCTCCTCGTTCCACCTCTGGCCCAAATGTCCAGATGGTTCAGTGCACACGCTCTCACCCTGACGAGAACTTCCGTCGGGCCAATCTTTGGGTTAGGTACTTCCTCGAATTGAAGCTTCTCGGGTCCGCCGAATTCGTGGAATCTGACTGCCTTCAAAACGGTCTCAGGCTGTCATCAGAAAAATGACTGTTTTAAGTTCTCATAACGGTTCATCAACAGTCTACCCTTAACTACCCCGCTCAATCCCTAACCAAAATCTAGGTTGGCTAACCATGTCTACGGGCTCGCAGGAAGTTAGCGCTGATAGAATAGCGAGCGAGCTCAAGGGTAACACGTTAAGGGTATACTGGTTCGTGATGAACGCCTCGAACCAGACGGTCGGTGTTCGAGAGGCGCAGAGAGCCTTGAACTTCTCAAGCCCCACCCTCGCCCTATACCATTTGGACAAGCTCCGAGACCTCGGCCTCGTCTCCCGTGACGCTGGAGGGTACAAGCTGATCAAAGAAGTGAAAGTTGACGTTCTCAAGCAGTTCATGAAGCTCCCCGGCCAGTTCTTCGTGCCCCGATTCTCCCTCTACGCCGTACTATTCACAGTCCTAACCATCTATTATGCCCTAAACCTCGTCACAGTCGATTTCTTCGCGTTCTTCGGCCTGCTCTTCGGCGGGCTGGGCTCAGCAATATTCTGGTTTGAAACCATCAAGACTTGGAGACAGCGACCCTAGAAATCATCAAAATCTAGAACAGGTGTTCAAAATCGTTGAGTTAATTGGCAGAGTGACCCTAACGTAGGAGGAATAGACTGATGGACCTAGCAACCAGAAAGATGGTCTACTATGGCCTGGTAGGTCTACTCATAGCAGGGTCAACAATAGCCCTCTTCCAAGCTTCACCGGTCCAGTTCCTTCCCAAAGACGGAACTCTTTCGATATACTTGGCGGATATACAACCAGATATCCAAGGAAATCAAGTGATCTCTTTTGGTCCTCTACTGTCTCCAATCTCACAAACTCCCCAAGGACTCTCGGCCTCCCTCCTTAGCCTAAATGTCACAATCGATTCGGTGACAATCCATAGCAACGGCGACTTGAATGATGCTGGTATGACTATGAATACCAAGTTCACGTTTGACGTCATGAAACCGTTCGATGTGTCACCACTAATCTCCAGCGCCAAGGTCCCAGTTGAGAACGTAACAATGGTTAGCTTGCATGTCGGTAGCGCTACAGCAGCGGTCAAAGGGCTTGTTGGACTCCAACCCGTAAAAGTTCCAAGTGAAGAACTAAAGATTCCCGTGAGCCCCGCAGTTCACGTAAAGGCTCAGATGACTTCGAGCATAGTGATTTCCGGCACTGCTCACATTGTGTTCCAGGGCAACGGCAGCATAATCTTGACACCTGTCCTTCATGTCGAAAGGACCACTGAACCCCAATAACGAATCCTTCCGCTCACAATTGGTAGCGGGGGGTGGATTTTCGGGTCCCACACGGGCCCTTCGAACCACCGCTCGAGGATCGAATTCGCATCGATCAATCTCAGGGTTATGAGCCCTGCGGGTTAAACCTGGGAAGGCTTCTCCTCAACGGAGAATCTACCCCACCCCGCTACAAGAACGAAGCCGCCTCTGGCGAGTTTTAAAAGGTTTGACCGAAAGAAAATCCGCGCAATTATCGATTCTCTGAGTCATCAAGATGCAGTCGAAATTGAAGCTAGTGACTCCAAAGTTCGATCAATGTTGGCGCGGTCGATCTCGAAGGAAATTGGGCGACGAATCCCATCCCTAGAGGACGGTTTGGTCAAATGTCGATGCGCTCTAGGCGGTGGAATGTAGACTCCCAGCGCGATTTTTCGATGCTCAATTTTTTCGACCCTTGATGCTCTTGGAAGGCGAGCTTTGCATTTTCTACATCTGAATCCTTGACCTTTGCCCATCGATTCACACTTGATGCCGCAGTTTGAACATGAAGGATTCTCCAGTCGAACCATATCGACTACTCTAGTCAGCTCCAGTTTCTCGACATTCAAGGTCAATTCTCCAAGTGGTTGAAGACGAATGCCACCTGAAACAGTAACCGAGTCCCCAGGGGCTAGCTGAAGGGCTGTTTCGCGAACAGATCCCGTTGCACGGTAGGCTGCGCAGTCAACCGCGCCCGTCTCGTCACCTGTTTTGAAGATTACGTGGCCTCCGCGAACGATCCGAGGGGCACCGCTGACTCTTCCGGTAATCACCGTGGACTGGTAGGGTCGAAGTGCTTCGATTCTTCTGTGACAACTGAGATGAGCATTTGTTCCTTGGTTCGTCTTGAAAATAATGATACTTTCGATCGGTTCGTTAATCTCAAGTTGATTGAACGCGTTAGTGACACTGGCAGGGTCTTCGCCTCGGACTCCTAGCAGAACAGGGTCGGGACCGTGAGGACAAATGAGCACTCGGCCTGTTTCAGGGTCGATATTATTGAAAGTCAACCTGCGGAATATTGCATCCATTTGTCGAACTGAATCGTGGTTCACCCTTCTTGTCGTTCCGATGTTTTCGGGCGTCCGGTATGCAATGATTTCGAAGGTATGATCGTGGTCAAAGTCGGCTCCGACACTTGCTAGTGCTCCCACGAGTCCCCGGGATCCTTTAAGCAGGTGCGCTTCTGCTCCCGCATCCATTGCGATCTGGCTTGCTTCTCTGACCGAGAGAATATCGTGTAGTGCTCTAGCGGAAAACTCACGCAATGAGTTTGGTATCAGACCCTTGAGGAATACTACGGCCGGGTCGGTTTCTCGCTGGTTAAGATCGGTGGTGTGCTCGACGGTTGCAACGGCAATTTTCTCGACTTCTTCCAGTCGTCCATCTTCCAGACTGAAATGTAGCGAGAGAGCTCCGTTGCCTCGTGTTTTCCAAGGAATGTTAGGGTTGAGCCTGACCAGCCATGGAAAGTCGAGGGGTTTGAATCCTCGGGATATTAATTCTTGGAAAAGAAGTGCGGCCGTGTATGTAGTACAACCGGCGAGTCTGGAATCGGTGTCGTCGATTCCAATGTGAAACTCAGTTAACACTGGGCGATTCCCTCAATACAAGTCTAAGAAGTCGGATTTGGAGACTGTTAGTTCTCGATAACTATCATGGTGAGAGTGGATTTTACCTTGTTAAGGTGGCGTACTTTCCAAGTGATGATCTCTTTCAGCTTGTCCATGCTGTCAGCGGCGACCTTCGCCACGATGTCGTAAACACCGTAGACCATGTAAGCCTCCTTGACCTGAGGCACAGACTTCAGTTCCTTGACGACTTGGTCTTCGGACCCGATCTCTGCGTTTATCAGAACGAAAGCCATAGGCATTTTTGAAACAGCCGAATTGGTGGTCTGAGCTGTTCAGTTTTAAGCTTTCGGCCGAATCGTACGGCACTAATGCTGAGTAGTACCGGGCGTTACTAGTGTTGGTTTCAGAATTGATATGCCCGGTTCTGGTGCACAGCGGGAAGACTGAAAGTCGATGAGTAGTGCGACGCCGTCAAGCATAGATCTGGCAGCCCTCATTGTCAGCTTGGGAGTGCTGATAGTCGCATCACTCAGTGATCTGAAGACTCGAGAAGTCTCCAATAGGTTCTGGATAATCTATGCTCCGATAGCGGCCGCCCTATTCATAGGGCGAATCCTCTTTTCCCCGGATACAGCTGCGATTCTCCTCATCTCCTCGGCCGCAACCATTGTGGTCGCGTTCCTTCTCTTCCAGTTCGGAGCGATGGGCGGAGCCGACAGCAAAGCCCTGATGTGCATTGCTCTAGCTCTCCCGGTTGCCCCAGCGTTTCTATCGCCCCTTTGGCAAGCTCCTCTGAACTTCTATCCATTTCCAATCGCGATTCTGGTCAACTCTTTCCTGCTCTCCATAAGTATGATGTTCATTCTACTCGGGAAAAACCTCCTGTCGAGGTCTTCCGCTAGCAAGGGTCTCTTTCGGGGGTTCGAGAAAGAGTCGATTTTGAGAAAGGCTCTGGTTCTTCTCACATCTTACAAGACCAGTTTCAATATGCTGCAATCAAGCACGCATCTCTATCCTGCTGAACAAGTGGCTGTTGTCGATTCTCGGCCCGTGCGACAATTACACCTTGTTTCTTCGGTTGGTGAGGATAGAGACAAGCTCGTGGCCGGACTCCAAGGCTACAAGGATCAAGGACTATTCTCGGATGGCGTCTGGGTTACCCCCGGCCTTCCCCATTTGGTATTCATGACAGCGAGTCTGATCGTGACCGTTGTGATTGGTGATTTGTTGATGTGGCTCTTCTTCAGAGCCGTGGGGGTTTCATGATGACATCGTCGATTTTAAATCCCGCACTAAACGACAACAACAGAAGCCTAGGAGTGAAAGTGTTGGCCGCAGACGAATTCAGCGTACAGTCCCTGATGAAACTAGGACTGACAGAGTACGAGGCCCGAATCTACGTCGTACTGACAAAGATGGGGCCTAGAAACGCCAGCGAGATCAGCTTCCTCGGCAAGGTTCCGAGGCCAAAAACATACGGTGCGATCAGAGGACTAGAGAGCAAGGGTCTCCTGCGCATTGTCCCAGGCAAGCCAGAGAGATACATGGCTGTCTCGCCAAATGATGTGCTCATTCCCCTAGTTGAGAAACTGAACAAGGAAACAACAGAGTGTGTCCAGGTCGTGGAGAACTTGGCGATGGCCTTCGAATCCTCAAGATACGTCTACACAGAGAAACCCTACGAGAGATACGACCTTTGGAGCGTCAGGGGCAGAGACAAGGTGTACAAGCGCGTCCAGGACATGATCGGCGAAGCCAAGGTCAACGTCTTCTTCACCACTACGGCGAATGGACTTGTAAGGATCTACAAAGCGCACTCGGAGGTGCTGGAGAAGGCTGCTGAAAGAGGGGCCAAGGTCCGAGTTGCGGCGCCTATAAACCAGGTCAACCAGAGCGTCGCGCGAGAACTGGGAGAGGTCATAGAGGTAAGAAATTCATCGGGCCCGATGGTGAAATTCCTTACAGCCGATTCGGCAGAGATTATCTTCACGGAAGATATTCCTGACGATACAAACGTCGCGACGGGACAAGACGTAGCGACGTGGACAAACGATCCCTTGCTGGTGAAAGCACACGAGAAAATGTTCGATCAGCTCTGGCCGTCACAACCTCAGCAGAAAGAAGTTGTGAAGGCAAAGGCACGCTAATAGCACAAATTCCAAGGAATTTGAAAAGATAGCTTACAAGGTTACGGGAAAAATCGATATTTGGTGTGTCGCTCCCAACCTAGCTGAAACCTATTGTCCTCAGCGTATGGATGCTATTGATTGAGCTAGTGATCATTGGTGGAGCGCGATTTGTGATGTTATCGGATTCTCTCCACGCTTGTAGCTCAGAAGCCACGGGAATTTAGAATCATCAAAGACTCTCTTGCCCTCATACACACTATATTTTGGATGCTCATCTTAGGCAAATGAGGCGGGGGTAGGCCAAGTGGATATTTTTACGCAGGAAACATCCAAGAGACTTATATCTTTACAAGAGTTGTTTCGTATCTGAAAATACATGAGACTCGAAAGAACGTTGATTAAACAACGAATACAAGCCACGCGTCGTCATACGCTGAGCACATTACTGGTATTCAGTTTCTTGATATTGTCCCTTAGCTCGGCATTGATAATCTCAGTCTTTGCACCATCTGGAATTCGAGTGGTCGCTACCGTTACAGTCGGCGCGAGTCCCACGGAAGACGCGTTTGACCCTGCGATCAACGACACCTATGTGGCCAACTATCAAAATGCAAGTGTATCGGTGATAAGCCGCTCAAACACTTTGTTAGCAACAATTTCCGGATTCGCTGGGCCACGGTCTCCAACATTTTGTCCGTTCAACAATAACGTCTACGTGGCAAATTCCTATCTCAACGATACAAAGGTGATCTCAAGCTCGACAAACTCTGTAATAGCAGATGTCATCGTAGGATTCGGGCCTTGGGCAGTCATCTATGACCCGCATAATCACAACATTTACACTGCAAACCCCGGAAATAACAGTGTCGCCGTCATAAATACAT
>VBAX01000097.1:0-5842 GCA_005883075.1 Candidatus Bathyarchaeota archaeon | reverse complement strand
TGATTACAGCCATCAAAGTAGGGAGCGGCCCGTTTTCCCTAGCATTCGATCCTGTCAACTCGGACATTTATGTCGCCAATCGAGATTCGAGTAGTGTGTCGGTAATATCCGATTCTACCAATTCGGTCGTCGCCACGGTATCAGTTGGATTTAGCCCTCGATGGGTAGCATTTGACCCTGCAAACAATGAGACTTACGTGGCAAATAACGGTGCAGGTACGGTGTCAGTCATCTCTAGCTCCAACACAGTAGTCGCCACCGTGACAGTGGGATCCAACCCGTTTTCAGTTACCTACGATCCAGCGAACGGAAACATGTACGTGGCTAATAATGGTGCGAGCACTGTCTCTGTAATCGGTAGCTCAACGAATACCGTTGTTTCTACGGTGACCGTCGGGTCGAATCCCCTCGAAATGGTCTTTGATACAGCAAATAACGACATGTATGTAGGCAATTACGGCACTCCAACAAGACCCGCCACCACTGTATCAGTTATTTCTAGTTCCAATTCTGTCGTTGCCACAGTCAAAGTAGGGAAATCTCCTTTTGGGCTCGCTTACAATACTTCCAACCAAGAAGTATATGTCGCAAACAACGTCGGCGGCACTGTTACAGTCATAACAAGTTCCTGAGGAAGACGACGGCAGAATTCATCCCCCAAAAAGTTCCCTCTTTTTTGGATCTGGTTTCCGAGACTAGTCAATAGGTCCCCTCTGCTGGCAGTTGGGTGATTTGAGGGCATGTTCTCATTCCCCTCTTGGGGCGCGGTAAAAGTTCTTGCCTCCAGTTGCTCTAAGGTCACATTCAACATTGCGGAAGCAGAGGAGGACGAACAAGTCCAATTAGCGATCGTTCTCGGGGATCCAATATTTGTTAGATATCCATCTATCTCCCCGGATTGTTACACGCGAGTCTCCATGTAACTATTCGACAATTTTCGAAGTTACATGATGCCTATGTCGGATGCGGCCGTGGGTGTAGTCAGTGGCTTGTGGGCGATATCCACACCACAACCCCAGAGCCAAGAGAGCAAATGAGTCGATTGAACAGATCGAAGGATACCTTACGCGACCGAATACTGCACGTGCTCTCAGGCGCTCCAATACCAATGGACGTCGAGAATGTACGGATCAAGTCAGGGCTCAAAAACTGGGAAAGCACCAAAGCACTGCTCCTCGAGCTCGTAGTGGAGGGCGTCATCAGCGGTCAGAAGACGACAAAGTCCTGGGTGTTCTGGGTAGATCACACAGACACCAGGCTAAGCATAGCAGGAAGAGATCACGCATGAACAACGCCCCTAGAAACCTCCTCTACAGAACCACGGTACCAGCGAGCCAATCAAGCGCGCCTTCTCGCGTAGCCTCGGCTTCGGTTCAATCTGGGAAACGGGTTGGAACGAGCCCACAGGGAAACTACAAGGAGTGAAAAAATTGAAAAAAATAATCGGGAACAAGAAAGGCATCGACACCATACTCGCAGCACTACTCATGGTCGTCATCGTCGTCGTAGCATCCGTCATGGTCTACGCCTGGTCAACCGGACTACTCGGAACACTACTCGTCACACCCTCAACAGGCAAGGAAGCAATGAACATTGAAAACTACGCGTTCAACTCTAACGTCAACGTAACATTGGACCTTAGGAATACAGGGAGCGCTTCTATCACTCTAAACAGCTACTATGTCAAGGATTCCAGCGGTAACCAATGGTCCAGACTAACATGGCAAACCGACGCAGGCGGCCAACACCCAGCGGCAATTTCTCCCAACGCGCTCGGGATCGTGTACGTCTCCATCGGGACCGGCACGACAGGCTCAGGAGGTCCATGCGGACCCTCTGGAAGCACTTACTGCACACAAACAGGTAGCAGCTTCACACAGTTCAGCACTGGCTTCTCCTACACCATTGTCGTCGTGACTTCACGGAACAACCAGTTCAGCTTCACGGTGACTAAGTAGACAGGTGTTAACAAAAATGAATCCATTTCGCAAACACTTGAAGAACAAGAAAGGCATCAACACCATACTCGCATCTCTACTCATGGTTGTCATCGTCGTCGTCGCATCAGTCATGGTCTACGCATGGTCCACAGGACTACTCGGCACCCTTCTCGTACAACCAAACGTTGGAAAAGAGGCACTCACCATGGATACATACGCATTTCCAAGCGGGGGAACCCCTGCCAACAGCAACGTTTCACTGACCCTAAGAAACGCCGGCACCGTCGCTATTAGTTTCTCGTCATATTACGTGAAGAACGCTACAGGTACTACATTCACCCAATCAGCATGGACTTTGGGGCCAACAATCCAACCTAATGCACCCGGACTCGCCAACATTGGAGTCGGCTGTGCAGGATGCGGTTCATTCTCGACCAGTTCATTCACATTCGTGAGCGGGAATAGTTACACTGTGACGCTCGTGACTTCGAGAAACAACCAGTTCAGCTTCACCGTAACTCGGTAAGATAGGTGAGCACATGTTGGTGGATCATGATGCCTGGTTTGAACTTCCCGGTTTTTTGAAAACCGATCTATATCGGTAAAACAAGTAGTTAGATGAGGAACAGAAAAGTGGCTACGGTTAGGTAGGCCAGATCAGGTGTGAAGAGGTCCGTAGGCGCGAAAGGGTATTTCTACGATTATGGCGAATTTGATGATGCTTGTCATAGCTGTCTCTCTCAGTGGTTTGCTCTTCGTTTGGGCAACGTCTAGCTTTGGCGCTTACACTGGTCGATGAGCCAGCGAGACCAGCAGGCTGCCTCGGAGAGTCTTGCTGCGACCGCTCCTGGCGCGACCAGGTTTGCAGGCAACAGTTTCAACATTACAGTAGGCAACACGGGTAGGTGTCTGTTACTTGACAAGGGTCTACATCTTCAATCTCTCAACGTCGGGGTCTACTCAATGCTCAGCCGGTGTGTGTATTGTTGATCCTGTATCGCCGGTGAATTGTGCGGGTAATGGTAACTGCGTCTTCGCCAATGCGAACGTTCAGGTTGGAGAGAACAATCACAACATCTATGTCACGGGGCTTACGATTAACGATGGTAGCGGCCACAAGGTGGTATTGTCATACTATCCTTGGCCAGTCAATATTTTCGGCCCGTCTGGTGCATCGAATTCTAACGATACCGACATAGCTCCTGGACCACCCGATATCAAATTGAGTGTTAACAGTTTCAACTTTACTCAAGGTACGCAGACAATATCACAACCTGCATGGAACATTCCCCACAGGGTAAATGTTGTTTTCTGGATAAAGGTGTACAACAATGGCCTCTATCCAATTGCCCTCTCTAAGTATACGAATCTTAATTTGTTTTGCGAGGCGCCTGGCAAAGATTGTCAAGACACCCAAACTTATTTCGTCTCTGACAATCATACGATAAACCCGTCAACCATCATTGCCTATGACGAGGTTAATCGTCCTGTAGTTCTTCCGGCTGCTGGACCGAACGGTCCAACGGGGTTCACCATCGTCAAGTTCGGCGCATTCAAACCCGCCAACACTACGGCGGAAGCGCTCGCCGAGGCCACTCCCTACCCCTTCTTCATGATGTTCTTTTTCAAAGTCAATGGATTGATAGTAGGTCAGACACTCAACTTCTTTGCCGTTAGGGCTTGCACAACCTACCCATCATGCCCCTAAGACTGGAACTCGGTAAGACTAGAGCTGCGGGAACTTGGTACCGGGGACCCGGGATGATGGAAACAGTGGGGCTTTATCGCTAGAGCCCTTTGAGATGTTTGGCTTGAACTTCCAAGTCTCAATCGAGCACCGAGATACGGGAAGCACTGGAGAGAGAAAGAAAGAATGAATCCAGCAAAATGGGCAAAGAATCGTATTGAAAAGAACCGCAAGTCACGGCGAGCCATCAGTACGATCATGGCCAATCTGATGATGCTTGTCATAGTCGTTACTCTAAGTTCCCTGCTCTTCGTCTGGGCAATCTCCAGCTTCGGAGCCTACCAGGGCGGGGCAGGATACTGGTTCTCAAGCCGCAGCGTAGCGAACCAAGAGAGACCCTCTGTGGAGAACGCCTTCTTCACAGGATCTTGCGGGACTTGCAACAATATCATCAAGGTCTATGTGCGTAATGTAGGCACAATCCCATTCACTATAGCATCAGTATACGTGAACTCAACGCTCTTCCAGTTCCAACAAACCGTTAACGTGGGCAACGTGACCACGACCCCCTTGACCATGACGCTGAGCGGCACGGGTTGGGCCCACAACGACATTCAGAAGATCACCGTGGCTACTGTTCGAGGAACGATCGTAACGACAACCTGGGTGGCATGAACCAGATGCGAATCTACAGACGATTCGTCCGGGCAAAGAGAGGCATTAGCACCATATTTGGAGGGCTTTTCTTCATCATCCTCATTCTCATGGGATTCAACCTGGTGATATGGGGGTTCATCCAATACGACAACTACAATTCAACACTTTTCAAGATGAACCAGAACGATCAGCTTTCGGCTTCAGAGAACTTGGTTCCATTTAACCCGGGAGCTCAGAACTTTACCAGCTACAGTTTCAACATTCCGGTAAACAATCTTGGAGGGACGACAGTCAGCATCGGAAGAATCTACATAACCAATGTCTCCCCAACTGGGGGAACTCGCTGCACTAACAGTGATCCCAATAGCCAGGGCCCTTGCATAGTTGACTCTTCAGGAACCCAAAATTGTGCCGGGAACGGCAATTGCTACTTTACGAACGGGAACATAGCCGCTGGAGAAATCAACCATCTCATCCACGTTACGGGTCTCAGAATAGACGATGGTAGCGGGTACAAAGTAATACTCTCCTCCACAAGAGGTCGATTGTTCAGTTTCTTCTATCCGTGGCCGGTTACTCCCACTAACAATGGGAATGGACAGGGAACGTTCGTGACCAACATCGGGCCCCTATCAATATACTTCGACTTCAAATCCTTCAACTTCACGCAAGGCTTCCAGACCCAGTCGCAGTCAGCCTTTTGCATGCCATCAGGGGGCCCATACGTGCTCTGGGTAAAACTGGCAAACACTGCAACCGATAGTGGGGTGACCTTGCTAGGCAACACGATGATGGAGTTGCAGCCCTACAGTGCCAACGGTTTCGGGCAGTTCGTCCGGACCTGGCTTGTTTCACCGACCAGCATTAACCCGGGTTCCATTACTCCATACAACTCGAATCCCCCTCCCGTCGGCAACCCTTACTTTCTCCCTGCTGCCGGTCCGAACGGAGCCGCTGGTTCCACCATAGTGTACTTTGGGGGTAACGGTCAGGGCGGAACGGGAGGCGTGAATCTCGGCAACACTGACAACTGGCTCACCTTCATCGGATTCTACTACGTCTACAGGGGACAACCTCAGGGTGAAACGATCCCGTTCATGGATATCAGGACAACAGCCGGCTACCCACCTCCTGCAGGGACATGCCCATGACACCTGGGATGGCCCATGAGCTACGATGATCAAGGACAGCCAGCAAACAACGATCCTTACTCATACCAGGACCCCTCTCAATACGACCCCTCACAAGGCTACGCGGGATATGAGTCCGGTTCTTATGAGAACCAGGGGTACGACAACTCAGGATACGCTCCAACTCCGCCACCACAAGAGCAGCAACCAACACGCCCTCAACTCCAACAACTTCAGAGAATACCGTCCGGAATTCCCGGTTTCGACCAGATCGTCGGTGGCGGGCTCATCCGTGACAGAGTCTATCTCCTAGCTGGACCTGCTGGTGCTGGCAAGACGATCTTTTCAACACAGTTTCTCTACAACGGGATCTCAAAGTACAACGAGAACGGGGTCTACGTCGTGTTAGAGGAAACGCCCCAGCAGCT
>VBAX01000096.1 GCA_005883075.1 Candidatus Bathyarchaeota archaeon | reverse complement strand
TACCCCCGCTATAGAGACTTATCAAAACGGTCGTCAAATATGCCTTAAGGCGTATCATCTCGAAGAGACGTTGTAGGGTCTCAGCACTCATCACACTTTGGAGTTTCGCCCCAAAGATATTATTGCTATGATGCAGTTCCCGCTCTAAGCAGGACACTCTCGATGTCTCAGACCCAGACCCGCAAGCAGAAGATTCTAGGAGATGTCAAGAGGAAACGCCGTCAGAGAGCAATTACGTCCATTACTATTGCGGTGATCCTAATCGCAATAATAGTCGCCGCTGTGATCTTCCTGCGCCAACCGCCGAACAAGGTGCCTTTGCCCCCATACTTGAGCAGTTGTGTGGGTAACGTCGTCTATCATTATCATCCTAACTTAGTGGTGACAATTAATGGAGCCGGAATGCAAATTCCCGTAACTTTCAACAACGGCTGCCCTCAACCGATCCACACTCATGACTCGACCGGCATACTTCATGTCGAATCGGACCAGAATCGAGATTATACTCTGAACGATTGGTTCTTGCTCTGGGGGAATTTTGAAGACAACCCGACGATCGCCATCTTGAATTCTACACAAATATGGCAATACAAAGTTGACTCAACGCATCACTTGACTATGACGGTCAACGGTCAGAATTACACTTCGACGCCTCCTCAGGACTACATTTTTCCGAAAAATGCTGGGACTTCAGCTGCACCTTGCTCCGTGGGCAACTGCCAGCCTGATAATATTATCTTGACATACGGATAACGAACTTGGTTTGCCCGACGAGGGGAAGAACTTCGGCTCTGGCGTCTTCGGGCCACCCGGTCACGATGCTCAACAAATATTCAACAAGGGGTTGCGATCATATGGGCCAAGACAATTTTAGCGAGCCCCGCACTTGAGAATTCGTCTTACATCTTGCGGACCGGATAGTGGGTCAAACGATTGAGAACTAGTGAGGTGATCATAATCGCGCTCGTTACGGTAGCTCTTGGAGCCGGAGGCGTGTTCGCGGTTCTACTCAGCCCTCCCATGTCCCCGTGTTCGGGCGTGACCGGAGCGATTCGCTCGTTCACTATAATTGTAGATTTGACGGGCTACAACGGAAGCAAGTATCAAACTGGGCCCTGGCCCATGGTTACGGCTCAGCGTTGTGATACTGTGGTTTTCACGGTGGTCAATAATGATACTCAACCTCACGGGTTTGCCGTTGCATCCTACTCCAATGTTGGGCTGGAGCTCGTTGGAGGGGACCATCAGAAATTGCAGTTTCAGGCCACTAGGATTGGACAATTCAGAATATATTGCACGATCAATTGCTCTGTTCACATCCTCATGCAGAATGGTCTTCTGAACGTTACCTAAGCATCGCTAGCGAGGAACTATCATGCGACTGTCATACGCGATCGCACCAATTCTGATCCTAATTTTCTTCTCTCCGCCCGCGTCATACACGGCTTCCCCTGCTCATGTTGCTAACCGGCCAGATGTCCTCCAATCCAGCCCGCAAACATACGTAACCTTCTTGCAGAAACCGCTAGATTCGAGCCCCAACCCATGGGTCCTTTATCCAACTGCCACCGCCGTGTGGGTCGCTGGAATATCGACAGGAACTCCGCCAATCTCTCAGATCCGGGAATACTTCAATGAAACTTCGAAACCCATAGTCAATCTCCCCAATGTAATAGTCAGCTCCTTGGTTGCTGATTCTCGGGGCCGAGTTTGGTTCACGGACAATTCGACACTTGCATATTACGACATCCAGCGCTTGACTGTGAATGAGACGATAACTTTTCCGAACCAAAACCTGTGGTATTTGGCTCTAGACCATCGGGAGAGAATATGGATGACAGTGCTGGGTTCTAGTGGCGCCAGCAGCAAGGTTGTCATGCTCGACCCCTTTGATGGTTCGAACCGGACCTATCTCGTTCCGACGAGCAACGCGTTCATTCAAGGAATCACTGTAGCTTCAGACAATGCAATATGGTTCGCAGAGGCTGGGGCGAGAAAACTTGGTCGTATTGCTTGTGATAGTTGCAGCATAGAGGAATTCCCTTCGCCTTCTTCTCTCAATTTAGCAGCGCTTTCACAGGTGGCGGTTGACAACTCAGGCAACGTTTGGTTCACCGATCATCAGGGGGACAACCAATTTGGAGTGTTTGACCCGCGTGCGAATACCTGGAAGACTTTCCCCATAGGCTATTGTCCGGATGCCTGTGTTTCCGGCCTTCCGAACGCCATTTTCGTTGACCCCTACAACAAGATCTGGTTCTCGGAACACTTTGCCGGTAGGGTAGGACGTTATGACCCCTCCACCGATGTCTTAACAGAGTATGTTGTCTCTCCCAACAAATTCCCATTGGTGTGGTGGGCAATGCCTGGCCCCAACAATCTCGTATGGTTTGTCGCAAACGGACTCGGCGAGGTGGGCTACGTCAACGCGAGCTTGCCCGTGCCATTGGCCCTTACCGGACCTTCAGGGGATATTGCAATCCAAAAAGGAACCGCAAGGAGCATTTCTGTCATCGTCGACTCTCAAGGCCCGCAGACCCTGTCCTTCGGTGTTTTTCCTTTGACTCAAGACCAAGAGTCTTCGAACTCTCCTGCTCAATTGTACGGGTCCGGGCCTTCGGATATTGGGCCAAGCAACAATCCTCAAACGGTGATAATCGGTATCTCAGCATCTTGGAGCGCGACCCTTGGCGCCCGGTACGTAGCCGTTACCGCCACTGAAGGCAACGTGGTCGTGAGTATTCATGTTAGAGCAGTAGTCGTCGACGCTTCAGCACCTATTGTTGCCCTAGGTTTTTCGTCAGTGATCGTTTTGGGAAGTTTCGCAATCTATTTGCGCAGGCCTAAGAAGCTCAAGATTCAATCTGTGAACAAGACCAGAAGATAGTTCGTGTTAGAGTAGTTCTATTTCGATGAAAACGTCGTCCGGTGCTCTTATCCTCATTAGTCTCTTCAAAAATCGTTCATTCGGGTCCACATCGATGAGGCGTTTGTGAATCCTCATCTCCCACTTGTCAAAGGTGTGGGTTCCTTGTCCTGCTGGCGATTTTCTTGATGGGACGATGAGCTTCTTTGTCGGCAGCGGTATCGGTCCCTTCAGCTTTACGCCTGTTTTGTCGGCTATGTCTCGGATCTCGGTGCAGATGGTGTTGATGTCCTGGGGGTCCGTGCTGGACAAACGGATTCTAGCTTTGGAAACCAACCCAAGAAACCTTCATTGTCGACCTCTCTAGCGAAGGGTTAGGGCGGCTCCGGTGCGGTTAAAAACCTTGGTGTAAACTCGCGCGGAAATTCTGGAGTCAAGGGGATTGCGATGGATCTTACAGTATCCTACTGTGAGTCTCGGTTGGTGACGGTTAGCGCTGGGCTCACTTGAGGCCTAGCCTAGGTTTCCAGGACCGCGTCCATCTTTGCCTTCCGCTGTATGCGAAGCGGGCTAAGATGAGGAGTGTTCCCAATGATAGGAGCAGTAGGATCATGTTCCCATGATTGCCTTTCTTCCAAAGAAAAGCCTATCAGGCATGCGCTCGAAACAAAATTCCGACCTATGGACCTTTTGGTCCACGGCCGACATAAAGCGAGGGAATGGTTGTGTTGGATTAGCCTTTCGTGATGATCTCTTTGACCACGCCGACGCCGACGGTGCTGCCCATGTCCCTGATGGCAAACCTTCCAAGCTCAGGAATATCCGAGAAGGCCTCCAAGACCATGTTGTGCAAGGGCTTCATCTTCACCAAGGCGCTGTCTCCGACCTTGAGGAAGCTAGGCTTTTCCTCAACTACCTGACCCGTACGCGGGTCTATTTTCTTAATGAGTTCCTCGAACGTCACACCTACTGTCGCGGTATGCGCGTGCAACACTGGGGTGTATCCTGCGGCGATAGCGGTCGGGTGGTAGATGATTATGATCTGTCCGATGAACTCTTTCGCGATCGTCGGTGGCTTGTCGGTGTGGCCCATGACCTCTCCCCGTCCGATCTCGTTCTTTGCAACACCTCTGATGTTGAAGCCGATGTTGTCCCCGGGCTCAGCCTTTGCCATTCGAACGTGATGGGTCTCGATCGATTTTACCTCGCCGAGTTTTCCGGAGGGATTGAAGATGACCTTGTCACCATCCTTCACAACACCCGTCTCGACACGTCCCACCGGGACAGTTCCAACACCAGTGATCGTGTACACGTCCTGAATCGGAACGCGTAGAGGTTTGTCCAAGGGCTTCGGTGGCGGAATGAAATCGTTGAGCGCATCGAACACTGTAACCCCCTTGTACCACGGCGTGTTCGTACTCTTCTTCGACAGATTATCGCCCAGCCATCCGCTAGTCGGGACGAACGGGACCTTTGAGACGTCAAAGCCTACGGTCTTCAGCAATCCTTCCAGCTCTTTCCGGCACTCCTTGTACCGTTCCTCAGAATACTTGACAGTCTGGTCGTCCATCTTGTTGATAGCGACGACCAAGTTCTTCACTCCGAGAGTTCTTGCTAGGTAAGCGTGTTCTCTCGCTTGACCGCCGGGACCAACTGCGACTTCGAATTCGCCCTTCTTACCCGAGACGACAAGAATTGCGACGTCGGCTTGGCTTGCACCGGTGATCATGTTCTTGATGAAGTCCCGGTGTCCGGGCGCGTCGATGATCGTGTAGAAATTCTTGGGAGTTTCAAACTTTTGGAAAGAGAGATCTATGGTGACTCCTCGTTCTCTCTCTTCCTTGATCGTGTCTAGGACCCAAGCGTACTTGAAAGTATCACCGGCTCCTGTCTTTTCAGATTCTTTTGCGTACTGCTCGATTGTCTTCTGGTCGATGTATCCTGCATCGAACAGCAAGTGACCTGTCAGCGTACTTTTTCCATGGTCGACATGGCCCATCACTATCAGGTTCAGATGGGGTTTTGCGGACATTGTCTTAGTTCAAACTCCTTTCTCGAAACGGAGAGAGCAAACTCCCCTGTTCTTTATAAAAAGCCTTGTCCGCGGTCCCACCGTACTTTTTGCTCAAGAAAAAAACTGGAACTAGGTTTTTCCCTGAATTCTGAAGAAAGGTCTAAATGGGAAGTTTCTCGCCGCTGGTTCGATTCGAAGGCATATTGATTGCTTGAGACAACCTCTAAGCACGAAGCCGCTCCGTCAAGCCTCGGGATGCAGAAAACTCAGTACGATATTGCTGTAGAACAGTTCCAGCGCGCCGCCGACCTGATGAAACTTGACCAGAACGTTCAGGAGATTCTTAGAAAGCCTAGAAGAATTCTCAGCATAAACTTCCCTGTCAAGATGGACGACGGTAGAATCCTGCTCTACCAGGGATTCAGAAGCCAACACAACAACGCTTTGGGACCCTACAAGGGCGGAATCAGATACCATCCCAACGTCACTATCGAGGAGGTGAAGGCGTTATCGATGTGGATGACGTGGAAGTGCGCGGTCGCAGGCATTCCATTTGGGGGTGCGAAAGGAGGAGTCACAGTCAACCCGAAACTCCTGTCCAAACACGAGCTGGAGAGGCTTTCTAGAACATTCTTCTCGCTCATCAGCGAGATAGTGGGTCCGTTTCGCGACATACCTGCGCCTGACGTTTACACTGATTCTCAGACGATGGCCTGGTTCATGGATGAATACAGCAAGGTTGACAGGAACAACGCGAACGCAGTCGTGACGGGGAAGCCGATAATAATTGGAGGATCCCTTGGAAGAGACTCGGCCACTGGGAAAGGAGTCGCAGTCACTGTTGAGGAAGCCGCTAGACACCTCAAGATCGACCTCAAGAAAGCAACCTGCGCAATCCAAGGCTGGGGAAACGTTGGTTCCTTCGCCCACATGTTCCTAGAAGAAGCCGGAGTCAAAGTTGTCGCCGTCTCCGACTCGAAGGGAGGAATTCACAAGAAAACAGGCCTCTGGTTCAACGAGGTCGCGGCTTACAAGAAGAAGAACACGAGTATGGCGAACTTGCCGGCGTCCGAGAACATTTCGAACGAGGAACTGCTAGAACTAGACGTGGACATACTCGTGCCTGCAGCGCTGGAGGACGTCATCACCGAAAATAACGCTCGAAACATCAAGGCAAAGCTTGTTGCTGAAGGCGCTAATGGGCCGACGACACCGGAGGCGGACGATATCCTCTTCAAGAGAGACATCACGCTGATACCGGACATCCTAGCAAACTCTGGTGGGGTAAGCACAAGCTACCTCGAATGGGTGCAGAATCTCCAACACCTCTGGTGGACCGCTGATGAAGTTGACCATCGTCTAACCGCGATAATGAAGAAGGCCTTCGCCGAAGTTTGGAAAACCAGTCAGGAGCAAAACGTCGACATGCGTACTGGTGCCTACGTCTATGCTATTGGAAAGGTTCGGGACGCTATGGAGATCCGAGGCTGGGTCTAGAAGACTAAACAGTCAGTCTAGTAGCGCGGTGAGCTTTCGCTCCTCACGGGCTTCATCGGCCATGGCATCCATGGCCATCTTATGAGTGACCATGTCGGTATCTCGAGTCTTGCTGGCGAGACGCTGGTAGAATTCGAGAGATGATCTTTCAAGTTTCAGGCTTTCCTTGATCATCGCCTTCAGGTCGTTTCCCCTCCGCGGCGGGTCCGAATAAGAGAAGAAG
>VBAX01000070.1 GCA_005883075.1 Candidatus Bathyarchaeota archaeon | reverse complement strand
TACACAAACAACCCGTTGTCCACCATGTTCTGCGCCTTGGACCAGGCTATACTTTCACGGGCGTCCTAGGAGCGCTGAAGACCGCGCTGAAGGCAGAGAAGATAAATGCTGACTCTATCGACTGGGACCCCAAGAAACTGAAGTAAGGACATCACGACCTGCCTCGATCCCACTCAAACCTCCTTGGGACTCTTGACGTTAATGACTGGTTCTCCTCTCCCCACAAGGATGTTTACCACGACGAGCTCTTGTTCTTTGTCCGGATTCACATCGCGATGAACAAGACGCGGAGGAATATGGAAGAAATCTCCTTGTCCTACCTCGACCGCGCTAGCGCCTTTCAAGCCGTATTCCAATCGCATACGCCCCGCCTGGAGAAACCCGTAGAGATGCCTTCTTCCGTGGTGGTGCCAATCTGATAGTGCTCCACCCGCAACCCTCGTCCGTGAGACAATGATGTACCCGTGGATTGATTCGAACGCTTTCTCACGGACTATCCCTGGAGTCGAATAACCTGCTCTCAGCTCTGAACTTCGAACGACCTCAATTCCCTTCATCGATTACGTCCTTGGCGCAAGATCTAGGTGTTCAAAATCCCTTGTGGTTTCTCCTCGAACTCTGGTTGAAGACTTCATTTTGATCGCGCTGATTTCTCTCGTACGACTTGCTCGAACGTGCGGCTCGTGTGGTCTCGGAAGACTTTCTCGGAAAATTCCTTATCGAGCATATCGACCATCTCAAACACTACAGGGACAAGGTCCTTGCCCGAGTCAGTTAGAACGTGGTCGATGCTGACCGAGGGGCCCTTCGAGAAGGATAGAATTGACATGTTCGACCCTATACTCGGCTGGTTTAAGGACGGGTTACTAACAATCTTAATGGACAGTTAGACCGTCTGAGAAAAAAATCCCAAAGACGAGCTAGGCATGACACTATTAGTCGTATCCAATAGACTGCCTTTCACTGTCAGCAGTCGCGACAACAAACTAGTTTTCCATTCCAGCCCGGGCGGCCTCGTCTCTGGATTGACCGCGTACTTGGAGTGGGCCAGACAAGACCCCTCCAGAACAGATTACCTCTGGGTTGGATGGCCTGGGATAGAGGTCGAAGAAGGTTCTCGAGAATTACTGAGAACGAAGGCTGCCAAGCAAAAGGCCAGCCCTGTCTTCCTCGACGCTGATACCATGAAAAAATTCTACCAAGGATTCTGCAACAGCACAATATGGCCTCTATTCCACTACTTTCCCACCTACGCAAAGTTCAGAGAAGAAGACTGGGCGCAGTACGTGAAGGTGAACGAGGAGTTTCGAGATTCCATCCTAAAGGTGTACCAGCCCAACGATACGGTCTGGGTCCACGACTATCACCTCATGCTTCTCCCCCAACTATTGAGAGAGAAACTGCCTGATCTCTCAATCGGGTTCTTCCTCCACACTCCCTTCCCCTCATACGATGTCTTCCGCACCCTCCCGACCGCGTGGCGCAGGGAAATATTGGAGGGCATTCTTGGAGCCGACCTGATAGGATTTCACACAATAGATTACACGCAACACTTCCTCAGATGCATTCTCCGAATCCTAGGCTATGAACACACTTTCGGCCAGGTGCTCATTGATGGAGAAAGGACGATAAAAATTGACACATTCCCGATGGGCGTTGATTACCGCGAAATTCGTGACGCCGCGAAAAGTGACGACATACAAGAAGAGGGCCGCGGGCTCCGCGAGAGACTCGGCAATCGCAAGATAATACTGTCCCAAGACAGACTTGACTATACCAAAGGAATCAAGCATCGTCTGGAAGCCTATGCGATCTTTCTTGAGCGGTATCCTCAATGGCAACGGAAAGTTGTTCTAGTATTATCAGTCGTGCCCTCAAGACTCGGAGCTGAACAATATGAGCAGATGAAAGAAGAGATCGATAAGCTGGTCGGCGGCATAAATGGAAAGTTCGGGACTATCGACTGGACCCCGATAGTATACCGGTACAGGTTTCTGCCCTACAATCAACTGCTAAGCCTCTTTGCAATCAGTGACGTCGCGCTAGTAACCCCTCTACGAGACGGGATGAACCTAGTCGCCAAAGAATACATCGCGTCAAAAACCGACCAGAAAGGAGTTCTGATACTCAGCGAGATGACAGGAGCCTCCAGGGAACTTGGCGAGGCACTCATCATAAACCCCAACGACACCTCCGAAATAGTAGACGCCATAAAGACAGCCCTTGAGATGCCTGAAGATGAGCAAGTACGCCGCAACCAAGCAATGCAGACCAGACTGGAGCGCTACGATGTCATCAAATGGGGCCAGGACTTCATGGGCAAACTACACTCGATCAAACAACAACAAGAGAAGTTCAGTGCCAAACTACTTGACGCCGCGACTAGAGAGAAGATGATGAGAGATTATGACACCTCACCCAGCAGGATACTCTTTCTAGACTACGACGGGACGCTATCGCCATTCAAGGCACGTCCCGAAACAGCAGTCCCTGAAAAGACCTTGCTATCCGTCCTCAATGCACTCTCAGAAGATCCGCGAAACAATCTGGTAATAATCAGCGGACGCAATCGAAGCCTCTTGCAGGACTGGTTTGGCGCCCTCGATCTAGGAATCGTTGCGGAGCATGGAGCCTGGATCAAACAAAAGGGCAAAGACTGGGTCCCAACGATAAAGGTAGAAAGCAACTGGAAAGAGAAAGTCCGACCTACCCTTAGAGGGTATGAAGACCGACTGCCAGGATCTTTCTTGGAGGAAAAGGAGTTCTCCCTCGTCTGGCACTTCCGAGCAGCAGACCCGGAACTCGCATACGTGCGATCAAAAGAGCTTGCGGACGAATTGTCCTATTTCACTGAAAACACTGAGCTCCAGGTACTGCAGGGTAGTAAGTCAATCGAGGTGAGAAACGTTGGAATAAACAAAGGTATGGCAGCGAAGCTGCTCCTCTCCGAGACCGCCTTCGACTTCGTTCTAGCCATGGGTGACGATTGGGCTGACGAAGACCTCTTCGAGGCGATTCCGGACGAGGCTTATTCGATCAAGGTAGGACTTTCGAAATCCTATGCAAAGTTCAACCTGAGAAACCATCGAGAGGTCATCCAACTTCTTACTGATCTGTACAGGACCGGCAAGTCGTAGAACTTCTTCTCTATTCGGCGTGGTCACTGGCCACTGATTCTGTTGGATAGAGCACGGGCATAGCGCATTAACCCGGTCTTTCGACGTGCCTCATTCTAAGCCATCTTAGGTCTAAGACTTTGTTATCTCGTTGGCCAGTCGATCGTGAATCTTCAACCTTTCAAGGGTTGCGTCGGCTCCCGCCAATTTGTGTTCACTGAATAGTTTCTCGATTTCACCAACCCGGCCGACGCCAATGATCGATATGTAGGCGCGCATATACGCCGAGAGGGTCGCCGTTCCCTCGTACATCTTGTCCAGCTTCCCAATGTTGTCTCTAAACCACTCCCAAGTTACAGCATGCGCATCCGGGTTCGAGGTAGCAAACTGGAGCAGTCCGCGTCCGATATCCTGGCGCTTCACGTTGCCCGCCATGGCGAACTCCTGAACCTTTCTCACCAAGTCGGGCTGTTTGAAGCTGGCGAGTCCCTCCAAGTACCTGAGGCGGTCCTCGTCCGTAGTGCTCTTCTTGTACCGATCAATTAGCCCGTCGTGGTCGTTGGATGACCTGGCATAGCCTATGATGACCGAGCGTTTCATGTCCGGCTCTACGGCGGCCAAGTCTTTGAATTTCGCGCCAGCCTCATGCGCGTATGCATCATCCAGAATAGCGAGCCGCGCGGCAATGGTTCCTCTGAGTAGCGAGCTGTTCTCGTCGCGTTTCCCTTCAAGGATCTTCAACTGTGATTTGTGGTATCTCCGCGAGAGATCTGCGACCTTCTTAGGCGCAATTAGGAATAGATTCGTGATCCTTTCCGACACCTCAAAGGCAGGAAGATAGTCTTCCTCATCAAAGAAACGCTCCAGAAGACCCTGGTACTCTTTCCAGCTCATCCTACCCGAGTTGAGAAAGGCCCAAGCATCATTCGCGAGGCCATACCTGTCGAGCCCGGACAGCTTGCTGGCCCAGACGAGCAACTGGAGTTCGGGACCCCTGTAGTCTATTCGATAGAACCCGGTCCGGTCAACATTGAGTTTCAAGGACTTTGGGTTTGCGACGGTGACTTCAGCTCTTTCCTTGTCGAGCATGAGCTGCTGGGTCCTACCGTCCACTGCAATCGTGACCGGGATAGGCCAAGTTTGCTTGTCCCTCGCTCCCGAGAGGAGAAACCTTTCCTGCTCCAGTACAAGCTTTCCGGAGGAAAGTGAGGCCTTGACGACTGGATATCCTACCTTGCCGATCCAGCCTTCCATGATGCGGCTGACATCCAAGCCTGAAGCTTGTTGAAGATGGTTCCAGAGGTCGCTTCCAGAGGCGTTGGAATACCGGAATTGTTGGAGGTACTTGCTGACGCCCTTCTGGAACTTATCTGGACCAATGTAGGCCTCAATCATTCGAAGAATGCTTGCGCCCTTGCCGTAGCTGATCTCGTCGAACAATTCTTCGATCTCTTCAGGTGATCTGACTTTGGCCTCGATGGGATGAGTGCTGTTCAACGCGTCTCGTGCCATCGCGCCCCCGGTGCTGTTCTTGACAAAGTCTTGCCAGATCTTCCACTGGGGATAGGCCCAGTCAACTACCTTGTAAGCCATGAAGGTCGCGAAGCTTTCGTTAAGCCAGAGGTCGTCCCACCATTTCATCGTAACGAGATCGCCGAACCACATGTGAGCAATCTCGTGCGCGATTACCTCGGCAATGCTCTTCTTAGTCGAGGTGCTCGTATCCTTGTCAGCGTGTAACAAGATCTCCCGAAAGGTTATCGCGCCCCAGTTCTCCATCGCTCCATAAGCGAACTCGGGGACAGCGATCAAGTGGAGCTTAGGCAGATCATAAGGAATGCCGAAATATTTTTCGTAGAATTCAAGGGATTTCTGCGCTGCCTCGAAGGCGAGACCAGTCTTGATCTTGCCATCGGGCTTGACAACAGAGGCCGTATACAACTCTGTCTTGTTATGTCGATTCTTGTCCTCTTCGAACCTGCCGATTCCAAGATAGAGAAGATAGGTGGACATCTTCGGAGTCTTCTGGAAAGCTACCGTCTTCCTGTTCCCTTCCTTCCTTTCGGCTTCAAGTGGCATGTTCGAGATTACAGAGAGATCATTTCTTGTGCGTACTGTTAGCTTGAAGTCTGCCTTGTAGGCTGGATGATCGATGCAAGGGAGTAGTCTACGAGCATGTCCGGCTTCGAAGTGTGTTGTCAGGACGTACTTGTCTCCGTAGGGAGCCTTGTAGAACCCGGTCAGGCTCTCAGAGACTTTTCCTTTGTAGTCAACTTCTAGCGTTCCGGAGAATCGACCGGTCTGGATATCCACGACGTTTCCATGCTGTTTGAACGGTACGTCTCGATCGTTTGTCTTGACGCTTGCAACCTCTAGATCTACTGCGTCCAGGCTGATGTCTCCAGTTGAGCTAATGTCGATTCTTACCTTTCCTGAGAATCTCAGAGCGTCAAAATCGACGTCAAGAAATACATCGTACTCGTTGACCTGCTGGACGGCCTTGCCAGCTTGAGTCGTTACCTGCATGATGATCCAATCGCTGGGTTTTGCAATCCGGTACTTAAGGGCCATCAATGGACGTGATCATCCGAGCCTCACGAGTCGTTAGGTTTCAGAGGCGGGATTCTGAGCTTCGGTTGTGTAGCTTTGGCCGATGCCGGTCGTGTCTTCCCGAATGGAGAGCGCCAGAGAGGCCAACAGGAGACCAGCAGCGAGGAGGAACGGAACATCGAGCAGATTGCAAGACGCTAGGGGTCCAATGAACAAGCTGAACCTATGCTGTCGCATGAACATTTGGAGGTAGGGACGTCACCGAAAGTTTTCCGATTTTGAGGAAAAGCTAAACAAGCCCGCCTCTCTTTATCGACAAAAAAGGCAGGTATCGAGCATGCAGAAGTATCGTACAGATACGTACGAGGGAATGATAGCAGAAACCGTAACGGTCCCCGGACATGATGGCTCCGTGATCAACGCATATTTCGCGCGGCCTCTGGGCTCAGGACCCTTCCCTGGGGTTGTTCTGATCCACCATGCACCAGGATGGGACGAGTGGTACAGGGAAACCACTCGAAAGTTCGCCCACCATGGCTACCTGGCAATCAGCCCCAACATCTACCAGCAATTCGGCCATGGTGTGCCAGAGGATATTGCCGCGAAGGTACGGGCTGCAGGCGGGGTGCCCGACGATGACGTCGTGGGCGATGTGAAAGAGAGTTTGGGTTACCTGAAATCTCTTCCGCAGAGCAACGGCAAGGCGGGAATATTTGGCACCTGTTCAGGAGGAAGGCAAGTGTTCCTTGTTGCTTGCAGAACGAAGGGCTTCGACGCGGCAGTAGATTGTTGGGGCGGAAGAGTTGTCATGTCCCAGCAAGAGCTGACACCGAAGTATCCCGTTGCACCAATAGACTACACGAAGGATTTGTCATGTCCTCTGCTGGGCCTCTTTGGTGAGGAGGATCAGTTTCCATCTCCCCAACAAGTTGCCCAGCATGAACAAGAGTTGAAGAAGTATGGAAAGACCTACGAGTTTCATATGTATCCGAAAGCCGGGCACGGTTTCTTCTATTACGACCGGTCGGGATACAGACAAGAGCAGGCAATGGATGGCTGGAACAAGGTGTGGGCTTTCTTCGAAAAATATCTCGGAACTAGTGACAAACGTTGACACGCATTTTGTACGTTTGGAGGGTGTGAGAAATGTGTACGGGGATCGTCGAGAATACTAGAGTCTCGGGCGCCGGTAAGGGTCCAAACGGTTGGGTCCCTTTGAACCAAGCGAGCGTTTCCTACGACCATCCCGATCATGCCCAAGCTGAACGGGTGGTCATCATTGACCTCATTAGCGAGAAGGCCGGACTAGAATCAAGGATCGCAGTCGAACTGACGCCTCAATCTGCAAGAGACCTAGTGCGTGCTATCCTCGCATCTCTATCCCGAGGAGAAGGCGATGAACTCGAAGAAAGAAACGGGAGTGTTTATTGATTTCCGAAACATCTTCTTTCTGGACCGAGATTGTTTCAGGGTATTCCTAGTAGACGTTCTTCGGCCGAATAGTTGATGAAGGGTCCGCTCATCAAGGTGCTGTTGCCAATTATCGCAATGTTTCCCTCTTGAGTTCTTATCAACGTCGATCTCAGACCCACCCTGACAACTGTTCCCCTTATCCCGCTGTACGAGATTACATCGTTCAATCGTAGGGTCTTGTCAGAGAAGAGGAGCACCCCCGCAATAATGTTGGAGAGAGTTGTCTGCAGAGCTAAGGAAATTGTGAGGCCTGCTAACCCTGTGACGGTTAAAGCTTGAAATTCAGAGGCTATTCCAGTAATTATCAGGACAGCAGCGACGGCGACTACAATCCAGGCTATCCGGACGCCATCCCGGATATTCCTGATGAGCTGCTTGGAAGCGCCTGCTTTTCTGGCTAGAGCAGTAAGTCCTCGACGAAAAAGCTCACCAACAATTGCCCAGAGGGTGACAACGCCAACGATCTGGAATAGAATTGTAAGGAGATCGGGCAACTCTCAGGCTTTCCCAAGAGAAATGCCTATGTGGGGTTCGAAAACCTTGCCCTCCAATTGACGATCCGCAGGATCCCTTGAGTCTCCAGATGGACACACACCGCTCCAATTCGACGACAGTAATTCTTGCAAAACTAACTGCATTTCAGTGTATCACTCAGATCGCCCTGTGACGATACATGTGGTACTACATTACCTGATTTTCAGTGACACCAGCCTTTGGTACGCCGTACCACGCGACTTTATGAGTCAAACCTTCGAGGGATGCGGAGAAGCTCGGGTCCAAAGGGAGTATTCCTCATCGTCCTAGTCTTTGCCATAGCAGTGGCTCCAAACCAAATCCCCAGCGCCGCCGCACCTTCGACCCAGCAACCGGCAACCTTCTTCTTCCACAAGCAAATCACAAAGACCCTAAACACGATAACCACAAACTTATGGGCCAACACCACCAAGTCTTGGTCCGCCACCAACCAAAACGAGCAGAGAACAGTTTCGAGCAGCACCCCTGGAATCTGGCACTTTTACTCGCAGCCCGCGTTAGCCGGGAACACCACCCTGACAGCGCCCCTAACTTTTGTTCTGTACTTTTCCTCTTCTTCAGGCACCGGGACGGGTACGGTGATCACGGGCAACCTAAACAAGATCACGTCTTCAGGCTCGGTAATCTCGTTGGCTGTTGGCAGCCTCTCCAGCGCGCCAATATCATCGACCCTCACGGGATATACTATCGCCATTACCAGCAACACGTATCAAATCGAATCAGGCGCGATACTCGACTTCGCAATAACTGTCAACATCCCTGGTAGCACCAGCCGGACAATCAGTCTCTATTATGACGCACCGTCAAATTCCAGCGAGGTCTCAATTAATTTCCAGCAACGCGTTGGAATCACGTCCTACTCGAGCTTCAACGAGACAGGGGTCCAGACCGGCTCCTTCAGCAGAAACTGGACCGCGACCAGTCGTCAGGTTACACTCAGAGCGTCAATCTTCGATGCCCTGGGTCTATACGACCTCGCGTCAATACGTGCAAATCTCACATCCCCGACCGGGTCCCTCCTTCTGACTAACACTCCCTTAATCTCCGTCCAGGGAACCGACTTGGACTACGCTGGAACCTGGTCCCTCAACTGGACCTACTCCTCCAACGATCCGAGCGGAGGATACGGTTCAAGCTTGGGAGCCACTGACGATGGAGGACTGTACATGACAACACAACTTTCATACGTCGTATTCGCATCCTGGCTGCTCAACCTTCAAGCTCTAAGCCTCGGCCCTAATCCGGTCCCTGTGCCAGGTGCCTCCGTAACGATATTCGTAGGGTCAGCGGCGATCTACAACGGAGCATCTGACTCTTCCGGATCAGTCTCACCCCAGAATATTCCGTTACAAGACACTGCGACCTACACCATCAAGACTTTCTGGCAAGGGTCCCTTGTGAATCAGACATCCTTCTTCCCAAGGTCCTCTCTAACCATCACTCTCCATCTCTCAATCTACCAGGTAGACTTCAGTAAGGTGTTCCAAGATGGAAACGGCAACCCTCTACCTCATCCCCCATCGAGTATCCAGCTCTCGTACCCGAACGGCACCTCGGCGAGCCTCGTTCCAACGGGAGCCTATCTATTGCCAGGAGGAACGTACTCCATATCCACTGTCACCTGGATGGGTGTCAGTGTAGCACCTTCTCCTAACACGTTCAATCCGATGAACGGATTATCTCCGGTAAGCCTCCAGATTTACGACCTTACCGTGCTAGTGGTAGCCCAGGACGGCGGTGCAACTGCTGGCGTGACAGTTTCGCTAACGCTCGCAGGCGAGACGATCATCCAGAACACTACCGGAAGCAACGGTATTCTGGTTTTTCGCGATCTCCCCAAGGGACAGTACGTGATCGTGGTCAGCGATCAATCGCAGACAGTCCGAAGTACTGTCGACCTATCCCAGAATGCGAGTAGCAAGATTCAGTTCAGCCCCGCCCCGTCATCCTGGGTCACCCAATCTCTGGACTGGATACTCTTGGGAGCAGCTGTCGGCGGCCTCTTAGGATACGGGGAGTTCTACAGGAGGAAGCACCCCTACAAAGAGGAACCACTCGAGTATCTGAACAGCCTAACCTCAGGAGGCTTCCACGACGGCGACGTTGTTCTGATCGAGGGCGACACAGGAGCTGGCAAAACGACAATTTGCGAAGAGCTAGCCTACAAGTCCCTTCAATCTGGAAACCCGGTCGCATACTTGACCTACGACAAGCCTGAGAGCACTAGACAGCAAATGAAAGCTTTCCACTGGGACACATTTGAATATGAACAAAAACAACAATTCCAACTAGTAGGCTGCGAGCTGACAAAGACTCTCGGGGAAGAGCGCGGCCTCGGAGTTCTGGAGAACTTCTATGACACGACAGCGCTAGACCTCACAATATCCACTGCGCTTTTCCAGCTGAGCAATGAGAAACCAGTTGTCCTAGTTGACTCCGCGTACCAGCTTGTTGAAAGGGCGAGGCTCAACGGCCTGGCAAACATGGTGTTTGATACCTCTACTCGGATCAAGAAAATGAAGGGTAAGTTCTTCATTGCCGTGAGCAAGACTGACTCAAAATCGGGTCTAGCGGAGCTAGAGGCGGCGGTAGACTCGATCATAACACTTGATACGACCACTGCGGAAGGACAGATGTTCACACAACTCACAGTGAAGAAGATGAGGGGACGAAAATTCGACAACCGACCCGTAAAAATCAAAATTCACCCAGGAAGAGGAATGATGTTCCTAGTTCCCAAGACAGCCAAACATAAGCACGTGCCCACGACGTTTGAGTCCTTGGTTAAGCAAGGAAAAAGCTGAGAAAGAATCTGTGAGAACCGAAAATAGAATCCTCAATTGCTCCAATCATTAAGTAGAAAGATCTGACAACAGAGCATTTCAGCGACGCGAGGAGGCTTAGGATTGACCTGTGGCCTTGTTCTCTTGGGGTGGCTTCAACCTGTGGAAGATCTTGTAGAGGGAGAGGTCATAGGCGACCTTTAGTCCCCCTGCAATAACGAAGGGAGATCCTAGCCACAGCGCCGCAATCGTGTACCCCGCCAGAGAGGGGCTAGGAGTTTGGGCAATACTCCGGGATACATTAGTGAACCCGGCAGCGGGGGTACGGTCGGCCTCTGGTACTACACTCATCACGTATGATTGTCGGGTAGGAACATCCATTTGGGAGAGAGACTGCCTGGAGAGAAGTAGACCAACAGCGATTGGGACTGAAGACACGAATGGTATCATCACCAAGAGGAGATTTGACGGGATGTGAGTAAATACCATGGTCTTGATCAAGCCGATCTGGCGCGCGATCCGTTCGGCAACCAAGAACGAGATTGCTGTTATGATCTGTGTCCCTGCGAACAGCAATCCTAACGAGTCAAGCGACAGCGAATATCTCGTGTAGAAATAGTACGAGAGTATGCTGATGCCAACAAAGCCTCCACCGAACGAGTCCAAAGCGAACAATGCTGAGAGTTTCCTAACTACTGGTTTAGAGGCCTCAGATAGGACCTTGATACCCGGGGAGGCGGTCCTTTCCTTTTCGACCCTTATCGATAGCCTAGAGTAGAGGTATGCTCCCAACAAGCCTGTCGCGAGATACGCTAGGAATAGTGGCCGATATCCTCCTATGCCGGGACCGATGTATTGAGGGAGGCCGGCCAGAAGGGCTCCGGCTGAAGATGAAACGTACCCGACCAGATTGTAGACGCTAAACCCCAACGTTCGCCGTTTGCCATCAGACGCTCCTGGAAGAATCGCCTGTTCCAAGGTCAAAAAAGGGCCTACCTCTCCCGCTCCTACAGTCATGTTGCCAACGATCCCGGCAGCTAGGGGTGCCCACAAAGAATCAGAGGAGAAGAGGAGAGCGCCAGCCATTGCGTCAGTGAGGGCGAAGAAGATCAATGTCCGCTTGCGGCCAAGACGGTCAGCGAATACGCTTGCGATGAGAGTGTAGATCGCACTCGAAGCAACCGTCAAGGCCAAGACCACGCCAATGAGAAAGGCGCCGAGACCTAACTCCTTGCTCAAGTAAACTGAAAACAGGACTCCTAAGAAACCGTAAGGGACCGTGCGGACCGCTTTCTCGATGAGGACAACTTTTCCGTCCTTAGTCATCCAATCGAAAGGCAAAGAGCTCCCCCGTTTTGTATCATATTATGTCCCGGGAATTTGGATATCTTCTACTGACGAGAGGAGAGTTCTTTCTGGGTGGGCAACCGTTCAAGCTCAATGAGAATCTCAAATTTGTGGTTCTCTTTGACATAAAGAAATTTCTAGCTGACCTGTTCGATAGGAGAAATCCGCTCAGAGGTTTGGGATTTAGGAAACAGCTTCTTGGCATCGATTGGGCGTGAGTCTTGACAATAGTTCATTTCTCGCTTTCCACAATTAGTGAGTTAGCCTCATATGTGTAGGTTTTCTATCTAAGTAGAGCATCTATGGGTGATAAATGAATGAAATGGGTAACCCGAGAAAAGGCGAAAGTTGACCGCATAGCCTGTCCCTGGCTGATCAAAAAGTTCGTAGATAAGAATCCAGAATTCCTCTTTGTCCCCTCGGAAAACATACCACAGGTAGTCAAGGAAACCGGGGCGATACCTTACGATGCCAAGGGGATTGAATTGACGCACTACAAGGAGGAGGGGAGGGAATACGTCAGCTTTGACGCGATCATCAAGAAATACAAACTCAAGGACCCTGCGCTATTGGAGCTGGCGAAGATAGTCAGAGGAGCTGATGCGAAGATTCCGGATGCTCCAGCTGAATCAGCTGGTCTGGAAGCTGTGGCGCACGGTTTCCGAAACCTTGCTAAAGACGACTTCGACAACATGAGACTTCAGTTTCCGACCTATGATGCGCTCTACAAGTTCTGCCAGCTTAAGGTCGAGGGAATACAGAAGCTCGAATACAACGTTTCGCAGTCGACACGGTAGGGTTTCGGCATCGCAGTTCGCCCTCTGGGATACTTCGAACTCCCTCAATATCAGGGAAGAGGAGGTTTCGATCATGCTGCGGGCGAACGGACCCCTTGCTCTAGGCTGAACTCAGATCCACTTTTCAGTTTCCAAGGCAATGATCCTTTATTCGCGAGAGGATAGTGCCCAGCCGTTCGGAAATATTTCCGTTGTTTTTTCGATAATCTAGGATAGAGCCTTTTCTCCAAGGTCTTGGAGTAAGCTCGCTGCATTCCCGGCAGTCGGTCTTCTGTGGGGGTCCTTGTCCAACATTTTCTTAAGGACAGGGACCGACGGTGCGAGCTTGGCAATCCTATCAAAATCAGGGTTGAACGAGTTCCATGTCGACTTCAGATCGCTCGCTGTTCTCCCAGATCCGGGGTTACTTGTCATGGTGTTCATCAACTCGATGAGCTTCTTGGAATTAACAGGGGTCTTCGTCAGCATGTTGTAGAGTGTTGCTCCTAGAGCGTAGACGTCCATGGAAGATGCGGTCCTATCTCCCAGGACTTGTTCGCCGGGGGCGTATTCGGATGTGAACTGCCCGACTTTGCCTCCGATACGGACGGCGGAACCGAGGTCAGCTAGCTTCGGCACAAGGGTACCAGACTTCATCTGGTTCCTCATCTCCTGTCCAGTGGCCGGGGGTTTGAGGTTGAACAGAATGTTCTGCGGTTTGACGTCAAGATGCACGAAACCCGCGTTGTGAATTGTCTCCAGCCCGCTCGCGATCATGTAACCGATTAGCATGACAATACCCCCCCATTTCTCAGAATAGTACAGCGAGTCGTAGGACGGATCCTCAAGAAGCCCTTTGGCCGCCCCGCCCTTCATCAACTCCATTACTATCGCAGGCGGACTGCGCAGATACAATTGCGTATCACCTCTCACAATCTCCTGAATGTTCAGTCGATCCACCAATATTCCTCTAAGCTGGACAACATATTTCGACTGCTCGGACAACTCCAAGAGCCGCGTCGCCTCCGACATAGTCTCTTCAAGAGCAGCTGCACCTGTCCCGGTTCTCAGGATTGGAATCTTTATCGCCATTTCAGTACCCGCCTGCCCAAAGCTGGCGCGGAAGACGTAGCCGGTGAGCCCCGTGGCTAGGTGCTCGGTTATCTTGTAACTGTGAACTTCCTGTCCAACCCAGACTCTCGGGTCCCAATTATCCAAGCGTGGAAGGTTTCCCTTGACAAAGGGCGTCGGGGGACGTGGAGGGAGTTGTACAGGTGAGGGCGTTACGGGGGGCGGAGGCGGTGGACGAGTCTGTGGTGGTGGACTTGGTGCGGGGGGAGGACTTGATTGAGGCGATTGGACGTCGAAGGAAAAGGATTGATTTACGGTCTGGTGTTCCTTGCTCGTAGCAGTAACGTGTACGGCGTAGTTGCCTGAGCCGCCAGGTCGATAGTGAGCACTGTATTCTCCAATCGAAACCTGTGATACTTTCAGCGACTCGGTCTTGCCTCCAGGTCTCTTGATGATCGCCACGATCCTTGCCATTTTCTTCGCATGTCCACTAAATTGGGTGGCGATCTTGATTGTCTGTTCTTTGCCCTGTCGAAGGATCGGTGCTCCCGTTATGGTAATGATTGGTCCAATGATGGGTCCCGACGAGATTCTCTGAGAGAGATTGGTAGAGCCAACCCCGACCAACGCCAACGCAGGCAAGAACCCTAGAGACGAAACGACCGGGTAGAGCTGGTTAAGATCCTGAGAGGCAACGAACCCGAGGACGGCCAACAGATTGAACGTGAAGAAAGCGGTAGGCATCATTGACATCGAAAGATTCCTGGTCCGCCACACCTTGTCGAGAAGATGGAATAGAGCCATCTGGGCAATGTTCGCGGCTGCACCAAGCGCGATGAAGAACAGTATGGTAAGCGAGTCAATTGACAATGCCGACCCCGCCTTCAAAGCCGATCCCAAGCCGAGCCCAACCGCCAACGCGACCGAGGCAACGACGTTTGATTTGATCATCTTGTAGGGTGTCGCCCGCGAGAAGAGAAGACCTGCCACGAGGACCGCGATTGAGGGGGGAAGGGCAACGAGGAGTAGGGATAGATCCCCAAACGACAACGGCGACAGGCCTTGTCCAGCGACTGAGTGTCCAATGACATAAAGAGAAGCGAGAAACGAAACAACGAATCCGACCCCGACCCTTGGAATCCCGCCTCGCAGATCCAGGGAGGTCAGAACGCCGAGGCTGACCAACCCGATAATGTAAGCTGAGGGATCCCCTTGTATTCCTAGACCGAAGAGGAAAGCGATAGGCACAGAGAGCACTACGGTGAGGAATGGTCCGAAAGAGTCCCGCGTGAAGGGAAGCCTACGGGCTTTCTTCAACTGCGGCAATGGGGAGCATGCGCCTTCCTAAGAGTGGACTTGCCATACTCAGATTCCTAGTAATCAACGGTGTGACCGACACCCGGCGGTTTTCGTTCCAGCGCAATTACATGCCCGCAAGACGGTAGACCGAAGAGTGAAGCCATGAAGCGTCCATCTATGAAGCGTAAGACGAAACAGAAAGACCCTGATTTAGATGTGGAGTCCGTGGAGACTCTAATCTGGACATGCTCAGCGTGCGGGGCCGACAATCCTGACTCTAAACAATCATGCATATCATGCGGTGGAGCCAGAGCTGGAGACACAGCGACCCCGAAGGCCGAAGAACCACTAGAAGAACAGGAGCCCAAAGAACTCGAAGAACCCGAGCCATTAGAAGCTTCAGAACCGGAGAAGATAGATGCTGAGGAAACACCTCCCGAACCGACAATTTTCTCTTTCGACACCACTGAGAAAAATCCGGAGCCACCATTACCAGAACCTGAAATTACCCCCTTCCTCCCAACCCCTACCCCATACACCCCATTCAGCCCATCGGCCGCCACCCCAACGACCGGGCACGGGCGTTACTACATGGTATTCGTGAACACTCCCGCCCAATCCCTCATCAAGTCAAAGGTCCCGGTAGAGTTCGACGACTTCCCAGTCGTCAGTATCGGACGCAGCCCCGAAAACGTAGTCGTCATACCAGATCAAGAAGTCTCGAGAAAACATGCGGAACTCACGATGAGCGGAGCAAAACTGATGCTGAAGGATCTGAACAGCAAGAACGGCACATTCCTCTACAACGGAAAGGAATTCCAGCAGGTTCACGATAGCGTCGAGGTTAAACCGAACAGCATAGTAAAGTTCGGTACCGGCACTATCGTGAGGCTTACCAGTGAATGATTGAAGCCCTGGAAACTCCAAAGCTCATCAGCGAGGCGAAGGAGAAAATGGGAAAACCACTCCTCGAGCCCAGAGAAGTAAACAGAGTCATCTTCGTCGGAGACACACATACTGCAATCGATGTTACACAAACAGTATTCGACAAGTTCTACGGGGATTCCGACTTAGTCGTCTTCTTAGGCGACTACGTTGACAGGGGAGAGACCGGCGTGGAGAATCTCGGACTCATCACCTCAAAGTTTCTCGAGGACCCTAACAAGCTCATAATGTTGAGGGGAAATCATGAGAGCCCTTTGACGAACCCCTACTACGGCTTTCTAGAAGAGGTTACAGAGAAGTTAGGAGAGGCCAGCTATGACAGTTTCAAAGAGTTCTTCCAAGCCATGCCATACGCTGTCGTCGTCAACAACTATCTATGCCTCCACGGTGGAATAGCCACCACGCTCGATACCGTTTCTCAGATCGCAGACTTACCATTTCCCGACTTGAACCCGGACGACCCGACTGCATTCCAGTTGCTCTGGAACGACCCCCGAGACATGATCGAGGGATTCATACCAAGCGTACGAGGAGACGGAGCATACTACTACGGAAGCGACGTGACTGAAAAATTCCTAGCTAACAACCAGCTAAAAGGAATCATCAGAGGCCACGAAGTCGTTGACGGATTCAGAGAAGACCTCGATGGAAAGGTGATCACTATATTCTCCAGCAAATACCACGGCGGAGCCGCAGGCGTATTGATTCTCGACGGCGAAAAGATGGAGCAGATCAGACTATGACACTATCAGCAAGAACGGAACTCAGCCACGCCTACTCGTTCGACTCCAAGATAGACGCAATATTCAAGATCACACTTGTCGCCGAGAAACGCACTGAAGCGAAAGGGTTCCATCACATAATAGTACTCGACACGAGTAAGTCAATGGACGGCCAGAAAATCGAGCTGGCAAAGAACGGCGCTCAGGAATACGTAAAGAGCATCCCTTCGGGAAACCTAGTTTCCGTCGTCCTGTTTTCAAGCACAGTCCAAGCATACCCAGAAACCCGACTCTCAGAGGTTCTTCCTAAGATCAGAGCCTCAGGTTTAACCGCTCTCTACGCCGCGCTACAGTCAGCGTTCGAAATAGCACAAAAGAGCCGGCTCCCAGGATGGATCGTGCTGCTGACTGACGGCGAACCCACAGACGTCACCAAACCCGAACAGTACTCGAAGTTAAAAATGCCGACCGGGTTCCAGATGATCGAATTCGGAATCGGCGCAGACTATAACCAGTCAATCTTGAAGGCCCTTGCCGACGCATCTGGCGGAATGCTCCACAACATCACCGACGCTCAAAAACTCAAGCTCCCCAGCATGATGCAGGAGAGCGCGGTAAACGAGGTCGGCGCCAGAAACATAAGTGTCGACTTTGGAACTCCTGATGTCAAGATTCTCAACTACAAAGGACCCCCCGTTACGATCAATGCTGTGGAAACGATTGCGAAGATCTGGGGTCGAGTCCAGATACCGGCCGGGTTCAACGGACGACTCCTCAACATCCAAATCACTTACTCTGACACGATCGATGACAAGAAGAAGACGATCAACGCCCCTATTGAAGTCAAACTGGCAAAAAACGATGAGCAGTTCTCGGAAGGGATCAACAACAACCTCGTCTCAGAATTCACATATTACCAAGGACTAGAGGAATACTACCAGCACCTTGCCGCGGGGCAGTTGAAAGAAGCAACCAAGACGATGAACCAATTATCTGCGAACGCAGAACAAACACGACGCACTGATCTCATCGAGGCGACTAAACGGTTGTCCGACCAGCACGAAGCGACCCTCAGGCTAGGAGGAAGCACGGAAAGCACGAACAGGCTGCTGAAAGAAGCAGCAAGCGAAACCACGAAGAGAACGCGTGGAAAGTAGACCCGAAACTACTCCGAATACCTAAGAGCCTCAGCAGGAGATATTCTCGCGGCTCTGCGCGCAGAGCCTATCGTTGCCAGCATAGACAGGGCATAGGCTAGCCCGACAATCTCAAGGATTTGTTGCCAGGGAATTACAAAGGTGAGGCCCGAGTTCGGACTGACCGCGAAAGCGTACCCCACATCAATTCCCAAGAGGATTCCAATCAGTATGCCGAGCAGTGAGATGTAGCTGTTCGGCGAGGATCATTCTCCTCCTGAACCCTAGAGCGCGAAGAATGCCGATCTCCTGCCGCCTCTCAGCCACTGATCTGATTGATATTATCCCCAAGCCAGCTATTCCAACAACCAGACCTAGCCCGAGGAATCCCTGTAGCAATCCCTCGAACGATTGACCTATTTGGAGAAAACCGCTCAGGACGACCGGAATAACAACAGTGTCCACATTCAGACTTACAAACTCCTTCCGCAACAAACTAGCGACATTGGTAGGATCCTCTCCAGTTGCAACCTTTACGAAGGACAGACTTCCGGCGCCAACTTTGAAGGGATCCATCAACAGGGTTTTCGTGCTTACAATTCCATTGAGGAAAACTCCGTTAACGAGCCCGACCACAGTGACACTCTTTTGTACGGTATTATTCCCTATGAGACCTGTGAGGATTAGAGTATCCCCGACGTTTGGTGTTTGTACCGACGATGGCGGGCCCCGATTGTTCACCTGCCCGTAGGACCACACAACCTTCGACGGGTCAGTCATGACTGCCTTCCATGTTTCGGTCGCCGTCTTGTACTGTGGACTCATAGACGACATCTGAAACGTGTTTGTGAGGAAGAAGTTTGACGCGGCTGGAGCATCGGGGTCGGCTCCAAGGAGGAGAGCCGGCTGAAAACTCTGGCCAATAGTGGTGTCGTTCGCTGAGAGAAGAATTGTATTGTTGAAACCTATCACGGCCACAACTTTGTTCTGAAGCGCGGTATTGTTGCGGACCATTGACGCAAAGTTCGGGACAGGAACAGCGCCCTGGGTTATGATATCGTAGCCCCCGGAATCAATCTTAACAATATTGTTCAGAGCCGCGTTCTGTTCAGCTGTGAGAGAGGCAATCGCTGCCACTGTAAAGAGTACCAAGGAGAACATGGCCACGGTAGCGGCAGTTCTGAACCTCTTATTCTCCGGATACGCCAGAGCGGTCCTGAAGATTGGTGTCAAGGTCTTTTTTCCCCGATAGAAGAGATGAAGGCCTTTCAATGTCACATCCGTGTTGTACATGACCAGCAAGACTGCCCCTAACACCATGAGAATTCCTCCGGCGAAGTAGATCTCGACGCCGAAGGTGTAGGTCTGAATCAGGGGGTTATTCCAAGAGAGACTGGGCACTCCCCACTGGATGAGCAGCGCAATGCCTGTCACCGAGAATGCATAGCGGTTAGGAAAAATCGAGAGAGAATGAGGCCTGCTCCGAAAATTATGATGCTAGGCCCGACCAATGCCTCCACAGCAGACTTTGCACCATAGGATTGCTCGAACACAAGCGCTCCGATGATAATCGCGACGATTCCAGCGAGCGATAGGACGGTGTATGTCCTCACTCCTTGCGGAGGTTCGGGAATATTACGGATCGCTCGAATAATGTTCAACTTGCTTACCCTCCACGACGTGAAAAGAATAGTCACGTAAGTGATGAGCAAACCTTCGGTGAAGGCAGTAAACAAGCTTTCGGGAGTAAAGGTGAAACTTGCAAGAACCTCGGAAAGGTTGACAGGGAAGAATCTAGCGATAATTGTGGCGAAAACATAGACTATGACATAGGCTATCGCGATACCTACGAACACCCCTACGAACGCCGCACCGGCCGAGTAGAGACTCCCCTCGAAAAGAAACATCCTAGTGAGCTGTCCCCTCCTCATACCGACTGCTCGGGACATTCCCATCTCCGACTTTCGCTCCTCGGCTAGCATGACGAAGATGTTCACGATCAGCACGACACCAGCAACTATGACGAACGTGCTCAAGACTATCAGAAAACTACTCAGGCTTTGGGCACTGGTTGTCGCGCTGTTGACCGAATTCTGTTTCTCGGAATAGGCGCAGAGCGTTGACGCGGGACCGGCTGTCTGAGAGGGATCTGTCTTGCACTTGTACACGGAGGCCGGGGTGATGGAGTTTAGAGTCTGGTTGGCAGCGAGACCGACAACTTGGCTATGCTGAATGGAGCCTCTTAGACCGCCAATGTTGGTTATTGCGATATAGTTGATTGACCCGGGATGATTTGTGAGTTGTTGCGCCGCGTTTATCGTGACGAAAATATTGTCATTGCCTGAAAAACTGCCTCTGGCGTCAGAGAGGGCGATCCCAACAATCTTGAAGGTGGCAGGAACAGCGGAGTATACGACAACAGAGTCGCCAACAGTGGCGTTTAGGTCTCGGGCAGTCCTATCGTTGATAACAGCCTCAGTGTCTCCGAAATTGGGAGGGATAACTGAGCCGCTGGTTGAATGAAAGTCTCCGAGGGTCTTTGAAGCGTTGGAGTAGGTGCCGATTAGAGTTACCTGAGATTGAACGTTCCCGGTGTTGGTATCGCTCATGCTTACGGTGTCCAGAATTTCTGGGGTAGTTCCGAGAAGGAAGGGCTGAGCTTGTGGGTTACTTGCTAACTGAGAAGCGAGGCTCGGGGATATGCTCGCGGGGAAGTACATGTAGGCGAAGCTCGTGACGTTTCTAACATAGACGACCTCGTCTGCGAAACCATAGCCGTAGTATGCCCCTCTTGTGAAGAGTTCCGTAAAGGTGTCCTGGGTTACTAGTGACCCTGAGATCATCGCCGTCCCAATCATTAATCCGAGAATGACTATTGCCATGCTGGTTTTTCGACGTACAAAGTTGCGGAGCGCCATCCTGAAAGTAAGCCGATCCCGAAGTATCATGCCGAGGGAGATCAGCAAAAGCACGATCACAATGTAGACTTCGAAACCAATAGTCGAGCCACCAACGATACTGCCTAGACCCCCGAACCAAAGGAGCAACGCAGCCAGCCCCGCGATAAATGGAGAGAACGAGAGCACTTTCCTCGAGTATCGTCCTGCTCTGCTTGTAGGCTTCGCCCGGGAGAACAGATAGAACAGATAGGCAGCGCCAAGTCCCAAGACCAAAAGCCCGGTTGCCTGGACTAGAAGCCGGGTCTGGTTTTCGGAGACAAACTGGCGCAGGAAGATGTTGTTTTGGTAGTTCAGATAGAAAGCGTAGAGTTCCCCGAGTGCAATTATCGAGACGAAGATGCTCAGACCTAGGAGAAGGGCTCTTCCATGTGACCTAGACTCTGACGTCAGCTAATCCCGCCTCCTTGTTCAAGACTTTCGTTCCAGTCGCAGTCTCTTTCTCTATCTGCCCGTTTCTCATCGAGACTATTCTGTCAGTCTCATTGGCGATTTGAGGATCATGGGTAACTATCACGAAAGTCAGTCCGTAGTCGCGATTCAAGCTTCTCAACAGCTTGACAATCTCCGCGGAATTCTCGGAGTCCAGATTTCCCGTCGGCTCGTCCCCCCAAACTATCGCGGGCTTGTTCACTAGAGCACGAGCAATGGTGACGCGTTGCTGCTGCCCACCACTAAGTTCGCTAGGCTTGTGGAGTCGCCACTCCTCCAGCCCAACCATCTTCAGAGCACTCAAACCCTCCTTGTGAGCCTCAGCCTCCGAGACCCCCGCTAGAAGTAGGGGGAGTTCGACGTTCTCCTGTGCGCTCAGAACAGGGAGAAGATTGTAGGCTTGAAAGATGAAACCCATCCTTCGAGCCCGGAACCCGGACTTTTGATCATCAGACATAGTCGCAAGGTCAACGCCCTCGATCGCCACTTTGCCCTTCGTGATGTCGTCGAGCCCTGAGAGACAGTTGAGGAGCGTGGTCTTGCCACAGCCGAAGGACCCATCACAGCCACCATCTCGCCCTTTCGAACATTGAGGTCGAGACCCCTAAGAGCCTCAACTTTCAGCGTGCCTGTCTGGTAGACTTTCCAAACAGATTGGGCCTCAACCATGGATGGACCGTCGCGGCTAGCCAATCACTACTACTCCTGTGCGTTTCCCTTCGCCGGATTTGAAATCGGGCTTTAAGGACGTTACCGCACGCCATAGTCAGCTTGGCATTGTGAACTAGGGACGCGCGTCACTAGTCGTGAGAGCCTCCTCTAAAGTGAATGTCAATGTGACTTGGTTGGATAAAGAACGGAATGAGAAGCAGGTAGAGTACTAGGCTTATTCGAGTGTCGAGAAAGGAAAAGCCGATTCCAGTAAGGGAGACCACTGGCCCAATTAGAGTTCGATTTCGGGCTAGAGTCACAATGTGAGGGTCTAGATCTTTCTCTACGAGACGATGCTGGGCAGTTGCGTACCACCATACAAGGTAAAGTGCGAGCCCCGTTGCAGCCAGATTTACGCCATAGATTCGGACTGCGGTAGGCGAGAAAGGGTACAACCCGAGCAACGATGTCGAAAAGGGCACGAAACCGATGGTCAAAAGGAAAAGTATGTTGACCCACAAGAAAACCCTGTCAGTCCGTTTGATGTAATGAAACTGATTGTGATGGCCAATCCAATACACACCCAATACGACAAAACTGAAAACATAGGCGAGAATATGTGGCGAGAGATTCACGATCTCACCCTCAAGGCCCGACTCGGACAGACCCGCCTGAGGAAGACTGAGTCCTAAAACTAGGACTGTCATGACCGTGGCGAATATTCCGTCTGTCAGTGCCTCAATGCGGGCTTTTGTCAGACCCCCTTGTACTATCCCTGAAATACCCAATTTCCCTGAGTCAAGTGTCGCCTCGAACTGTGCTTAGCTCTTTCCTCGCTCATTCACAAACGAAAGCCTCTTCTCCTCCAATCCGCAGAACGACCGTCGAAAGTGACGAAGCTGCTCGCCGTTGGAGATACTGCACCTAATTTCCGATTGGCAACAAGCAATAGCAGTTACGTTTCCTTGGCGGATTTCCTTGGAAAGAAGAACGTAGTCGTTTACTTCTACCCGAAAGACTTCACCCAAGGCTGCACTGCCGAGGCTTGCAGCTTCCGAGACTCGTACGAATCATTCAAGGATCTTGGCGCAGAGGTTATTGGGATAAGCTCCGACGGCCAAAACTCTCATCGAGATTTCGCTCAACAACACCACCTGCCTTTCATATTGCTTAGCGATGCGGATGGCGCGGTGAGGAAGGCATACGGGGTCAAGAAAACACTCGGCCTGTTTGCTGGCCGCGTAAGTTTCGTAGTCGACAAGAAAGGAATAATCAGACACATCTTCTCATCTCAGACCCGGGCGACCGCGCATGTTGGAAAGGCCCTTGTCCTCTTGAAATCGATCGCTTAGCCATCTGCAAGATCGAGGTTCTCATGTGATTATTCCACGTCCTGACGAAAAATCGAAGGAATTCTTCAGATCCCTTTTGCCAGACGATCCTCGGGTCACGATTCGGCCGATGTTCGGAAACATATCCGCGTTCGTAAATGGAAACATGTTTCCAGGGCTTTTTGGAAACGACTTATTCGTGCGCCTATCCGAAGAGAATCGCAAGGAACTTCTAGAGAAAGAAGGCGCTTCGATGCTCGAGCCGATGAAGGGAAGGCCCATGAAAGAATATGTTGTGATCCCGAAAGCTTGGTGGAAACAGCACGAGACAGCCCGAAAATGGATCATCCGGTCCCTGGACTGGACTAGTAAGCTGCCTCCAAAGAAGAAGGAAAAATAGCCGCATCGTCTTTCTAACGGGAAGACTAGGTTAGTATTCGGACGGTAGCATGAGGTGTCAAGCGCCCATTCATCGCAAGGATCTCATTATTGTTGAAAGAAAGTGTTAATCGGAGATTCACAGTAGTACCGGGAGAACTCTGGAAGCCTCCACCAGTGATCGACACTTTGAGCGAATCACTAGGTATTGAATAGGTCACATTTCCAATGTTGGAAAAAGTAACCACTGCGGCGGACACGGGAAAGCGCAGCTGGTCGTATGTTCCTGTGGCGAGTCTCGCACTTCCGAGAGTCTTCGCGATCGTCAAAACCGAAATCATATCCACCGTCTTGTGAGACCCAGCTATCGCGTACCAGCCATTATCGCTAGAGTTTCCAAAGCCTGCCTGATGGATCTCCATTGTTGCGAACGTCAGATAGATATGAAGAATGCTCGGATCATACTGCTGACCGCTACCAGGCTGCACCTGAGGTGGATCCGTGATGCTCAGAACGACTGTTCCCTGAACATACCTAGTATAGAAGAAATAACCTGAAATCGCACCGATGATGAGAATCGCCAGAATGACAGCCGCAGTACCCTTTGCCATCGCTTGTTCCCGATCGAGCCGGCCCTCGTTCCCACTAGGAGATTGCCTCGGTCAGCCCTTATCCCTAGCATAACCGGAAATTACTCGATGGGGTTACAGTGGAAAAACAGGAGGTCGAATCCGGTCCGAAAGTCCTGCGGCTTTGGTCCGGAGCCAACTTCTAGTCGGACCAACAACGAAGCTGTCAACGTGGCATGGGCGAGTATTCGCGGCCGCCCGATCGAAAGGCGTTCCACAGCGGTTCAAGATGTATGTCCCAAGGTTCCTCTCTCTAACACACTGTTGTGCGAGCAGAGGCCACGTTTAAGAGACGCCCCCGAACCCCTCACGTCGCTGAAATCTCATGGAAGCATCAACAGTCACAACCCGACCTCAACCGAAACTACACAGTCTAGTTCACTTCGAAATACCCGCCAGCGACCCCTCCACCGTAAGCAAGTTCTACGAACAGCTCTTCGGCTGGAAATTCTCCAAATGGGGGGAACAAGACTACTGGCTCATAGCCCACAAAGACGCCCCGGCAAATGAGACCATGGGCGGACTCTTCAAACGGAACACCCCAAACGAACAATTCGTCAACTATTTCTCCGTCAACTCCATCGATGAATCCGCCGCCAAAGCCACGGGCCTAGGAGCCCAAGTCGTCACTGCAAAGCAAGAAATCCCAACCGTGGGATACTTTGCAGTTCTCAAGGACCCCGACGGAAACGTCTTCGCCCTATTCCAGTCTACCGGCGGAATGTAACAGCATACCCAGACCCCTCCCCCTCCCTTTCTTTTCTTCTTCCTCGCATAGGAGCGAATGGGGATTCTCTGTATTCCTCGAAAAATTGTCCTAGAAGATCCCACTTAGAGAGCCTCCCAAACATTTTTCACCCAACGCGTAGCTGTGTGTGTGGAGCGTGCCAAGGCGCAAGCGGCCGAGGTTGTACAGATAGAGGACTCCAAAAGAGTCCGCATATTGCAGTTCATTAAGGCGAATCCAGGCACCCACCTTAGAAAGATCAAACGAGAGCTAAACCTCGCCATGGGCGTCATACAGTACCACCTCTACAGACTGGAACGAGAACGTAGCATAGTATCGGCTCGCCACGGACTCTACAAACGCTACTATGCGGACCAGGGTCCAAGAATCGAGGAACGAGCTATCGTGAACATCCTCTTCCAAGAGACCGAGCGAGACCTGATACTCTATCTCCTCGAGAACCCACAAGCCAGCCAGAAGGAACTCTCCCAATTCGCCAGAATCTCACCGAGCTCAACCAATTGGCATATGAAAAGACTATCACAAGCTGGCTTCGTAGAAGCTAGAAGAGAACGCGGGTTCGTAATCTACACGGTGAAAGGGGACCCAGGAATGATCCTCTCTCTTCTCAGGAGTTATCACCCAAGAATCTGGGACAAGTGGGCCGAGAGATTGGCCGACCTCATGACATAATCGATGGGAGTACTGGTGAGGGGAGAGTCAGGATCTCGGGCAGATTGTGACCGATGATAGTTCCCCCACTGCTAACCCTAGATACGACCGGGTTGTCGCCTGACCCTGCTGAGATACTCGAATTGGGGAGAGGAGTTTTCGCTTTAGTTCTCTTTGCGATCTCCCTCTACGCATGGTCTAAGAGAAAACAGCCCGCGCTATTGATCGTCGCAGCGGCCTTTCTGCCATTTTTCGCAAAAACCATTCTAGATGTGTTTTACCCAACATCGGCGCTACTTGAGCTCGTCCGTCCGCTCTTTGATTTCATTGCGCTGGCGCTCTTCTTCGTTGCGATCGTCATTAGGCCAAGAAAAGACCTTGGAAAGGGAGCTGCCTGAGCTAGTTCTAATCGGTCCTTTCCAGCACGCGATATATATCGCGTGAATAACCGGGCTTTTGACAACTGTACCACGACACCTAATATCGCCCTGCAGAAACATCTCAGACACTAGCAGGGGGAAAATTTGAGTTGCCTTCAGTCGGACCCTTCGAACTAACAGAGATAGAGTTCATTGGGCTTGAATTTGTAAGACAAGAGGACGAGAGACAGCTTAGAAAGACGACCCTGCGAGCAACATGGTCCGGCAGAGAACTCAGTGTCAAGGCCGGGCAGCAAGCAAGGTTGGTATTGGATTGCGCGAGCGATATTGCCTCTAGGATTCTGCCATACTAGCATAGCATCCTGCTTGGTGCGTGAATAGTTAGGATATCAGGAAGCTAGACGAGTTAGCTGCTCGCTTACTTGCCACAATCGTTTCGCTGAGTCATCATCGTAGGATTCCTGAGAAGACCTTACCTCATGCATCTTGGTGAAGTATTTGCCCGTCACGCCATCCAAGTCAGGGGACGTGGCGACGTAGAGAATCCTCTTGGCGGCCGAGTCGGGACTTATGAAAAACATTCCGAGGAATCTGAAACCTAGCATCACAAGGCCGCCATTGTTCTTTGCGAAGTTCGTCCGTACAACTCCAGGATGCGCGCTGTTCACCGTAACTCCAGTGCCCTCAAGCTGCTTTGCCAGCTCATGGGTATAGAGTATCATTGCAAGTTTCGATTGACCGTAAGCTTGCCAGCCTGAAAACCTCTTCTCACCCTGGAGATCATCGAAATGGATGTTCGCGCCTTTGTGGGCATCTGATGTCACGTTGACGATGCGGGAGGGAATGCTTGCCTTTAGGATGTCTAGTAGAAGGCTTGTCAGGAGAAACGGTCCAAGATGGTTGACTGCAAATGTTGATTCGAAACCATCCAGAGTGGTGGTCCGTTTGGTCAGATAGACTCCGGCGTTGTTGATTAGAAGGTGGAGCTTCTCGTGCTTGGCCTTGAACTCGTCAGCCAATTGGCGAATCGAGTCTTGAGAAGACATGTCAGCCTGTATCATTTCGACGTTCTTGTTTCCACTTTTCCCGACGATGTCATTGACTGCCATCTCCCCTTTCTCTCTGCTCCGAGAGACTATCACAACCGTCGCGCCAATCTTTGCCAATCCTATGGCTGTTGCCTTGCCTATACCGGAATTCCCGCCTGTAACGATGCATATCTTACCGGTCATATTGGCACTTGACATAGGCCCAGTCTAACCACTCTTTCCAACCCACATTCCCCGGGATGAGGAGATCTTGAAGATTTGAGGCTTCTCCTCAACAATCGGATCGCTTGCTTACCGACGCTCTCTGCTCCAAATTGAGTAAGGTTTGTTTTCTCTCGTTGCCCCAACGGTAGCCATGCAATCCTCCATCTTTACCGATCACGCGATGACAGGGAATCACTAGTGCGACTGGATTTGTAGCGCATGCTCTTGCTACTGCACGCGAGGCCTGAGGAGCTCCGAGAGCATTAGCAATCCCGCTGTAGGTGGCAGTTTTACCGTAAGGAACGGACTGGATCTTCTTCCAGACATTCCACTGGAATGCTGTACCCGTCACGTCGAGCGGAAGTTTGAGAGAAGATTGACCAGTAAAATATCTGATGAATGCGTCCGCCCAGTCCTTCATTCCAACATCGTTGCGTTGAAGACTTGCCGCGGGATAATCTTCGGTAAGCACAGTCTCGACTGTACGGTCAGAATCTCCCATACAGACGGCGCAGATTCCTCGCTCAGTGGCTCCCACAAGCAAACGTCCGACTGGTGAGTCAACGATCGTGTACTGAATCCGCAACCCTCGCCCACCTTGGCGAATCGCTCCAGGATTCGCGCCGAGTCCGCTTGAAATTTTCTCGTACACTCGACTTCTAGAAGAGAATCCAGCATTGTAAAGTGAATTGTTTACTGTCTCCCCACTTCTCAGAAAACGCTTCATCTTCGCGAGCCGGCGAGCCTCCACATATTGACGAGGCGAAACTCCCAGGATTTTCTTGAAGGTCCGCTGGAAATAGAACGGACTTAGCCCCGCTTCGGCAGCGAGGATTGAAAGAGTTAGTCTCTTACCAAGATTCGCATCTATGAAAGCGCAGATTTCATACACCCATGTCGCCCCAGACGAAGCCTCGAGGTCTTTGGGATTGCATCGGCGACAAGGTCGAAAACCTGACTGCTCCGCCTCATCTGGCCCCGCAAAGAACACGGCATTATCTCTGTTTGACCGCTTGGCCGGACATGATGGTCTGCAATAGATTCCAGTTGAGCGAAGCGCAAACACAAACGCTCCATCATAACTATGATTTCTGGACAAAACTGCCTTCCATTTCTCTTCATCAGTCAGGCCATTTTCTAAACTTCCCTTTGGATCCTGCAAAACTGGACGACTCTGGTCAAGCGTTAGCATGAGCATGTAATTGACGTGAGAAAATAAGTAGTTTGACTCCGTTTCTTGCTGTCAAAGCATCATAGCGAGGACATGAGTGTTTGCTTGGAAAGGAACCGTGTTTTCCGACCCATCCCAAAAACTACAGTACAAATGGCGAAGACGCGTCCTTCATCATGCTCCGAAGAACCACGTCAAATCCCCAAGATCCGATTTACATGTGGACAGCCAACATTATGGCTCGGCCAGGCTTCGCTATTACCGCAAACTACAAGCTTTCACTTTTCGGCTTCCAGAGAAAGCCTAGCTATCAACAACGCAACCTCATCATACACCTGAGAAAACGTATATGTCAGAAAATAGCTCCTTTTGGAGGATTCATGACCCGTCCAGAGTGGCAAAAGAAAAAGAAGAAAATGGCAGGCAGAGAAGGCCCGAAAAAGGGCAAGAATCGCTAGAAACCTAGGACCTCAGCAGCTGCTTCCTAACTGAAAGCCTGAGATTCACCGTTGGAAAAGGCCCTCGACCGGGTCAACATTTTTCCAAAGAAATGCTTGAATGTTGAACACCGCAAGTATCGACGTCCCCCGCTAGCTTAGCGAGACAGGAACGATGGAGATCTTGTTTCTTACATTCCGCCCATCATGCCGGGAGGCATACCGCCACCCATGCCAGGAGGCATTCCTCCAGGGCCGCCAGCGCCTGGACCTGGAGAGCTTCCACCTTTCGACGCGAAGACATCGTCAACTCTGAGGATCATTGTCACGGCTTCTACTGCGGACTTGATTACTTGCGTCTTTACCCTCAGCGGTTCAACTACATCCATCTTTAGCATGTCGGCTGCTTTTCCCGTCTTGGTGTTAACTCCGAACCAGATGTTCTGAAGGGTGTTGTGTTTGGATTTGAGATCGACGAGTATGTCTATGGGGTTGATGCCTGCGTTCTGTGCAATCGCGACAGGGATCGATTCAAGCGCTTCCGCGAAAGCTGTGACAGCTAGCTGCTCTCTGCCTCCAACCTTGATTGCGTATTCTCGCAGACGCTTGGATAATTCTATTTCCGGAGCGCCGCCACCCGCGACTATCTTCCCGTCTTCAACCGCATTTCGAACAACGGACAGCGCATCATGAAGAGACCGTTCAGCCTCGTCGACCACGTGCTCAGACCCCCCTCGTATCATGATGGTTACCGCCTTCGGGTTCTTGGCTTCGCGGACGTAGACGAGCTTGTCATCTCCGATCTTCACTTCTTCAACCGTCTTTGCATAGCCTAGGGCCTCCTTCGAAAGATCCCTTGTAGTTCCAACCACGCTGCCGCCGGTCGCCTTCGCTAGTTTCTCCATGTCGCTACTGCTGATGTTTTTGATGGTGAGGATTCCTTTCTTTGCGAGAAGAGATAGAACCTCGTCGTCGACGCTTTTCTCGGTAAATAGGACATTTGCCCCGGTTTTGGCTACTTGATCAGCCATATCTCGGAGGAGCTTTTCCTCTTCCTGTATGAACTGGTACATTTCTTCCGGCTTGTTGATGTTGATCTTGGCATCTGTCTCGGTCTTCTCGATCTCCAGCTTCGCATTCAACAATGCTATCTTGGCGCCAGTCACGCTCTTAGGCATCTGTGAGTGAGAGACTTCTTTGTCGATAATTATTCCATTGACCAGCTCGCTCTCCTCTAGACTCTTTCCGTGTTTCTTCATCACCTTGACGAGATCAATGTCGGCCTTTACCTTGCCATTGTTCTTCTCGGTTACCTGCATGACCGCCTCGACAGCAAGCTCGGCGAAACGATTCTGAGAACCGAAGATACCTTTGGTATTTAGAGAGGTCATCGCGACCTGCTTCAAACGCGCGTCGTCATCTGGTTTGATAGCAATGGCTATCTTCTCCAGAATCTCTTGCGCTTTCCCCGCCGCGTCCCTGTAACCGTCGATGATTGCATTAGGATGAACATCCTTGTCGAGAAGAGTCTCTGCACCTGCGAGTAATTCTCCTGCGAGAACAACTGCGGTTGTTGTTCCATCCCCTACCTCGCTATCCTGGGTCTTAGCGATCTCGACAATCATTTTAGCCGCTGGATTCTGAACATCCATTTCCTTCATGATTGTAGCACCGTCGTTTGTGATTACAATATCCCCCATGCCCGCGACAAGCATCTTGTCCATCCCTCTAGGGCCTATAGTCGACCGGACAATCTCTGCAACTATCTTAGCGGCCATTATGTTGCTTCTCTGGGCATCCCTTCCTCTAGACCGGGAAGTGCCCTCTCTCAGAATCAAAACGGGTGTTTCGGACATTTCTAATCAGATTCTGAGTAGGGTTGATGTGCTTCCCAAGATAAACATATGCAGGCGGATCCTTCAGAATACCAAAGAACGTGTCCCAGAACTTGAGAGGACCAATGGAAAAGGGACCCCCCCGGCTTTCAGATCTGAAGATTGTCGCCAGCCGCCCATCAGACCTTTCGAAAGCGTGGGCGAGGTACTATGATAGGTTGGCAGCGCGCTTTGTTGAACAGATCGATCGGCGACGGTTCAATGTGATCCTCGAGGCGGGCTGCGGGAAAGGACAGCTCACAATACCGCTGCTCCGAAGGCTTCCGAGAAACGTCAAGATGATCGCCATAGACTCGTCCAAGGGACCTTACGCGGGGTGGTTGAAAGAACTAAGTCAAAAGCTCCAAACGGCCCGATTAGAGAAACGAGTCCAGCCGATCAAATCCGACGCGAGAAGAATCAGAGGCATCGAAGATGAAAGCGTTGACATCGTGGTTTCAAACGAACTGCTTTGCGACCTACCCTACGATTCGCAACTCGAAAAGGCTCTGACAGAGTTCTATCGGATCCTCCGACCTGGAGGCCTCATGATCCATGGCGAGTGGTCATCTTCCCCGGCAGCAGAACCTCAAGCATTTCTCGTCAAACATTGGCCGTCCTGGACCCCTGACCAGCTCTTTTCAATAATGAGGAAAAATGGCTTTCACGATTTTCGAGTCACCTACTTCGAAACAACAATCCATTTCGGGTACGAGAACGCACTTGAGGAGCTTCAAACTTGGGGCGCAACTGAAAAATTTCTCAGGCACAATGATGAGATGCTGAAACGAGAAGGAATTGAACTCCCATACGAGCACATAGTGCAATGCGAAAAATAGAAGATAGATCCTCGAAACCGAAGTTTCCTCTGAGGAAGGTCTCGCACGAAGAACGGGTTGAATTGGGACGAAAGATTGCGTCCCAAATCATTAATTCGTACAAAGATGCAGTGTTAGCAATCTGCATCTACGGGTCCGTTGCGAAGAAACTGGATCGTCCGTATTCAGACCTCGAAATTTTCTGCGTGGTCAATGATAATCTCGAACTGCCGAGCAAGTTTTACGTTTACGATGGGCTACTAGTGGAGATAGACTATTTTCAAGAGTCAAAGTTTCTCGGAGAAGCAGCGAAGAAAGGCCGGGACTGGCACCTCGGGGCTGACCAGTTCCGAAACCGGATAGTACTATTCGAACGTGACAACTGGCTCGGAAAACTCGAGAAGGTCGTCGCCGGAAACGACCGGATGGATTTCACCGAAGAACTGCAAATGCTACGATAGGTATGACCGAGTCCCTCGCCGCCGTCCGCAACGCGCACACTAAACGTGACCATCTAGACCTCAGGACCCGAGCCTTCTACTTGGCATGGGACGCCGCGAGAGTCGTGTTCCTCTATAACCGAAGATATGTTCTCACGACAAGCTGGTTCTGGAAGCAACTATTCGAATGCCAAGAGCAACCCAAAGGATTCCGAAAACTGGTCGACGTCGTCGCGGGATTCGAGAAATCGACAAACTCGAAACTAGTCGATGCTGCCGAACGATTATGGCTTGAGACGATGTTGATGGTTCAGCCACGCAGAATCTCCATAGAGTCGACAGACACTATGGTGTAAATGTTCACTGAGTGCCTGAGGCGCGAGATTGCAAATTCGACCCGATTAAAAAGAGGCGAACGTAACAAGGTATAGCCAAATCAATTTCGACGAAAAAATGACGGAGGGACCCGAAAAAAACGTGGGTATTAGATTTGATAGAGAGTAAGAAGCCTACTTCTACTTCTTGCTCTTCTTCTTTGGCTTACTAGGCGTTCGAATTCACCTATTAGCTTGATAATTCGTTGTCAAGATATAAAACTATTGTATTCCGAGCTTATTGGGCGAAACAACCTCTATTTTGAGCTAAAATCACCATAAATCGCCCTTTTCTGTACTATTTCATAACGTTCAGGCAGAAGATTCCGTTTCTCGCCAAAGATCGTACTCCAAAACGGTTTCGTGATAGGTCAGATGAACTCTGCCCCGTGAAAGATGATCGCACAGATCTCGCGTTTCCTAGGTTAAGTCTTTCTCAACGGGCTGAGCTATCATACTTTGCTCAAGGACGGATCCGCAAAGAATGCATCGTTTCCCCTTCTCCATGTCTGCCATCAATTCTTCGCGGGAAATGCCTAGTGAGGATTCGAGCTCAACAATATCCTTCGGAAATGCCTGAGACTCTTCACACTCGTTGCAGATCAATGCGTCACGCATCTGCCACTCTAATACGGGACAAAGGGCCTAGTTATACTCCTCTACGACAACTCATGAGTAAGCTTCATTCTCCACCACCCGAAAAAGAAAGAACTACTTCGAAGCCTAAGAAGAGACGCGAAGATTCGGAGAACCCAACGAAAGGGTCAGTTGAATTTGGAAACGCGAAGTCTTGGGAAGAGCGACCTTAGAATCACTAGGGTGGGAGTTGGGACCGCACCCATTGGCTCGACGCCTGAGTGGAAAGTCTACTGGGGACCCCAAGACGAAAAGGCGGCAATCAAAACCATACAGACAGCAATCGACCTCGGCGTTAACTGGATAGACACCGCCCCATTCTATGGATGGGGAAGAGCAGAGAGGATCGTCGGAAAGGCGATCAAGGGAAGACGAGACGCAGTTCACATTTTCACAAAATGCGGCACTCTCCCCGACGGCAGGAAAGGATGGTCGGAAAATCTCAAGCCCGAGAGCATTAGAAGAGAATTGAAAGAAAGCCTCCAACGTCTGCAAACGGATTACGTGGATCTATACCAGTTTCACGATCCCGACCCTCGAACGCCGATCGAGGAATCCTGGAAGGAAATGCAACGCCTCATCGACCAAGGTCTAGTCCGATACGGGGGACTGTCAAACCATCCTACGAATCTGATCGAGAGAACTCTCAGAGTGGGACCCGTAACCTCCACCCAAAACCAATACAACCCTCTACAAAGAAGAACGGAACGAGATATACTCCCCTTCTGCCTGGAACACGAGATCGGAGTTCTCGGATGGGGATCCCTCTCCGAAGGAGTCCTGGCCGACAATTTCGATATTGACAAGCTAGATCCGGAGGATTTTCGCAGACGACAGGTCTACTCTCAACCAGAAAATCACTCTAAGATTCAGATGATCCGCCGAGCCTTCCGACAAATCGCAGATGCCCATCACGGGACGATGGCGAATGCCGTCATCGCATGGGAACTAATGCACCCCGCACTAACCGCAGCAATAATCGGAGTCCGAAGTGAGAACGAGGCTCGTGAAATGATTGGAGGAACTGACTGGAAACTAACACCCGACGAGATGAGTACAATTGAGGATTCAATAACGGCTTGGGAACGATAGAAGATCTCAACGGGCTAGGAGTGCTCTACGACAAGGATTTTTGACAGAATTCTAGAAGCCTTTCCTAGACATCTAATCTCGTCTGCATCAAGCTTGGAGAGAAGCTTGATCAGTCGTCTCTCTCGTCGATTTCGCCCTTCTTGCAAGATTCTCGTTCCCTTGTCCGTTGGTGAGATTATGACCGAGCGCCTATCATCTCTGTTAGTCTCCCTTCGGACCAGGCCTTCTTTGACCAGAGCTTCTACCACACGACTCATAGTCGGCGGCCTAACCTGCTCTACCTCTGCCAGCTCGTTCAACGTGAGTGGACCGCCGAAGACAACAACCGACAGGGCTGAGGCTTGGGCCGGTCCGATACCCATAGCAGAATCCTCCGTTCTCACATGACGCAATAGATGGATCGCGTTACTATGGAGACTCCTCCCTACCTCTTCGAGGCTTTGTTTCTCTGTCATGCACGCATCCTAGTTGTGAGCATTACTAATGCATATATATTAGCTTAGCTAATGATTAGCTATGCTAAGTATACAGACGGATGAGTTCCTTGAAGCCATCCAGAAAGGCAATCTATCGAAAGTCAACCAACTTCTAGAAACAAACCCAGACCTCGCAAACAGCAAGGCAAAGGATGGTACTTCAGTCATACTTCTTGCTCTCTACCACGGCCAGAGGAATATCGCGGAGGCAATAAGCATCAAGAAAACAGAACTCGATATCTTTGAAGCCTCGACCCTAGGAAAGCTCGACCGCACCAAATCTCTCATAGATCGGAGCCCTTCACTCGCAAGTGCCTACTCTTCAGACGGCTTCGCGCTTGTCGCTCTCACAGCATATTTGGGCCAGAAGGAAACAACAGAGTACCTCATTGGGAAAGGCGCGGACGTTAACGCGGTTGCGAGGAATAGGACAGGTTTCACAGCTTTGACTGGGGCAGTGGCTAACAATCATACCGAGATAGCAAAGCTGCTCGTGAAACGAGGCGCGCAGGTCAACTACAGGTACGAAGGCGGATTCTCACCTCTAATGGAAGCATCTGAGAACGGAAACGTCGAACTTGTAAACTTCCTCCTTGCAAACGGAGCTGACCCCAACGCGAAGACCGGGGACGGAAAGAGTCCCATGTCGTTTGCCAAAGAGAAGAATCATGTCGACGTTGTGGAGGCACTGAAAAAGCATGGCGCCCTCTAGAAGACGTCTGTCAGGCGCCAATTAAGAGCGCGATTTCCGCCCGCTACTTGCCTTCCGAAGGTCTATAACCTAGTAAAGGGACCGGGAGGGTATCGCGTATTATAGGAGGTGTACTAGGCCGAATGAGTCGTGGTTCGTACGGTGGTCCCAGAACAATGCACAAAGTCGTCTGTTCTGACTGTGGTAAGGAGACTGAAGTTCCTTTCCAGCCAACAGAAGGTAGACCAGTTTACTGCAGGGACTGTTACCAAAAGCATCGAAGGTACTAGGAGCCCCCTCAAGGGAGGCCTAGATACCCTTCCCTCATTTTTTTATCCCAACGAATTACGAGCGACGCGAGTTCTTAGACGATTTCCTAGTCCCGGTAGAGTCAGGTTTCTTGTTTACGGGTTCTTTGTTGTAAGGAGAAGACGGCCGAATGTTTTCAGTCGAGACTCCTTTTCTGGTTGCGTAAAGCCGGAAGAGACGGTTTAGCTGGGTAGGCATCTTCATCCATATGCTTCTACCTGAGGATCATTGTAAGGAGGCTGTTACTTAGCTCAAAGCCTAGATTGGAACTACGAGTGCTAGTTCGCAGCCTGAATGCCCATCGTTTCGTGTCGACGACGGAAGCTCATGATCTGGGCAAAGTAGAGAGTCATGTACCCAGCTTAAATCTCCACTCGTTTTCAAACTGCGGACAGGGTGACGAGACAATGGCTCTTCCTCTCGAAGTTGTGCTCGCGAATAATCTCTGGGTGATTATTTGTGGACTTCTCGTCTTCATAATGACTGTCTCTGTCGGGTTCCTCGAGGTAGGAGAGCTTGGCGCAGACATGGACATCAGCCTCCTAAAGACGATGTTGATTACCGGCTCGGCCATATTCTTCATGGCCTTTGTCGGCTTCAACACCGCTTTCGCCCCCACGATCAACGGGATAATCGGGAACCCAGTCTACAACGGGTTCTTCCTTGGCGGCTTCTCTTCTGATGCGAACCAGCTACTCACAGGTGCTTGGTGGGCTACAACCGGACAGGGTCTGACGACTGGGACCTACTTTCTTTTCGAGACAGCCTTTGCCTCTGTCACCCTTGCCCTCGTCGGGGTTGTTGTCTTGCGTAAGATGAAGTTGCAGGCCTTCTTCGCTTACTCAATTGTCTATTTCGTTCTAATCTGGAATCTCCCGGCGGCTTGGATCTGGAATCCTCAAGGCTGGCTAGCTCGCATCGGCATGGCCGATTTCGCGGGAGGACTCGTGGTGCATGGAGCGGCGGGAGCCGCGGGGCTTGGAATCGTTCTCCAGATCTGGCGAGAGGAGCAGAAGAGGGGGAGGATCGAGAGCGTTCAGGTACCGTACAAGCTGAATAGCGGATGGCTGACCCTGTCGATCTTGCTTCTCTGGATAGGATGGTTCGGGTTCAACCCCGGCAGCGTTCTCGCCTTCAACAACTCAGCCATGACCGTTGTTCTTACTACGTTCCTTGCCGCGGCTTCTTCATTTCTCTCGATAATGTACTTCCGTTATCGGATGATCAAGAAGATGCCGGACTTGATCTATGCTACCAACGGCGTACTTATGGGGCTCATAATCATAACACCGCTTGCAGGCTTCGTTAGTCCGGGAAGTGCAGTGATTCTTGGGCTGATCGGCGGACCCCTCTTCCTCGTCGGCGAGAGGTGGTTCTCCAGATTCAAATGGTTCTCGGACCCTGTTGGCCTGTTCCCGGGACATTTACTCGGCGGGCTGTTTGGGGTCGCGATGATCGCTTTCTTTTCTCAGAGAACCTTTGCGATTGCCTCCGGGAACCCTGTCACTCCGGGGAACTCCCCGATTCCTGATGGGCTACTGTTCGGCGGGGGATCCGCAGCCCTGCAGCAGCTAGGAATTGAGGCCCTAGGTATTGGTGCGGTCATGGCTACTGTCTTCATACTATCCTACGTATCCGTCCGCATCATTAGCAAGGCAATGCACGGAATCCTCAACCGGGAAGAACTGTAGCGAAGCTCACCTGGAAAAGTCAGATTTTAGCGCGTTTCATGAAGGGCGGGGCGCGCGAAAATCGCCCCCCCGAGGGGTCACAGATTAGTTAGCAAAAAAGAATAGTTACAGAAAGAGAAAGTTACACGAAAAAATAGTTACAGGGAAGAAAGATTGTCGCGTAAGAGAACATGGGAGAGAGAGTCAATCTTGAGTCAATCAAGGTTGGTGTTTGAACAGTGAATGGGTCTTAACGAAGGGCGTCTTTCCAGACTGAGAATCTGTCTGCCTCGAAGACAACCAATCCTCCGAAAAAGAAACTCTTTAGCGCGCAAGGCCCGAATGACTGTTCTATGAGATCGGAGACTTGCTTGTTGGAATGCAGTTTCTTCCAAGTTGGAATAATCATCCTGAACGGATTGCCGGCTGTCCTTCCGCGAATCCAAAAGCGAGCCAAAACAGGCATAACATGCGAGATATAGAAGCTGGTCCCGGAACGCCAAAATCCGTTGTCAGGCTTGCCAATGTCAACAACGGCAAGAGCGCCGCCGCGCCGCGTAGCACTCGCGAACTCATCCAGACTACGATCCAAGCTTACCACATCCCTTAGCGAGAAACATGTGATGACAGCTCCCAGACAACCCGCTCTGAAGGGAAGGTTCTCCCCAACTCCTACTATCGGACAGAACCGTCTTCCAAGACTTGACCTCGCAAATCTGAGCAGTTTAGCTGACGGATCTAGTCCTACAACATTCTCAAATCCATCCTCCAACAACATTCGGCTAGAGACTCCTGGACCTGCACCGGAATCCAGAACCCATTCTCGCCGGTGGGATCGAAGAAACGCGACGGCTCTTCTCCTCAAAGGGCCAGCAAGCCCCAGGGATATCCACTCGCTAGTTGACTCGTAGACCGGAGACGCAGCCTCAATCGCGCGGATTACGCTGCTCCACTCATCTCTACTATTGCCCAAGAAACGTCCCCCGATTGGATGATGCAAAATCCAGTCCTTATATAGCGCTGAGCCCAAAATCAACCTAGAGCACGTATCAAACGTGCCTGGAAGAATTCTAGAATGGAAGCATCTCAGAACAACTTGGATGTGTCGGAAAGCCTCGATCGCAGTTTCAACTTTTCAGAAGTCTTCCAGCTCGTCAAGAGATCCGTCAAAACCAGTATCGGGCGACGACGCACAGGACTCATGCTTGGTTTAGCAGATCTTCCGGACTATATCGGGGCATTTCATCAGATGGGATCGAACTTCATTGTTATGAACCGAAGCCTCTTGGATCAGATAACTCATCTTGCAAAGGACAGACGCTACATCAACGCATACGTCTTCTACACCCTACTCCACGAATACCTTCACACCTTGGGTTATGCGGATGAGGGAGACGTCCGACGGCTGACCCGTCAGATTTGCGCAAGAATACTAGGACCGGACCACCCTGCCACTAGGCTGGCCGTTGACGGTCCCGCGGTCATGTTCCCTGAGATAACCTTCCAGCATCACGGGGAATCAAGGTCGAGAAGATTGCCGAAATTCGAGATCGTCAGGGAATTCGAGAAGGAATACAAGAGTTACGTAGCTTAGAGTTCTCCCGAATCGGCCTCAAGCGTCGTTTTCTCTCCCAAGAATTTCAGGAAGCCGGCAAGTTTCCAATACGCTTCGAGAAACTCCAGCCCCCGATGAGTTATCGAGTACGACGTATCCTCACTCGTTAGAATTCTGACCAGTCCGAAAGATGACAAGTCAGTAAGAAACCTCTTGATCCGATCCACTGGAAGCCCGACAGCATATGAGACCCGCGTAATCTTCGTAGGTCCTCTCCGCTTAAGAGCTTCAAGTATCTCAGAGTAGATGTCTACGCGAGACCGTTTCGCCACGCCCAGCCATCTCAGAGAGGAGGCTTAGGCAGATCGCTGGTCTTCAGAGGAGGCTTCGCGAACTCTACGTCAGGTTCCGACTCGATCCGATCGATGTACTTTACCTCCCCACTTATCCGGCAACGAGATTCGAAACGGGCGTCCTTTGCGTAGACGTTTCGAGCTCGGACTTTCTCACCCATATCCAGGGTGTCCGCGTACACGTCTTCGACCCTGGCGTTGTCCCCGATCTTTACATGCTCACCAACGAGGACCCCCAATACTTCTGACCGTTGACCGAGCTGGATTGTCTTTGCCTTCGTTCCTCTTGTAGTCCTCAGACGCCCTCCAATCTTTACCTCGTCTTCAGCGATTATCAGATCCGCTTCTATCATGCCACCGACCTCTAACGAGGCAAGCCTCAAGCTTCCACCGATCCGGGCCGTCCCGCCCAACTCCAGATCCCGTTTCAGATGGAGGTTGCCGGACACTTGCAACATACCTCCGATATCCACTTCCTCTCCTTCTCCGTTTCCAGCGATGTCGACCATTCCTCCAACGTCAATCGATTCGAAGGTCAGGTCCCCTTTGCTCTCGAATCTTCCGCCCACGTCGATAGTTCTCCCCTCTCCTCCCTGGTCTAGGGCCGCGGTTCCTCCGACGTCAATCTTGTCGAACTTCAAAGGTTTGGAGGATCGGAATGAACCTCCAACGTCTATTATTCGAGAGATTTCACCACCTCCAACCTCAGCACTTCCACCCGCGTCCAGTCTCTCGCACTGGATCTTGCCGTTGACCTGGATCCGGCCTCCAACATCGATATCCTCAACATTCGCGTCGCCTTCGACTTTGAAGGACCCTCCGACATCGACCTTGGTCGCGTTGATTGAGCCTCCAATGTCCAGCGTTCCTCCGACTTCGAAGTCGTGAGCTGTCGCTGACTTTCCAACGGACAAGCGAGAATCGACTTCTACTGAGCCAGCTTCCAGAGAGCCATGGACCCGCAGCTCGCCGTGTTCCACTTCGATGTCCCCGCTCGTCTCTAGGTCGCCTGAGATCTCTACTCTTCCATGTTCAATGTTTAGCCTTGAGCAGTTGAGGCTGCCTTCGAACTCAGCGTCTCCCTCACAGATTACTTCGCCTGAGACTTCGATGGGCGATTCTCCCTCCGATTGTATTCTAGCTCTGTCTAAAAGGTGAAGCTGGCCATCAACCTTTGCAAGCTTGACGGTAGCGTTTCGGGGGACAGTGACATCGCCCATTTCTTAACCCTCCTAACGGAGTGTTAGTCTCAGCGGGTTCCTGTTGATCCAGGTGACAGCTGTCTCGATATTCTCAGGATTTTGGCGTGGGTAACATTTCATGAATTTTTCGCCTCAGGAATGGAACAGTGCCGTCGCCGCTTATAATGTCGGTTCACTTCTCGTAGTCACATATTGTGATTATCGCAGACCATTGCTTCTTTGGTGTCCTGGGCCCGATACCGTTCTGAGAGCGCTTAACGTTCTGAATAGTTGCCGTTAGCAAGATTTAATCCTGGGTTTCACGGTTTGAGGGCGAATATCGCATGAGTGCTATCGACATTGCGTTGTATGGAATAATCGCTGTATTCGTTGGAGTCCTCGTCTTATGGTTCTTGTTCTACGCGTTTTCGGGTCAAGATAAACCGCCATCGAATTTGACTGAGGAAACTCTCAAGCGATTGATTGGATCTACTGGTCGTGCGACATCTGACATTACAGAATCCAGTGGCACGGTAGTTGTCACCAGCGAAGAGTTCTCTGCCAAGACGTCAGAAGGGTTGATACAGAAAGGGACCCTTGTGAAAATTAGAGAGACTGAAGGGTTAGTGCTACTGGTCGAGAAGGCGTAAGCTAGGTTCCTAACCGCAACCGCTCGTGTTCCCGCAGTTATTGCACTTGTAGCACGACCCTGCCCGAACCATGATCATGCCACAGTTCTCACATGCGGGTGCGTCGGATTGGTTGTCGAAGCTTGCCAGAGGAGTCGCAAGCTCAGGAGCCTCTCGAGTATTGACCTCTGCAGCTATCGGCGCTGCGGCCTTTGAACCAACTGGCTCAACTAGTTTTACCTGAGTCCCATTCTCCAGGGTTGTCCTTGCGAGCCCGAGCGCATCCTGTTCCTCTTTTGGAAGGAACTTCAGTCCAAGCCATCGGAAGATGTAATCGACAACGGACTTGGCGAATCGGATGTCCTGGTTGGTGGTTATGCCTGCTGGCTCGAATCGTGTGTGGGTGAACTTGTTCACGAGCACCTTCAACGGAACGCCGTATTGTAGGGCTAGGGAGATGGAGGTTGAGAACGCGTCCATCAATCCCGAAATAGTGCTTCCCTCCTTCGACATTACCACAAATATCTCACCGGGAGTATTGTCATCGTAGAGGCCTACCATGAGGTAGCCTTCATTCTGGGCGATCGAGAACTTGTGGATTATCGCCTCTCTCTCTTCTGGGAGTCGGCGTCGGAAGGGCTTGAAGACCACCTGCTCCTTAGTCTTCTCAACAGCTTTGCCCTTGTCCTGGAGGGTTGTGGTCAGGGGCTGGGTTCTCTTGGAGCCGTCACGATAGATGGCGATGGCTTTCAATCCCATCTTCCAAGCAGTAATGTAAGTCTCGACGATTTCGTCCACGGAAACGTTGCCGGGCATGTTCACGGTCTTGGATATTGCTCCGGAGATGAAGGGCTGAACGGCGGCCATCATCTTCACATGACCCATGTACTGAATGCTTCTGGTACCCTTTGCAGGTTTGAACGCGCAATCAAAGACTGGAAGGTGGTCTTGTTTGAGGTGAGGCGCGCCTTCGATTGTGTCGTGGTCTTCGAGGTGCTTGAGAATCTCGCCGGCCTCGGTCTTCGAATACCCGAGCTTTGTTAGCGCTTCGGGAACGGTGTTGTTGACGATTTTTATCCCGCCGCCTCCCACGAGCCACTTGTATTTGATCAGGGCAATGTCGGGCTCGATGCCGGTGGTGTCGCAGTCCATCATGAACGCGATCGTTCCGGTTGGCGCGATGACGGATATCTGCGCGTTCTTGAATCCGAATCTCTCGCCTAACGAGAGAGCATCATCCCAAGACCTGAGAGCGGCTTTCAAGAGCTCCTCAGAGACTCCCTCAACAGGAATCTTGTACGCGTGTGCCCTGTGCATGTCGATAACGTTGAGGAAAGGCTTCTCGTTCACACCGTATCCCTTGAACGGTCCCAGCCTCTTGGCGACCCGGGCGGATGCGGCGTATGCTCGACCCGACATCAGGGCGGATATGGCAGCGGCGTAGTTGCGGCCCTGGTCGCTGTCGTACGGGAGGCCGCGCGCCATCAGTAGGGCGCCTAGGTTTGCGTAGCCAAGTCCGAGCGGGCGAAAGTCATGGCTGTTCTTCTCGATGGCTGGAGTGGGATAGCCGGCGTTGCTGACGAGAATCTCTTGGGCGCTGATCACGATCTCGACTGCGTGTTCAAAGGAATCAACGTCGAACTCGCCGTCTACTGTTCTGAACTTCATGAGGTTCAGAGAGGCGAGGTTGCAGGCGGAGTCGTCGAGAAACATGTACTCAGAACAGGGGTTGGACGCGTTGATCCGATTCGTGTTCGGACAAGGGTGCCACTTGTTGATTATGGTGTCGAACTGGATTCCAGGATCGCCGCAGATGTAGGCGGCCTCGGCCATTTCTCGGATCAAGTTCCGGGCCTTGTAGAGGTCCGCTACCTGGTGGTTTGTGATGTACCGGGTTTTCCACTCCTTGTCTTCCGTTACTGCGTGCATGAACTCGTCGGTTACTCGGACGCTGTGGTTAGCGTTCTGGAAGAAGATCGAGCCATATGCTTCGCCATCAACGGCTCCGTCGTAGCCTGCGTCGATTAGGGCCCAGGCTTTCTTCTCCTCTTTCGCCTTTGACCAGATGAACTCCTCAATATCGGGATGGTCAACGTTGAGGATGACCATTTTCGCGGCTCGACGGGTTCGTCCGCCGGATTTTATGACGCCTGCGAACGCGTCGAAACCCTTCATGAACGAAACAGGGCCACTGGCTTTTCCGCCGGTGGAGAGGTGTTCCTTTGATGATCGTAGGGATGAGAGGTTTGATCCTGTTCCGGATCCGTACTTGAACAGCATGCCTTCTGTCTGGGCGAGCTGCATTATCGATCGCATATCGTCCTGGACGGAGTTGATGAAGCATGCAGAGCATTGGGGTCGATCCTCGACTCCCACGTTGAACCAGACGGGGCTGTTGAAGGCGGCCATCTGGTGTAGGAGAATGTGTGTGAGTTCTGACTCGAACGTCTCAGCTTCCTCTTCGTCGAGGAAGTAGTTTCCTTTCTTGCCCCAGCGGGCGATGGTTCCTGCGACGCGGCCTATGAGTTGCTTGACACTGCTTTCTCTTCCCGGGGTGCCGAGTCTTCCGCGGAAGTATTTCGAGGCGACGATGTTTGTGGCTGTTTGGGACCAGAATGAGGGAACTTCGACCTTCTTCTGCTCGAAGATCGTCTGTCCTTTATGGTCGGTTATGACCGCGTCCCGGATTTCCCATTTTACTGCGTCGTATGGGTGGACGCCTGGTTTCGTGTAGGACCTTTGGTATCTGAATTCTCCTTGGGGGACCTTCGGTATTTGTTGGATTTCCATTGTTCTTACCTAACTCCTATACTTCTTCTTCCCCGGGCTTCGGAGCGAGAATTGCAGGAGTATCTCCCCAACATCGTGTCCTTGATTAAAGAGATTTGTACAGAATCGTATAAACTTGTAGTGTAACCTGGAAAATACTCCCGGGATATATGCGCTGTAGAGTGCAATGGTTTTTGAAACATCTACTCTTTCAGACCGACTAGAACTCCGTCGCGTAACGGGACAATGACGGTTGACAGTCCTGGGTAGCCGGATACTTCCTTGTTGAACCTGATCATGGTCTGGGTCAGCTCGGACTTGCCGCCTTTCGCGACGTCACCGCCCCACAATGTATTGTCGGCGATGAATAGACCGCCTTTGCGGAGCTTTTTCACGCTCAACTTGAACGCGTCGAGGTAAATGTCCTTGTCAGAATCAAGGAAGACCAGATCATATTCGTGTTTGAGAGTTGGTAGAATGCGTAGAGCGTCTCCTTTCAAGACCTTGATTACTTTCTGAAGCTTGGCCTCGGTGATGTTTTTCTCAGCGCGTTTGACTCGTTCTGGGTCTTTGTCGATGGTTGTGACGGATCCTTTGAGGGGTGCGACTGCTCTTCCAAGCCAGATTCCGGAATAGCCGATGGCGGTTCCTATCTCGAGAACGTTCTTGCTCTGGCTGCTGCGGGCGAGGTTATACAAGAGCCGGCCGACGAGCGGTCCGATGATAGGGACTGCTCCGGTGTCGGCTTCCTCCTCCATCTTTTGAAGGAGGAGATCTCTTGGTTGTGCGATGCGATACAGATAATCGTCAATATAGTCGTAGGTTATGGCCAAAACTCAACAATCGGAACCGAGCCTCGGAGCGTGATAAATAATCCTTTAGCGGATGGGAAATTGCTCAGACGACATTCTGGGTAATGTTGAACCCCTGCGTTGCGGAGTGATCTAGTAGTGAGCCTAGGATGAGGATCTCGTAGAGCTGGTAGCTTATGTGAATTTGAGTTGATGGTTTGCTGAGGTTTTGAAGTTGTAGAGAGTTGTGGCTTGGACTGCGTCTGGAAAGTTCCCTGATGGCGCCCAGCTGGAAATAGAGCCATCATAGTTGTCTTGGGTGCGCGGCGCGGTAATCTTCAGAGTAAGGCCGCTAGCGTATGAGGCGGGCGCGGTCTCATTCGCCTTGCTGATAACGACAGAGTATGAGGTCGGGAGGGTTGTCCGAGGATAGGTTAGGTTCGCGATAGAGAAGGCGAGGAAGACTCTACCCTAGCCAGAGACTTCCAGCAAGACCCAGCTTCCACGACTCGAGTATTGCGTTGAGGAGAGGTATTTCGTCCCCGACGGAGGGAATCAGCGCGGGGCTTGTGAACTGCCAGACAGCAATGACTACTGCGATAATCATGAGGAGCGAGGTGAGAATCTTTCCTCTAGGACCCATGAACGATTAAGACTCCGGGGTTGAGGGGTTGCGGTTCACTCGCGTGTTACTCGGTGAAAAATCGCATAGTTACACTAGGGTTAGTAGGATACAGGGGCTGTTGTGGGAATCGGGAGCCTATAGACAGTGCCTGGCGGACCACGACCGATGCTTCTCTGGTATGTCTGGATGCATGTCGTAGACGGCGCCTGGCACAAGCTCGACGAGATATCGAAGCAGTTGCGTATTCCGAAGAATGCTGTCTCATGGGCTGCGAAGTTTCTGACAGATCATGGAATGGTGGAGTTGGGCTTTGAAGAGGACGAGATACGCCTCCACAAGTCCCATCCGAGACTGGAGGACGTGGTGAAAACGTTGCAGCACTCACCGAAGAACGATGCGACCTCGTGGGGTTCGAGCGAGTTTCCAACCGATCTCTAAGATACGCTTATTATCGCAAAGAATCGAGTCGTCCCTGTCCGATTCTGCGCGGTCGATGCTGTCGTGAAACCTCCATTACGGTGAGCCGAGAATATTTCTCAAGGTCGGTTCTCGAAACAGCAAACTGTCGCTGGTTCAGACCGATCTTGTTGTCGCCCGAATAATCCAGAAGAACGCTGGTCTCAGAATCGATCGGAAGATAATCGAGATACCGGGTGATGCTAACAGTGGGAGGTCAATGTTTTCTCTCGAGCAGAGAGGAGTAGTCGACAAGGATGTCGATCAACAGATCTTGGAAGGCAGGGTCGATTTTGCGGTTCACAACATGAAGGACGTGCCGATCATAGATAGAAGTTCACGGCTCGTGATCGCTAGTGTTCCAGAGAGGGGATCTCCGGCCGAGGCCTTGGTCAGCAGTGGAGATAGACGGTTGAAGGATCTCGTGAAGGGGAGCAGAGTTGGGACGAGCAACCCTGTCAGAGTCGCACAGCTTAGACGTGCTAGGCCAGATCTGCGCCCTGAACCTCTGTGGGGAGATGTGGAGACGAGGGTTGAGAAGGTGGACAGGGGAGAGTTCGATGCGGCTATTCTAGCCGAGGCTGGTCTTGCTAGGCTGGGTATCGCCGACAGAGTCTCGGAACGGTTGCCGATTGAAGAGTTCATGCCGGCTCCTGGTCAGGGAGCACTGGCTATTGTGGCGAGACGGGATAATCTGAAGGTTATAGAGACGTTGAGGTCGATTGAGCACCAGTCGACTAGGGCAGAGGTGGATGCGGAGAGAGAGCTGGTGCGGATTCTTGAGGGAACGAGCAAGGTTCCTGTTGGCGGGCTTGCCGCGGCGAGAGGAGATCGGATTCATGTGAGGGCGTGTATTCTCTCGGTCGATGGGAAGGAACGATTGTTTGCGGAAAGGTCGGGTCCTGCTAGGGAAGGCGTGAGACTGGCCCGTGAAATTGGAGAGGAGCTAATTGCTAAAGGGGCGAGCAGGATCGAGATGACCTGGCGAAACGCCCGCCGCTAAAGAAGAGAATTGGACTCTTCCCCTCAACCACTCTTGCGTCACGAGGTGTTCTGTGCAAGACCCCCCCTTTCTAGAGAGGTTTCTCGCTAACTGGCCGGGTTTCTGGGCGAGTCTCGGGATTCAGGGCGTGGTATGGGCTTGGATGCCCTAGCGGTTTTACGCTGCGTCAAGAAGGATTTGCTATGCAATTAAGCGACAGGCGCCAGATTCGAAAACAGGGCTGAAAACGGGCGATTTAGCACGCAAACCGACGTTTCATGAACGGCGGGACACGGGAGAAATCGACCCCCCCCCCGGGGGGCTAGTATGAAAAAGAATGCTTGAGAAAACCATTTTCGTGACGCATAATGCTGTCTTTCTCCGAGTTTTTACTTCAGAGTAGAGCCTAGACATTCCCTTCTCGACCCAATCCTTCTCAAAGCGCCGCGTGAGCTGCGCATGTTACCTACCCGCTAGGGAGTACATGTCAAGTGTTAATATCAAAGTGGGACGCCCGGCCAGCTTTGCTCCGGTCTGGGAGATGCTTGAGTGCTCGTCAACATAGGCGTCAGCTACAAAAAAGCCCCCCTAGCAGCGCTTGACGCGCTAACCCTTCGAGACCTTCCAACATTCTACAGCATACTCAAGGGCATCCGAGAGGTAAGTGGAGCGGTTGTTGTCCAGACATGTAACCGGGTTGACCTGTTCATCGACGCTCAAGGAGGTGCTGATGTCAGTGAGAAGGTCCTCTGGAACTGGGCCCTAGAAACCAAATTCAAACTTCACGAACTAAAGAAGCTTGCAGAACAGAGAACCGGAGAGCAGGTCATAGAATATCTCGTGAGCCTCGCGTCAGGACTGGAATCCATGCTGGTCGGAGAGAGCCAGATTCTCGGACAGCTAAGATCATCCCTGATAGAAGCACGCGGGCTAGCCGCATCGAGCCCGGCCCTTTCCAAGATTTTCGAAATGTCACTTGCCGCCGGCACAAATATTCGGGAGAAAACTGGAATCGGGAAAGGAACCGTATCCCTCGGATCTGCAGCCCTGAAGATCGCGGAGAGATCGCTGGGAAACCTTGACCATGTCAAGATACTCTTGCTCGGAACAGGACAGATCGGCATGATTCTGATGAAAGCATTCAAGGCCAGGGGAATCAGAGATGTGACCGTTGCAAGCAGAACACGTCAAAGAACCGAGTCGTTCTCTAGAACCTTCGGAGGCAAACCCGAAGATATCAAGAATGTCCTTTCGCAGCTAGGACTCTTCCGACTGGTTGTGGTGGCAACCAGAGCAACCGGCTACTTGTTGACCAAGGAGATTGTTGGACCTCAGCTGAAGCAGGATCAAAGACTTATGATTCTGGACCTTTCAATCCCGAGAAATGTCTCACCGGATCTAGAACAGCTCAAAGGCATCGTAATCAAGACGATCGACGACCTTCGCGATATCACCGACCAAGCAGTGTCGGCTAGGAGGATATTGATCAAAGAGGCCGAACCTAAGGTACAGGAGGCTGTCGAAAAAATCTCGAATATCCTGCGTCGCGAGGAAGCTGAACCGATGGTCTCAGACCTCTTCCACAAGGCCGATAAGATTCGGAGGGAGGAGCTGGAAAAGGCTCTATCCCAACTAGACCTGCCGGAGCACCAACGGGAAGTACTTGAGAAGATGAGCCTCTCACTAGTACGGAAGCTCCTAGCCCAGCCAGTCGTCAACCTCCGTGAGGCTGCGAAAAAGGGCGACAGTAAACTCCTGACCGTTGCCGGGCAGATATTCGAAGGAGAGTAGCGAAAATTGAGCTTTCCCGCACTGCGGATGCGGCGACTCAGAAGAACACCACTCATCCGCGAGCTCGTAAGAGAAGTTAGACTCGACCGGTCAGACCTCATCCAGCCGATGTTCGTAGAAGAGGGCTTGAAAACCGACGCCCCGATTCTCTCGATGCCAGGGCAGCGCCGACATCCCTCCACGACAATAGGCCGAGAGGTGGCGAGGCTTGTGGACAGAGGAGTGAAATCCGTCATCCTATTTGGCATTCCGACCGTCAAGGACGAAAACGGATCATCAGCATATGATCCGAACGGGGTAGTCCAAAGAACAATCCAGGATCTAAAGGATCAATATGGTGACGAGCTAGTCGTATTCACTGACGTTTGCATGTGCCAATACACAAGCCACGGACACTGCGGCCTCGTCAGTGATGGACGAATCGATAATGATGCGACCCTTCCGAAACTGGCAGAAATAGCGGTAAGCCATGCTCGGGCTGGAGCTGACATGGTGGGACCGTCAGCTATGATCGATGGGCAAGTCAAGACGATCCGGCAAGCTCTCGACGATACCGGATTCAAAGACGTCGCTGTAATGGCGTATGCGGCGAAGCATGCTTCATCATTCTTCGGTCCCTTTCGAGAGGCCGCTTTCTCCACACCAAAGTTCGGAGACCGACGAACCTACCAGATGGATTACTCCAATCCCGAAGAAGCTCTGCGTGAAATCGCCCTAGACATCAAAGAGGGCGCTGACGTAATCATGGTCAAGCCCGCACTATCCTACCTGGACATTATCTATCGTGCGAAGAAAAGATTCCGGATGCCTACCGCAGCCTACAACGTGAGCGGAGAATTTTCAATGATAAAAGCGGCCGCGCGCGAAGGATGGATAGACGAGAAATCGGCGATCATAGAAGTTCTAACTAGCATCAAGCGAGCAGGGGCCGACATGATACTGACATACCATGCGATGGAAGCGGCCGAATGGCTGGGCTAGATTCAAGATCCCAACAGCTCTACCGCCGCGCAAGAGAGATAATACCGGGAGGCGTCAACAGCCCAGTAAGAAGCTACTCTCCCTACCCCTTGTTCGTAGCGTCAGCGAAAGGCTCGAAATTCAAAACCGTTGATAGTGAGGAATATCTGGACTACTGCATGGCGTACGGTGCGTTGCTCGACGGACATGCACGCGCAGAAGTCATCGGGGCAGTTGAGGAAGCTCTC
>VBAX01000122.1 GCA_005883075.1 Candidatus Bathyarchaeota archaeon | reverse complement strand
CCCGAAACTCTGCAAGACAAGGACAGTGGGTTCTGTGGATTCAAAGATACTACGAAAGGAGACCATCACCTCAGCGCTGATCACGGACGTCTGGACAGTCTGGACCACCAACGAGGGAGTAACGAGTTTTCTCGCCCCGAAAGCCAACATCAAGCTTGAGGACCATGGCCCCTACGAGATACTCTTCGACCCCGAAGCACCATTAGGCTTCAGGGGAACAGAAGGCTGCAAGATACTCGGACTCGAACAGATGAAGACGTTATCTGTAGAGTGGAAGGCTCCACCCCAGTTCCCAAACGTCCGAAGACAAAAAACACGAGTTGATATCTACTTTGAAAGAGTTGAAGCCCTAACCAAGGTCCGCATCGAGCATTCAGGCTGGCAATGGGGCGAAGAGTGGGACGAAGCATACGAGTTCTTCGACCACGCATGGGACCTCGATCTCGCAAGAATGCAACAGAGATTCGCTTCCGGCCCTATCGACTGGAGTAAGCCCTACGTTCCAGCCTGGCTCGGACACCGCGCAACACCCATCCGCGACCACGTCCCAGTCGAAACCCACTAACTAACAAATACCGGAAAAACGTTTGGAAAGAGATCGAAATCACCAAAGGAAGTCTTTATAGCAAAACGGCAAAGGGTCGAACGCTGACGCAATTATGGGCGAAGACATCTACATGCCTGGAGCGACAACAGTCGGACTCGTATGCAAAGAAGGAGCCATCCTAGGCTCCGAGCGAAGATATGCATACGGAACATTCGTCATGAGCAAGGTCGCCAAGAAAGTCTTCAAGATAACAGACAATATCGGAATCGGCTGCGCCGGAATAATCGGAGACATGCAAGTCCTCTCCCGCGAAGCACTAGCCTACATGAACATCTACGAATACGAACGAGGACGAGCAGGAACAGTAAAGAACGCCGCCAAACTCATGGCCAACCTCCTATCCGCAAGACGCCTCTTCCCCTACCTCGCCCAGACCATAATCGCAGGAGTAGATAACGGCTCTCCAAGCCTATTCGTCATGGACCCGATCGGATCCGTGCTCGAAGACAAGTTCGCCGCAGTCGGCACCGGCGCTGAAGTCGCGATGGGAGTCCTAGAATCAGAATACAGCGAAGGACTATCGATTGACGAAGCCCGCCCACTCATACTACGAGCCATAAGATCCGCTCTAGCCCGAGACATCTCCAGTGGAGATGGAGTCGATCTGCTAGTCATAACCGAAGGTGGGATAAAAGAAGAATCTCACAGTTTGGTTAAGACAAAATCCGACTAACGAGAACCCTGTTATAATACGACAAAGCCCAGCGGAGCAGAAGCTCAAAAGATGCTAACAAAAAAGGACCTGAACGCGATCCAGAAGGATCTTTCCCAGTTCGACCGCACACGGGAGAAAATCCTCGACCTCTCCAGAGCCGCCACAAGAATGTCATCATCCTCAATCCTCGAGATTCACCGAGGAGACTTGAAAGCAGCTAACTCGACGTTGGAACAAGCCGAGAAGACACTTCAAGAGATTGAAAAGTTGTCCATTGACGCTCCAGAGCTTCGAGGCTCTAACGGAGTCATAGTCGCGTTCCAAGAATACGTGGAAGCGATCACCTTACGGAAAGTTGCCCAGAACGAAGGAATCGTATCCATCGCCGAGTCTGGCGCTGATCATCGAAGCTACGTACTCGGTTTACTAGACGCAGTTGGAGAATTCCGAAGAATGGCACTGAACTCCCTCCGAAAAGGAGACGTCGGAAAGGCGGAGAAGCTCTTGGACGCCATGGAAGGAATATACGATGACTTGCAGACGCTAGAGCATACTTCGATCGTGCCTACATTCAGAGTCAAAATGGACGCAGCGAGACGAATCATCGAGACTACTAGAGGCGATGTAGTTACTGAAGTCAGACGATTCTCACTGGAACAAGCTCTAGACCGCCTCGGAAAAAAGATAGAAAAGTGTTAGCGTTCACCTGCCTTTCGTAAGACGAGCAGTCTAGAAATGAAGCCCTCTCACCTCCTAATTCTCTACAAGCTCTCCGAACAAGGCGCAACGACCAAAGAAGTCGTTAACAGCACATCAGATGTTGCCAAAGGAATCGGAGGCTCACAACAAACAGCCTCACGCCGTCTCATCGAGATGGAAAAACTAGGCTTGATCGAGAGAAGTCGAGATGGACGAGACCAGAAGGTCAGAATAACCGGAGAAGGACTCCGAGAGCTATCCGACATGTACCTTAACCTGAAACGAGTCTTCGAAGCACCCAAGAAAGACCTAGTTATCACAGGATCGGTATTCACCGGTCTCTCTGAGGGCTCATACTACATGAGCCTCGATGGCTACAGGAAACAGTTCATGTCCAAACTAGGCTTCGACCCGTTTCCTGGCACCCTGAACCTCAGAGTCAGCAAGGAAGACCTCGATGATCGCAAGATCCTCGACACGTACCCGTTCGTGTACATCGAGGGATTCGCAAACGAAAAGCGAACTTACGGCCCGGCAAAATGCTTCCGAGCCGTGGTCAACGACAAGGTCAAGAGCGCAATCGTCCTCCCCATTCGAGCCCACTATGGCGAAGACGTTGTGGAACTGATCGCTCCCGTCTCGCTGAGGAAGCAGTTCAAACTCGTTGACGGAGACAAGGTTCACGTCCGAGTACCAGTCAGTCCCTAAGAAGCTGAGACCGCCTTCGCGATCCTGCTCTTGAGCTTTGAGCTACTGTTGAAGCCAATAGGCCCAAATCTTCGTATCCGAACAACTCGGACGGGCAACTCTTCTTTCCTAACAAGACGTGTAACAGCGGCTCTTATCGCATCCTGGTCATAGCCGACACACACAATGTCAGGTTTGACTTCTTTGAGGATGCCTAGGAGATCGATTTCTTCCCTTCCGAGAATCGCTCGATCGACGACTCGGAGGGCTGCAACGAGCTCCCGCCTCTGATCCTCAGGGACAATCGGACCCTTTCCCTTCCTGCGACGGACGGTCTTGTCGCGGGCGACTACGACAACAAGCTTGGAGTGCGGGCCTCCCGTTTTCTTTGATTCTTCAAGGAATCTGAGGTGTCCTATATGCAGAAGATCGAAGACACCAGTGGCTAGCACCGTTTTTCTCGGCAAGATCAGAACGAAAGAGGCTGTTGGTTGAAGGAATAAGAACGCTTCTTGCCGAGTTCGGCTAAACTGTCAAGCCGCGTTTGGGATCCCCTTTCGGCTCGTACTTCAACATCATAGCTTGCTTCGATGAAGCTTCCGGTGCTTCGCCCTTCTTCGAAGTGATCGTAACAGGCGTGTACCCGCTTATGATAGCATAGACGAACGAGTCATCCCCTCGCTCTGTACAGTGTACTTGGAGCTTGTAGAGAGCCTCGCGATGAGTGAATACCATCTTCGTAGCCTCAGAATTAGTGATTATGACTCGACCGCCACAAGTCGGACAGGCAATCGTCTCGTGTCTCGCGATTTTTAGACCGCAGTCTGGGCACCAGACGTCCTCGTCTCTTCGAGCGATGAATATTGACTGCCAAACTCCGACGTGTTTCCTGGGACTGCATGCGTTCCATTCGGAGGTTGTTAGTCGAGTGGCCCGAAAAGCCCAGGCAGCTTCCTCCTTCCATCTGGTCAGGTGTTCGGCTCTGTCCTCACAGGTCTTGTGGAAGAACCGCCTCTGCCCTTCCTGGCTGAACGAGGCTGAGACAGGTTCGTCCTTGTGTATCTGCTTGCCACAGCCCGCACAGTCTTCCATGAATCTCGGCGATAATAGACGTGGCCCATGATATCAGGGAAGTGTTACCGGAACAAATCCGGTCTCGCTAGAACTCTGCCAACTCGAGAAATTTTAGCGCGTCAAGAAGACCCTCAGCATAAGCGACGCAGGCGAGCGCGGTGACCGGTTTCCGCTTGTCGAGGTAGTGCTTCGCGTCTTGGGTGTAACCTCGGGCGAGTTCTAGCATATGATCCAGTCGTGACGATGGAACAGGAGCTTCACTCTTCTTTTTCTTCAACATTCGCAGAGACTGAGATGTTGTCTCCAGATACTTCGCAGCCCGCTCCGCTGCCTGCTCCCTCATTTCAACGACCTCAAATCCTCATCGCTCGCTCCACAAAATGCCTTCAAAGATTCGGCCTCCATGAAATGTAGCTTTCCCGGTACTACAAGGGAATGAGGGACCTTCCCAAACTCCTGGTGCTGAAGCGTTTCAAGCCTTCGAGAAAGCACGAACTGGTCGTCGGATCCAATCCGTGCGACGCCAACGCCCAACGACCGTTGAAGTCGGGGATCCGCGACCACCAGCTTGGCTGCAGCCTCCCCTATCGTAAGCTGTTTTGACTGCTCCGGTCTGACATCGAGAAGCAACAGCGTATGCAATCCCCTCTTGCCGTTATCGCGTATAGTGTCCAGCACTGAGCCAGGAACACCAGATTCGTGAGGGAGAGTGACAGATTTTCCGAACTTGTAGCTCTGAAGACCCGTAGCTCCGCAGACCGCAGACGTTATTGATGGGCCATGAATGATCCTTGAAGGGATACCCTTCTTCGCCAGTTCCAGTCTGATAGAAACGTGAGTCGTAGCGATCATCGGGTCGCCCGGGACCAGGAAAGCAACTCTCCCCCTCTCAACCGCCTCAACAATTTGCTTGCCTCCTTCATCCTCTAGCTGGACTCGGCTCAACTCGACAATCTTTTTTCCGAGCAGAAGCTCAAGCTTCTTCCTGTCCAAACCGGGCATGATGTTGGTATAGAACTCCGCAAAAACACTGCCCGAACGTCGAGCCTCCTCCAGCCCCTCGATCGTGAGGCCTCTTTCATCATTGAGGCCCAGCCCGATAAAGACCACGCTCATATCGATAGAGGGAAAGACCGTTTGCTAAAAGCTCGTTTTCAAAGGCTCTAGCGCTACCTTGTCCCAGCGCCCTTAGACGAGACGTCAGGGGTCTTTCCCTCCTTGCCCTTCTCATCCACATGCTTCCCCTCCGCCTTAGCTGGTGTCACGGCGCTTGGAGCTTGTTTTTCAGATGGCTGGCCAGGCTTGATCTTAAGCTGCAGCAGCTTCGCCCGCAGGATTCCGAAGCGCGAGACTCGAAAGACAAGACCTCGCTCCCTCGCTATCTCGAACGAAACCGTTTCCGATGCGATCCTTCTCCGTTCCATCTTCAAGACTGACAGGTATCTAACCCCCTTCCTTCCTGACCGTACCAAGGTGAGTTCGATGACGCCGTCTACTATGCTCTTGATCTTCGCAATCGAATCTTCCGGTATAGCGCCTCTGGAAGCGGTTAGAATAAACAGTCCCCCAGTCTTCTTCACTTTCGCTCCGACAGTCTGGAGGAAATTGATCGCCTGCTTAGCTTCGACCCCGTTAAAGATCGGCGTAAGAGAGTCGAGAATAAGAGTCACCGGCGCATTCTTAGCCTTAGTTATGAAAGATGTAACCTGAATGTTAAGCTCGGTGAGATCCGACGGATCCCTCAAGGCACCTTCTCCCTGCCCCGCCAACCCCGAATAACAATCAATGATCTTCAATCGCCCCTTGCGGAGGTGGGAGATAATATCCCATCCGAACTCGCTCATACGGCCTTGAACATCCTCGGGAAAGGCATCATATGACAGCAACGCGCACGGTCTTCCCACCTCAAGCTCGTCATGCAACAACTCGTAAGATAGAACCGTTTTTCCACTACCCGGATCCCCGACCAACAGGAGACTCGACCCGCGAGGAATCGGCCCCCCGATCATCTGTTCGAGATGCTCGAATCCCTCAAGAGACGTATCATAGCGCTTCAACACAAGAATCCCCCCGAGCAAGGCGACCGCCCCGCCGATCACGAACGGGAGATAACCTAACGGTGAAGTCACAACATCCATCCTTACGGACGCGTCGAAGTTAGGTCCGGTATTCCCAAAGCCATCGTTGAGACTGTACGCGTCGATTACAATCGTCCAAGCACCGCCTGGGTCGAAAGCAGAGACAGAGTAACCAGTAGGTGTATAGAATCCAATACGGTTTGCATCATACACCGCCGTGAGGTTCGCCATAGTCGCTCCCGAAGGGTTCTTGACGGAGACCAAGTACTGGCCAGTCGTCAGAAAAGTTCCACTGGAGCCCGAGTACTTTATTCGAAAGTAAGGGAACACTGTGTCCCCCGTCGAAAAGCTAGTGTTTGGAACTCCCTTGGAGTTGTAAGTGACCATGGCGTCGACAAACAAGTCGCTCTTTGTAATCGTGACATTAACTGGAAGACTCACTCCGGAGTTCTGGTTGATGTCCTTGGCCTTTACTATTATCGTCCAAGAACCAAGTGGGTC
>VBAX01000121.1 GCA_005883075.1 Candidatus Bathyarchaeota archaeon | reverse complement strand
GCCCGCCACCAAATATCCGGCACAGCGGAACTCGGTCAAGTGTCTCATATTGCAATCAAGTCAAACTGGTCAAGGGAAAGAGAGGCCGGAGAGTCAGATTCGAGAAGTCTTCTAGAATGGCGATGTTGGTGTCCAGGCTACGAGGGTCTCAATGGCGGTTACTCCGTTGATGCTACTTAATTTCTCAACGGAAGTTTCCAAGAGCTCTTCTGGACTGTAGCCGTGGAATGTGGCGAATATGTCGAACTCTCCAGGTATAACGTGGGCTTCGACAAAGTTCGGGAACGTCTTGATTTTTTGTAGAACGTTCTTGAAAGCACCTCTCACCTTCACCAGCGCGAAGGCGATGGGATCTTCTGATTCGTCCTTTTTGGGGTTCGAGATTTTCTGAAGGGAAATTCCAGTCTGGGTAGACGCGATACCCTTGATCTTTCTGATCTTCTCGACGATGCTGAAAGCTTTGCGTGGCTCATTGGTTCCTATCTTGATAACAAGATCGAATCTGCCTGTGACAGGGGTGACCGTCTCGACACTGTTGATCTTTCGCAGTTGGCTAATGGCGCGCGTTATCCCTCCCTTGACGTTCGCGAAGACCCAGCTGGTCTGTTCTGACTTGGGCATTTTTCTCTACTACCCGAGGTGACGAATGTCGCGCCTATTTCCAGTGACGCGTACCTCGAACGTCAGCTAAGGGTAACGTCGCGCGCGTCCGTCGAGGGATTTGGCTTCACTTTCGGAAGCGCAGTACAAAATTGGGGAAGGAGAATCCAGCCGATAGATTAAAGAAGATAGAGTCTTGTTATTCGGCTACCATCATGAATGAGACAACCCTCTCCCTGAAGACGAACATGCGGAAGCTCTGGGCAGATCATGCAATCTGGACCAGACAGTACGCTGTCTCGGCACTGGAAGACGCGCCGGACATGATAGCAGCAAAGGAGAGACTATTGAAGACTCCTGATAACATCGGAAACTCTCTCGTGCCCTACTATGGCGAAGGAACAGGAAGGAAACTTGCAGAACTCTTGAGGAAACACGTCCTCTTGGGCGTTGATCTTATCGAGTTTGCCAAGGCTGGAGACCAGAAGAATTTCGAGACTCAAGATAGCAAATGGACAGTGAACGCTGACGAGATGGCCGGCTTCTTAAGCCAGACGAATCCTCACTGGGCGAAGGACGACATGTTTGACCTGCTCCATCAGCACCTGACTCTGACAAAGAAACAGGTTGAAGCACGCCTTGACGAGCGATGGGACGATGATGTGGCAGCCTTCGATGATGTCTTCACCGAGATCAACACGGTCGCGGACACGATCTCGCAGGGCATCATGAAACACTTCCCCGACAAGTTCTAGCAGAGACCGGACTTAGCGCTCATCAACCGTTACTAATGGCCGATGAGTACGAGAGGTGCCAGAAGTGGAGCTTCCCCAAGCGAGAACCGAAACCTTCACAATCGGAATTGGTGCTCCGGATTTCGGGAATCTACTCGGCGTGGATGGGGAACGCTACTCCCTTTCATCCTTCCAAGATAAGAAACTGCTCGTTCTGTTGTTCATTTCGAATGGTTGCCCAACCGTGAAAGCTTGTCAAGACCGTATGATTAGGATCCAAAAGGATTACGCGTCGAAAAATGTTCAGTTGCTGGCTTTGAACTCGAACAACTCGTATCTTTCTCCGGCCGATACGTATGCTGAAATGGTCCTAAGGGTTAGGGAGAAAGGTTTCAACTTTCCATACGTCAAGGACGAAGACAGGACCGTGGCCAGATCCTATGGGGCTGTGTGTACACCCCACGTGTTTCTGCTGGATGAACCGCGCAAGCTTCGCTATAAGGGTCGAATCGACGATTCTCGGAATCCTGACAGGGTAACAATCAGCGATTTGAGGAATGCGATCGAAGATCTCCTAGCGAGTAGACCCGTTGCAGTACCGGAGACAACGCCTTTCGGATGCAGCATCGTCTGGTAACATCAGCAAGAACTCGAATCTCCAGTGCAAGCTACCATTTCACGGGGTCTTGCGGTTTTTCTTGGCTCCTCCATAGATAGAGCGTTGCAATGGAACAGTAAGGATGCCAATCTCTCGACAATTTTTCGAGTCTTTCTTCTGTCGGGAGCTTTCTTAATCGGTAGATTTTCTGGGCAGCCTTCCTAAGTCCGAGATCGTCAACTGGCAGCACATCTGTTCGTCCTAGGACAAAGATGAGAAACATTTCCGCAGTCCATCGTCCGATCCCTTTCACTTCGTCCAGTTCTTTTACAACTTCATCGCTTGGAAGGTGGGACAATTGTTTGAGATCTAGGACGCCCTTCTCGATTCTCTCGGATAGATCTCGTATGTATCTGATCTTCTGAGGGGATAATCCGCTCGCGCGCAGATATTGCTCTTCTGTGTCGAGGTATTGGCGAGGCCGTGGAATCTTGCCATCGTAGATTTGTTTGAACCGGTTGAGTATTGCGCGCGCCGCGGCTCCGGCCAGTTGCTGGAAGATTATCGAGCCGACCAGCGTTTCGTAGTGATCATCGTCCAATCGAAACTCGTAGGGTCCGAGGCGACTGATGATCTTTGCAAGTGTGGGGTCGCGTTTCTTGAGGTGTCTCATTCCCTTGCTCCAGACCCGTTTCTCAGCCAGGTTCGGCTCAGCCATTTTTTGACTCAATCGTGTCCTCTTCCAAGCCTTGAATAGTGAACGGTGGTTGACCGGTATCTGTCAATGGCCCTTTCGGACAAAGAGATCACTTCCGCGATGAGGAAGGGAGAACTGGGCATCCATCCGCGCGGATTCAGGGTAAACCCTGCGGGAGTAGATTTGAGGATCGATCGAGAGGTTCGTCTAGAACCGAAACAACATTCACTGGTGGCTAGCATTGAAAGGGTCGAACTGTCTGATACTATTGTCGGATTTTTACATCTTCGCTCGTCTCTAGCGCGTGAAGGATTATTCGCGAGTCTCGCTCTAGTAGACCCGGGCTTTCGTGGACAGCTCACTGTCAGTCTCTATAATTCCGGAGACAGCGCTGTCAATCTCGCAAAGGGTGAGAGGTTCATTCAGCTCTCCCTGTTAAGACTTGGAAAGCCCGCGATCAACAAGTACGCCGGCCGCTACCAGAATAGTACCGGAGTAGTTGCGAGTCGTCGCAGAAAAAAATCACACACGCCAAAATAAAGGAAAGCGTTATACAGGGTACGAGTTGCTAAGGTGCCGATACAAGAAATGAAGGACACTTCCCGCATTCTAGATCTCAAATACAAACTCATGACGATCGAACTGCTCAACTTGGCCAAACAACGGTTCACCTACCGAGAACTCTCAGCGATGGTGCATCTACCTGAAACAGTTCTAAGCCGGTACGTGAAAGGACATGTCTTGCCGACAGCGGAGAGAGCAGAAGAGATCAACAAGACACTGCAGAGATACATGAGCCTAGACAAAGAACTCCTAGAGAGAATTCACTTTGACGACGGAGGATATTTTGACAACACCGCGATCATAGGTGACACGATGCTGATGGAACGAGCCGTCCAACATGCGGTTGGTAAGTTCGCCGGTAAGAGAGTTACGAAGATCATGACTGCCGCGGTTGATGGAGTCCCGCTCGCAACTCTCCTGGCCCACAGGCTCGGTGTGGGATTACTTGTCGCGAAGAAACAGAGAGAGGTTGGAGTGAGAGAGTTTATCGAGGAAATTTTCGTTCCTCCGAAGACTGCTGTTGTGTTGAGCTTGTTCGTTCCGCGGGACTCGATCAAGAAGACGGACTGCGTACTCATTGTAGATGACATAATCGATAGTGGAGAGACCCAGCGGGCGATGATGAAGATCATCCAGAAGGCAAAGGCGGAAGTCATCGGAATCTATGCTCTCGTGTCCATTGGGATTGACTGGAAGGCTCGTATAGAGTCGGCTGGAAACGTGCCTGTGGAGGTGGTAACCCCGGTTATCAAGAAGGAGCCTAAGGAGAAGGAACGAGAGTCAAGAGAAACGAGAGAAGTTCGGGAAATATCCGCCTAAACCTACTCTTTATCAGTAGAAAAGGTATACCGTTATACGCGGAAGGGATGGAAAGAGTTCTTTCCGAAATTCCGCTCGACCAAGCATGACTTTTCCGAGATACTCTCATTCTTCTCCAATAGATCTTTCCTTTCTATGACAATTTTTTCTCGTAAACTCCTCTTTTCCACCAACTATTTTGCCCAAACATTCTTTCGAAAAATAAGCATTCTTTTCTCGACCCCCGGGGGTGGTCTTTTTTCTCGCGCCCCGCCCTTCGTGAAACGTTGAGAATTCCACGTTCACCACTCCCTGCCATGGCAGTCTTCCTTCGTGAATCAGCCAAACAAGGCCCGAATATTCTCGGCCAAAGGCTGACGGACCACCCCACGATCCGTCACAATCCCAGTAACCAGTTCTGGCGGCGTAATATCGAAAGCCGGGTTCAAAGCCTCCACATTCCTCGGAGCAAAACGCCTCCCACCGATCGACAATACTTCTCGTTGATCCCGTTCTTCAATAACCACCCGCGACACGTCAGTCACCAGATCCAGCGTTGACACTGGCGCTGCGACGTAGAACGGTACACCATAGAACTTCGCCCCCAGCGCTATCGGCAGCGTCCCTATCTTGTTCGTAACGTGCCCCGTTCCCAATATCCTATCCGCCCCGACAACAATCTTGTCTACCATTCCCTGAGCCATCAGCTGTGCGGCCGCGCTGTCAGCGATGATGCGGACTGGAATCCCGTCCCGCGCCAGCTCGAATGCTGTCAGCCTCGACCCCTGCAACAACGGCCGCGTCTCCGTCGCGATCACAGACACTCTCTTCCCCTGTTCAACCGCAGACCGGACAACCGCCAACGCCGTACCGTATCCAGCGGTCGCAAGAGCCCCAGCATTGCAGTGCGTCAGCACAGTATCCTCATCCTCTATCAAAGCCGCGCCGAAGCGTCCGATCTTGTGAGCGGATTCAAGTTCCTCGCGAAGAATCGCATCAGCCTCCCGCCTCAACTCATCACCGAGAGACGCAACCGACTCTGCCCGAGAAGACGCTTTGAGGACTCGCTCTACGGCCCAGCGAAGATTCACCCCCGTCGGCCTCGTCAAGATCAAAGCGTCAGCAGACTTGCGAAGCTGCAATCTAGCCCGGTTCAAATCACTGTCCCTCAGATTCATCGCGGCCAATACCATACCATATCCGCCAACAACGCCGATCAAGGGAGCCCCTCTAACCTTCATAGAACGGATTGCCGAACAAACCTGATCCACTGTCCGCATCCGAACATACACCAGCCTACCCGGCAACCTCGTTGTGTCAATAGCCTCCAAGACCCCATTCTTCCATCGCACTGGCTCAAGCGAGTCCCCTTTTTTCCCAGGCACTTCTCAAGAACTCCGTTTTGTCGATCCCAATTGTTCGCATGCCTTTATAGACGCCTGCCCGAGCTTGACCACTTTCAAATCATAACTGGTGCGATGGTTGATGGCGCTAGAAGTTCTCGAAGCCTTCCTCTCCAAGAACAAAGTCTACCTCAAAGAACCGGAAAAACTCATGGAACTCCGAGAGAAAGCGTTCGGAACCCTAGCAGACAACAGACTTTTCCTCAGCCCCTACGAAGCATTCTATCTCGTCGAGAAACGAAGAGCCCACGTAACAGACGAGAAAACAGGAAAGGAGAAAACGCTCCAGAATCTCGTCACAAAACTATCAACTGGCAAAGCAACAATATGGACCAAGTATCTTGTATACCGTGACCTGCGAGATAGAGGCTACCTAGTTCGAGAGTCAGAAGAAGGCTTCGACTTCGAAACCTTCGGAAAAGGAGCCACACGAAGGCAGGTGTCAATCGTCTTCGAAGGAGGAGAATCCACACTCGAAAAGCTCGCAAGGCTCTCCGCGAAAGCCAACAAGGAAGGAAAAGACCTAGTCCTCGCCGTGATCGACAGACGCACAGACATCGTCTATTATACACTAAACACTGAACACTTCGAAGGAAAATAATCTCCCAGACGGAGAAACACAGCACCCTGTCAGAACCACAGTTCACCCTTCCACGAGGCATGAAAGACATTGACCCAGAAGAGATGGCACGCAGGATCTGGCTCACCGACAAGATACGACAAGTCCTCTGGAACTACGGATTCCAGATGCTCGAGCCCAGCCCCGTAGAAAACCTGGAAACCCTAGAGGCAAAATCAGGTCCCACAATAAGGGACGAAATCTACTGGTTCAAAGACAAAGCAGAACGAAACCTCGGACTACGATTCGACCTCACGGTCGGCATGACCCGGATGATCGCGAACAGGTTCGACCTCCCCGAACCAATCAAGATATCATCCATCGGCGGAGTCTGGCGCTACGACGAACCCCAGTTCGCCCGCTACAGGTACTTCACACAGTGGGACGCTGAAATCTATGGAGTCGCAGATCCCTCGGCCGACGCAGAGATCATAGCATTGAGCTCTGATATCCTGGAATCAGTCGGCCTCAAAGACCATCTAGTCAAAATCAGTAACCGAAAACTGATCGAAGGTTTCCTTCGGGGTCTGGGAATCCAGTCCCAGAATGACCTCGATCATCTGATCCGGATAATCGATAAGATGGGAAAAATCGGCTCTGAACAGGCCGAGAGAGAATTCACCCGGGCAGGCCTATCGAAGGACAAGGTAAAGCGAATCCTGGGTTTCGCCGATATGGGCGGAGACCCAGACAAGGTCCTCGGGGAACTAGAAAGCAAACTGCCCAAAGGCGACATGATCCACCAGGGCTTCAAAGAACTCTCGGGGACAATCAACCGGGTAGAATCCCTCGGAAAGAAAAACAAGATCAGGATCGACCTCGGAATCGTACGGGGAATAAGCTACTACGACGGAACGGTGTTCGAGGCATACGACAGCGAGGGAGAAGACGTAGGTGCGGTCCTCGGAGGCGGCCGCTTCGACAAGCTGTGCAAGATCTACGGAAAACGAGACATGCCAGCAACAGGAGTAGCAGGCGGCTACGAACGACTCATGTTGTCCCTAGAGCGGAAAGACCTTTTCCCCGACATCCAACAAGGCCCGCAGGTCTTCGTCGTCACGGTCAACGAAACCGTGTGGAACGAGGCCGTGAAAGTCGTTCAACAACTTCGAGGCCAGGGCATCAGGGCCGACTACGACCTCAAACAACGCCCGCTCAGCAAACAGCTAGAGTACGCTGACGCGTTGAGGGTAAGAGTATCACTGGTTCTCGGTCCTAGGGAGATCAAGGAAGGAAACGTCCGTCTGAAAGATATGAAAACAGGGCAAGAAAAGAATGTCAAACTAACGACCGTAGTTGATGAGATCCAAAAAACCCTTGAAAGAACTAGCTAGCTTCCAGGCTAGACAGAAATCTCATCGATTCTTTTTTCGGATAAGTCAGAAAAATTCAAATCAAAATATCCCCCGTCAGCTTGGTATATTAGGGCCTTTGATGCTGTCAGGGAAACGTGGAATGATGAGCTTTCGTTCGAGAGCTAGGAATTTGAGACGGAGACGCGTCAAAAGAGAAACCAGGACTAGGCTCATTCATGTGACTGTAGCAGCAGGGTAGCACCTCCTTCACGCGAAGAAACTAATCAGCCAGATAGGAAGCGCGGAATCCCTAACCGGTCTGTGACTTGTCGGGGTTCAGGTCGTACATCTCCGGCGGATTCTTTGGTAAAACGAAATGGACGTAGCCGTATCCATATTTTTCGTGGAATTGGTCGCTACCCTGAATCCCTTTCTTGAAGGCCTCTTCAAACCTCTTCCAGTCTTGTAAATGAATGGCTTCGGTCATGGGATGAAAGTGTGTTTTGACGAAACCGTTCAAGTCCTCGGTGAACTTTGGCCTGAGAGTGGCGCCTATTCTGAAGAGGGCGATGACCTGGTTGAGCTGGTACTGTGCCAGCTTCCAGTTGAGTGCTTTCGCGGCATAGTAGAGGACGTGATATCTTTCTCCGACCTCTTTCATCAGATGCGCCATACCGTGTTGCGCCTCGGCTAGCTGTTCGAGGCTAAGTTCTCCGTGTTTTGTCTTAATCACTATCTTGTCGTCAGGCATGGTGGAACTCGGGGATTTCCCGTCGGGATTTTCCTTTATAGGACTAGCGTCCGCCACGCGCAACGGATAGAATAGTCATGTGGGTTGAGTTCAAGTGTCCGATCTGTGGAGGAGATCTCGATGATGATAAGTCGATGGCGAATTTCATGGTATGTAATGAGTCGTCTCATGGAACTTTGAGGTTCTTCACCGGGGACGGTTGTTTCTTCACTAGCAATGAGAAGGTCGCTGAGGAGCTTGTTAAGAAGGGAAAGCGGGTTCACGTCGTAGATCCGCAGGAGTTTTTTGCAAGACATGACTGATCTCAGGGCGGGGCGAGTGCCACCGAGTCAAATGCTCATTCGGTGGACTTGAAGAATCCTTACCGGGTCCGCACTCCACCGGCCATTCTTAGGAACTATTAACTAGGATTCATCATAGCCAAACCTTTTGGGCCCGTAGCTCAGCCTGGATAGAGCGGCAGTCTATTCATGGGCCGATCCCCCTATGCCCTGGAGCGGGTTGAGCTGTAGGTCCGGGGTTCGAATCCCCGCGGGCCCGCCACAATCAAGAAGACTTCTCGCCGATCGAAAGTTCTTCCTACTCTCGAACGCATAGCTTGAAATCTCAGGCGAACCTCTGGATGATCTGAAATTGAAAGGAACCGTGGACCCTGTTAAGTTAACAGAGAAAGAGATTAGATTTCTAGAGCAGAACGAGCTGTGCAGGTTCGCGACGGCATCCAAGAAGGGCGAGCCGCACGTCGTACCAGTATCTTACGTCTGGCATGAAGGAGCACCCTACATCGTGACGGACTACGGGACAAGGAAGCTCAAGAACCTGAGGGAAAATCCTCACGCAGCAATACTAGTCGACACAGCTGGAACTCAGAAACTGCTCTTGATCAGCGGTTCGGTCTCAATTATCGAAAAGGGAGAAGAGTACCGGAAACTCTACAAGATATTCCGTTCCAAACTAGACTGGGTAAAGCGCGACCCATGGAAAGAAGGCGAGGCGCCCTTCGTGAGGATTAGTCCGACTTTCAAAGCTGGGTGGGGACTCCGCGGGGACAAGTAAGAGTCGGCCTTCCCTTTCCGACCTCGCTTTTGTATAACCGATTGGAAAAGGGGACAGTGGCGCGAACGGGTTACAAGACTCTTTAATAGCGCTGGAACAGCCAACTGCCAATTAGAGCTGAATTAGTGACATGGCAGATTTCTGTTCCAGATGCGGTAAGACCTTGAGCCTCATCGACCCGCTCCTAGAGCTCAAAGGACTGAGGTTCTGCGAAGACTGCTACCCGGACGTTAAACGTGAACATGCGGCTGCTAGCTTATCCGACAAGATGGATCGGAAGAACCGTGCGGCCTTCGCTGATGACGAGAGCGATGAGAACCTCCGTGGGTCCATTATCAAGGGCAAGCAAGCCTTGGCTGCTAAAGAAAACGAGTTCAAGTGGGACAACCCCTCTCTCTCCCTAATTGCTAGTGCACTGCGAATCCTTACAGATCAGAACAGGATCATGATGAAGCAAAATGAGCTGATATTGAGAGAGCTTGAGGGTCGAACGGCTGCGGTAAAGTCGAAGTAAGACATAATCGATTCGTTCATCGGCAAGAGTGGTCCCGGGGACCGGAGTCTCATAGAGGCTTGTTAGCCTCTGTTTTGAATTCGCCGAACCGGTTTTAGTGGTTCTCCGGCGACACTCCGGTGTCTACTGTTAGCCTGGTAAGGCTGACGTGGCTGCGCACTGGGCGCACACCTACAGCGTCTTCGTCGCCCGCTGTTTTAGGGGGCGGCTCGGAAGCTCTTCCAGGCTGAGCTACCCCGGGACACGACCAAGACGCGAGGTTCGCGTCTAGTTAAGATTTCTCGGGATCAGACTGGTGATTTTCTCTAATCCAGCGCGCAAGATCTCGTAGTCCAATGTTCGAGGTTACGTCGATTACTGGGACTTCGATGTTCCCGACGCGTACGAAGTTGTTGTATTTTGCCATTGGCGCGTGGGATATGTTGGAGGCGTAGATTCTTCCCTTGACATATTCTTCGGGGAGAGCTTCCGGTTCGACGAAGTCTGCTAGGAAGACTACTCCTTCGGCCCAGTAGAGGGCTAGTGGCTGGCCGGAGACGTTCATGACGAAGGCGACCATGGAGGCAAGGTTGACCTGGTTGGTGAAGCTGGTTAGGCCGGTGACGACGATCTCCTGGGGTGGCGAATGGATTATGGAAACCAAGGTGCTGTCCGGGCTGGGTTGGGAGGGGTCGCCTGTGTTAAGCCTTGGCCGCTTCGCCCTCTTCGGTTGGGCGTCATATGGGTGGTGGGGCGCGCGGCGCGCGACTTGAGTAGGCCCCCCGGGGGCCGGAAAATTCGCGGCTACCGATTCCAGACGCCGATTCAAGAAGTCGTTTCCGGAACTTGTCTCAGCGTCCAATTTTGAGAACCGGGTTAAGATATTGATTTCAAAACTGGGTTTCAGGATCCGATTTTTAGGACCGTTTTGAGATACTGATTTAGAAAAGGTGTTCTTGCTAGCACTTCGAGCTGTTTGGCGCCCAGGGCGGGATTCGAACCCGCAACGCGCTCGAGAATTACTCGAGTGTCGCACGGGTGACAGCCGTGCATACTCTCGGCCGGCTCCCGCAAGCCGTGGACCGGGCTATACTACCTCAACGCACTCCATATTCCAGGAATAGGGCGCGAGCCCGGCATACTAGTCCTGGGCAAAGCTACCCCGGAAAAGCTGG
>VBAX01000120.1 GCA_005883075.1 Candidatus Bathyarchaeota archaeon | reverse complement strand
GGTCTAGGGTTTTGAACATTCCATTTAGATCCTCTGAAAGCTCGACTTCGAGCGAGACGTGGTATCTGCGACCGCTCATACGGTAAAGATTCGAGATGCCTAGGAAGGATAGGAACTCCTTCGGGTCGATTGTGGCGCTCATGACCCGGAACAGGTTCCTTGCGCTGGCTTCCTGCTTCTTTGCGAGCGACATGCACAGTTCCAGCTGAGAGGACATCTGGTGGCTTTCGTCAAAGTAGATCGAAGAATCATAGATCGCGTTCTCGGCCAGCATTCTTAGCAAGACGCCGTCTGTGACTATCTTGATCTTACCACTAACATTGATCTGAGTGTCCTTCGTAATGACAGCCAGCTCATCTCCCAGTTCTGGATGAAGCGCCTGGAGAGAATAGAAGAGAGCATTACAGCTGGCTCTCGAGGGCTCGCGGATGACAATCTGCTTCTTTCCCTTCCAAAATCCGTATTCGTGAATCGGGGTTACGGTGCTCTTCCCCGTTCCGACATCACCGATGATTATGAAGTGTTCCGAGAAGTCTATCGAATCGAGGATTGAGAAGATTGGGAGTCTTGGTTCTGGCCGTTTGTCAGTCGTTTTCTGCGCTTGGCCCTCCAATCCATCCTCCGGGGCGGCTGGGAAACCGTGACCATAATCAACACTCGGTCTGCTGCCGGCCAAAGGATACTTGCCCTCCAGAGTATCGTTTCCCTAAAGGGCAGAAATAAACCAGCGCCGATGGGAAATTTGCTAGGATTGCAGTGGCGAGTCAGTAGTGCGTTCGAGAATTACTTGGACGAGCTTGTTTCTTGTTTTTGTTCCTTTTAGAATGGAGATTCTCGATTTTTGGACCTTGAAGTGTTCGGCTAGAATCTCCCGAAGTCTCTTATTCGCTCGGCCGCCCACAGCCATCTCATCGACTCGGACTTCAAAATAGTTGTCGCTGACCTTGACAACGCGGGCTTCTCTCGCGTTCGGAGTCACGTAGACCCTGATCAGCATACCTGGCCGATTCCCGAACGAATCGCGTTGAAATCGTCCGGGTACGATTTTTTTTGCTAGCCTAGCTGTGTTATTTGTATCAGATTGCCAACGGTATCGTCAAACCTGGCTATGGTTGAGCCGGGGGTCTTTGTTGGCTCCATTGTCAATTTAACGCCGAGTTTTTTCAGTCTCTGGTACTCTTTCTGAATGTCGTCAACGAAGAACATAGTTGAGGGAATCCCTTGTTTGTAAATGGATTCTTGGTAGGATTTGGCGGCAGGGTTGTCGTTCGGCTCGAGAACCAGCTGAGGCCCATTCGCCTCTTAAGAGGAGACGACTGTTAACCATCTGTATTTACCCGCGGAAACATCGGCCTTCTTGACAAAGCCTAGAGTCTTCGTATAGAAGTCAAGCGCCTTGTTTTGATCGTTAACAAATATGCTGGTTACTTTGATCTTCATAATCCCTCATTTCTCTGAGACTCTTACTTAAACGAGATTCTCTGATCACGGAACAGAAAAGAAATCAGCAAAAGTACTGGAGCGGGAACTTTGCCCCTATTTGGATTGAAAATGCGCGACGAAGTAGTCTGTTATTGTGGACTAACAGGACTAACAGGTCCCTGGGCCAGTGGTGCGACCACGGGCTGGCTGGTAGAATCTCTCTTCTTCCTGAAGAATACAAAATAACCGACGAGGACTCCGACGCCGGCCAAGGCAAGCGCTAGCAGGTCCCAGTAGAAGGTGGACATGCCCAGAAATCCTGTACCGGATGAAGTTCCTATTGTGATGGTGGCAACGGCCTCTGGTGACCAGATTCCCTGGCTGTCTTGGACGCGGAAGTAGATGTCGTGGGTCCCGGCTGGGAGATTGTTTATTGTGAAAGTGGCTTGGGTGCCGATTGTCCCGTTTATCGAGGAGCGCCAATAATACGCAACTATAGAGTCGCCGTCATTGTCCGATCCTGAGCCTACGAATGTAACTGTCTGTCCTACCTGAGCCGGATTTGGCGAGATCGAAGTTATGGATGCAGTAGGTGGTGGATGTTGAGGCGGGGGCGGAGGTGGTGGCGGGCTGCTTGCTGGTACAGTTGCCTCTTCGTTCGTAGCCAAGTAGGTTCCGTTCGCTCCACCCATAACATACATTCGACCATTGTAACTAGAAGTGGCTGCGGAAAGTTCTCTACGTGGAGTAGGCACGGCTTCGGTGTTGCTGTACCACTGGTTCGCCATCGGATCGTAAGAGTAAACTGTACCAAAGAATGGGGCGATATTGTTCGTATAACTGGTTGAACCACCAAACACATAGATCAAACCATCCGGTCCCAACGTGGCTCCGAATACCGACACCGCACTCGGCAGGGAAGCCTTGCCGCTCCAAGTATTGCCAGTGATGTTATATGCTTCAACTGTTGCAGTCGCTACATTTCCACTGGACAGTCCACCAATTGCATAGATCAGGCCATTGGGAGCTGCAACAGCTTGGAACTGTTTCCGACCAGTTGACATAGACGGGCCCGATGACCAAGCCTGGGTCTGAGGATTGTAAATTTGGAGAAGGGTCGATGCAGCGCCTGATGATGATTCACCGCCGACCACGTAGATTCTACCATCAGTACCGGTTGTCGCTCCAGGCATCCAGATACCAGTAGGTATCGGCGTACCGGATCCCCAACTGTTGGTGGAGACATTGTACATCTGAACATTGGTAATATCCGCGGAACCGGAGAAACCGCTTATGACGTATATCAGTCCGTTCTGGTCAATTGCGATTCCAGGGCCCCGCGTTGGTGTGCCCATGCTTGTAAGCGTCGACCAGGAGTCGGTTCTCGGATCGTACGCTCTAGCCGTCGAGTTCGGTAGTCCGCCAGAGTAGCCACCCATAACATAGATTCTCCCATCGAAACCACCGATCACGCCAGCTTGGGCGGTTCTGTATGGAATTGGACTCTTTTCCGTCCAAGTGATCGGGGATGGTGGAACCGCCTGAATGGAAGGCACAGAAGATACTATTGATACAACGGCTAGTGTTGTAATAATGACGGCTAGGCTTATCGAGGATCGCAATCGACTTTCGTAGTGCATGCAGAACAATACGGGCGAACAACAGCATCTGCTACTAAGCCATCTGAAACTCGGACTGGCAATTCATGGTGACGTGATGAGTCGCAACCACTTTCTCAGCCCTGACTCCAACGGGGTCGCCCCCTGACGAAAGGCTGGCCCACGCACTAGCCTGTTACCCCACCGCACGAAGGAGGCAATTGAATCTCGGTCCATTCTTCCAGCCAGTCTCATTGATACGACTTGAGCTCACCAAGTTGCGGTTCAAGTCTCCCGGCAAGCTCGGAAACGTCCTGGGAATTTTGCAGGAGCACATCAACGCATCTCCCGAGAGCCCCTACCAGCCGAGTTTTTTCAAGTGAACCCACGAGAGCTCCGGTGACAGGCTCCAAGGTCTCCGGAGGCAGATCATCGAAACCTCTACCGTAAGCTGTCTTTAGACCGCGATGAAGGCACGCGAGCGCGAGCGCCTGGTCTCGGGCTGCGCTGATACTGTACTCAGCTTCCCACATCCTCTCCCGAGCAATGCAGGCGTGGGCGTGAAGCAAATAGACCACGGCAAGCCCGAAGGTCTGTTCGGCAGAGGCCGGCTTGGCCGGGTCCCTTTCGAGAACGTTCCCGAAGAGCAAATCGTACCTGAGACCCTTGCCAAGAAACTTGTTTCCCGGAGTGAACGACAAATCCACCTGAAGATTGTTGGGCAAGAGGAAGACTCTGTAGACTGTCGACAGATGTGGGAGGTCAAATAGGTGAACGGCCTGGAACTCGTTCATAATACGAGCTGTCCAATCAGAGAGAACATCATCTATTGCCGCTCCGTCAGCCAGCCCGAAAGTGAGGTCCAAGTCCGACCATCTGTCGCCACCACCTCCTGCCGTAGACCCTATCAGTGCGCCGGCGACTAGTCGGGGGTCCTCACGGCTCATTTGCACAAGGCGGTTGCGAACTCGATCACGGTCTTCAACTGTGAACATGATGATACCAGACTCCTCACAGTTTCGTATAATCTTGCGGGGCTTGAGCTAGTCAAACTCTGATCGAGTAGGCAAGAAGATGTGGGAAAAAGGGGGGCCGATCATCTTGGTCCAAGCCCGATGAGTTTACGCTACCTTCTTCATTTGCTGTCCGCAACAGTTTCCTGGCTCGCTAGAATAGTCTCCACAAACCTCGCATTTGTACTTCGCCATATTCTGACTCCACCTCCCTTGCAAGCGCCATTTACCGTTTACATGCGAGGCTACGAGATAACTTGTTAGCCGTCAAGTGTCCGCTGTTGTATAACCGTCCAGCTTTTCCAGCTCGTCAAGTCTCGCCGGGTTTGAGGCGGAGGTATGGCCCGACGGCCTGGAGTACCTTGTTTTCTCCTTTCCGGAGGTGGTCGACAAAGCTTGTGCGCGGAACTCGAAGCCGTTGAGCAATTTCCCCCGCAGTGGCAGTTCTCGGTATGTTGTAGTAACCATTGTCAAGAGCGACGATTAACGCTTGTAGCTGTCTGCTTGTCAGTTTCCCTAGCAGCGATGCCGTGGAGACAGGGAAAGTTTCGCGGACTGATTCCTCTGAGATTGCTGTCTTTGACATGATTTCAACATTGCAGTCTTTATCAAGATCTTTGAAGAGGTTCCTAAGGTCCCTCTCCGAAAAAGCCACAACCCGGTAATATTCCCAACCACCAGTGTAAAGTGCAGGCTGGATTTCGAGGCAGTTACGCCGTTCGATCACCGGAAGGGTGGGCGGCGGCAGCTTGTCGCAAGCACAGTGTTGCAATACTACTTGCAGGTTTGTCATCGCCTGCGATCTTCGGATGACCTTTGTTCCGAGCTGTTTAATCAGATCACGAATGCTTTTGATAACTGTCTGATCTTCCAAGTTCTTGTAAGCGACTTCGAGTACGTCTCTGCTCCAGTTGCACCAGTGCGAGATGATGATGCTGGGATATCTTGTCGAGAAGGCGTTGTAGGGACACTCGTGCTTTAGCTTGAAGGCTACCTCGTAATGGGTCATTGCCTAGGATACGGCATCCGGACGGTATATCTCGCTACCCGCCAATTGACGGTAGAATCCGTGTGCCGTCAAAGAACTGACTTGGTACGTCGCCGAGGTCGAGGAATAATCGCTACACCGTCTCGAAATAGCCGGTGTATGACAGCGAATCACTTATCTGAAAACACCGACGTCTCGGAGCTCATGATAAGCGAGGTTGCTGGTTTGCAACGGCCAAGTCAGGTTTGGACAATCAAGGGATTGGGAGCGGACGCCCCATTCCCGGAACTGAAGGAGAAGCTGATGCTTTTCGGCCAGTTCGTCGGAGATTGGGAAATGGACGCTCGCTATCCACAACCGGATGGCACAGAGATCAGAGCCGAAGGCGAGATCCACTTCGGGTGGATTCTAAACGGCAGGGGCGTTCAGGCCATTCCATCGGGGACAACGGTCCGATACTATGATCCCAAGATTGATGCTTGGCATAGTATCTGGATCTCGCCCAAGCAAGGAATCGTGCAAAGCTTCGTGGCAAGGAAAGAGGGCGAGGAAATCGTGCTGAGAGGCGAGACCAAGGAAGGCTATCCTGAACATTGGATATTTTCCCAGATTACCCCAGCATCCTTCCATTGGCGAGCCGTCGAATCTCATGACAAGGAGAAGACTTGGACCGTCACCGAGGAAATGCAGGCCCGCCGCAGCAAGCCATAGCGCCAGTTCAAAAGACGAATAGATATCTCTTCAAGAGATAGAGAAACAATGCAAACAGCGACCAAGCCGATCGAGTCAACCGCGAGGCCAGTGATGAGAAGCATAGAGACTGACGGTCCTTATTCTGAGCTCAAGGACAAACTGATGCTTTTCGGCCAATTTGCTGGTACCTGGGAATACGAGTCACAGTATTTCCTGCCAGATGGAAAAACTGCTAGGGCGAAAGGAGAAATCCACTTTGGATGGATTCTCGGTGGCACAGCTATCCAGGATGTAATGACGGGGGTGGTTCTAGATACCCCGCCTGGGTTTCCGCGAACCGGCTTCGGGACGATGGTGCGATTCTACGACCCGAACATTGACGCTTGGCATTGCGTATGGGTCGCACCCTTGAGTCGAGTTGTGCAGACTTTTACGGCACGAAAGGTGGGCGATGAGATTATTCTCGAGGGCAAGAACGCAGAAGGTTTTCTAGAGCGCTGGATCTTTTCAGGGATCACGCCTGATACGTTCGATTGGAGAGCCGTGGAATCCCGCGACAAGGGACAGACATGGCGCCTCGACCAGAAAATATGGGCTCGAAGAATTAGCCCCGAAAAATAGATCTTGCGCTACGAGTGTCTACTACGACAACCCAGTATCGGTCGACCTATCGGAGAACCTTTTCGGGTCTTTGACGCGGGATTTCTTCGCTTGATTGTCACCATGACGAATGTTGCTCCTCCATACTCAGCTTCATCCAATACCTTCAGCTGCTGTGGTAGAAACCGGTAGAACCTATATGATCTCAACTGTTCTGCCAGTTTTTTCTCGTCCTTTTTCGTACTGGACATCCACCTCGCATAGGATGGAAACCGCTTCGCGTATACTCGTTCGGCTTCTCGGGCCGATTGTCCTTCTGTCTGGGAGCATGCACCGAATAGTTGTAGTCCACGGCCAGGAGCGTACCAAGGCTGGTTGGTCCGGAAGATCGTCATTGCCAAAGACGGATTTCTCGACAAGTTCCTGCAGTGACGAGAATTAATGTCCGACAGGAAGAATAATTCCAGATCATCAAGGCCTTTGTAACAGAAATACGCTGTGTTGATGTGGGGCCGGTTCCGTGGGTCCAGTGTGGCCATTGAGCAGAGTTCGCTATCTCGCAGAATACGAATGATGCTCTTCCGCAGTCGCCGATCAGACAGGTTCCCGGCAACCGTCTTCAAGAATCAACCAGGCTCCGCTTACTTTGTGAGTTTGAATACAAAAGAGATTGGGTGGTCTTGGGACCCCAGAAGCTCTCTTTCTCTTTCCAGCGAGCTTTCTGGTGGTCTGCGTGAAACGCCCTTCAGTACTCGTTTCACGTTCACCCCTAGATTATATGTGTCCGTATCGGTGAGAGTCCTTGTCGAACGTGGTCTTACAGGATGTTGAGCAGAAGTAGAAGGTCTTGTCCCCGTGTTTCGAGGTAAGTTTCGTTTTCTTCTCGTCCACCATCATTCCACACACTGGGTCTTTTTGCATTTGTCCACCTCCTAGATTTTCGGCGTGAATCTCCGCAGTAGTAGCGAGTTCGAGACGACAGTTACCGAGCTGAACGCCATTGCTGCTCCAGCGAGGAGCGGGAGCACGTTATAGATTCCCGGACCTAGGAAGGGTACCAGGATTCCTGCGGCTATCGGGATTAGAGCCACATTGTAGAGGAAGGCCCAGAGCAGGTTCTCTTTGATCTTTCTCACAGTAGCCTTGCTGAGCTGTAACGCCTTGACCACGTCCCTGAGGTCATCCTTAATCAGAATTATCCCTCCCGTCTCCTTCGCCACATCTGTTCCACTTCCGATCGCGATTCCGACGTCAGCCTTGGCCAAGGCGGGAGCATCGTTGATCCCATCTCCAACCATAGCCACTCTCTTGCCATCGGCTTGCAACTTCTCAATCACCTTTTCCTTCTCGTCAGGGCGGACATTTGCGATGACTTGGTCAATGTTGAGGCTTGAAGCAATTGCTTTGGCCGTTCTTTCATTATCGCCTGTGAGCATTATCACATTGAGCCCCATTGACTTCAAGCTCCTAATGGCGGTCGTTGAGGTCTCCTTCAACGTATCCGCGAGCCCCAGAATCGCCCACGGTTCTCCATCAACCGCCAAGAATACCGCTGTCTTTCCGTCGTTTTGCAGCCGCTCTGGTCGTTCGGAGTAGCTTTCGACAGGGACCGAGAACTTTCCCATAAGGTCAGCGTTCCCCAACAGGACCCTGCGGCCATCCACATCTGCTCTGACTCCGAAGCCTGGAATGGCCTCGAACTTCGAAGGAGATGACAGGTCCGACTGCAACTTGCGGGCCTCCCTTACGACAGCCTGGGCTAGGGGGTGTTCGCTTCCCAACTCAGCCGAGCCGGCAAAGTGCAAAATAGACTTCGCTGATTCCCCGTTTAGTGAAACAACGTCTGTGACAGACGGCTTGCCTTTGGTAAGGGTTCCCGTCTTGTCAAACACTATCGTGTCGATCTTGTGAGCTTTCTCTAGATTCTCTCCTCCCTTGATAAGGATCCCGCTTTCTGCTCCCTTACCTGCCCCTACCAATAGTGCGGCAGGCGTGGCTATTCCAAGAGCGCAGGGGCATGCGATAACGATTACAGATACGAACGCAAGGAGGGAAAAGGCGAGGCCTATTCCGCCTGCCAAGTACCAGAAGAGGCCTGAGGCGGTTGCTATCAGGATGACGGACGGTACAAAGTACGCTGAGACCCTGTCTGCCAGTCTCTGCAGTGGGGCTTTTCCTGCCTGAGCTTCTTCGACCAGCTTTACAATCTGCGAGAGAACTGTGTCCTGTCCGACTTTCGTCGCTCGGACCTTTAGGAGTCCAGTCTTGTTTATCGTGGATCCTATGACTTCATCTCCGACATTTTTATCGCGGGGGAGGCTTTCGCCTGTTATCATCGACTCGTCGAGGGCAGAGCCTCCTTCTATTACGACCCCGTCCACGGGAACTCGCTCGCCGGGTCTGACCGCAAACACGTCGTCAAATCGAACGTCCTCGATGGGAACCTCGACCTCGCCACCACCTCGAATCACCCTGGCCATTGTGGGCTGGAGTTCGAGTAGCTTCCGAACTGACTCGGAGGCTCGTTGCTTGGTCAGGTATTCTAGGAGGTTTCCCGTCAGTATCAGTGTGATGATGATCGCTGATGTTTCGAAGTATGTCCCGCTACTCGGAAAGAATGCCGGGAAGAACGTGACTATAGTGCTGTACGCCCACGCCGCCGACGTTCCCATAGCAATCAGCAAGTCCATGTTTCCAATTCGCGACCGGAGAGCGTCGTAGGAGCCGCGGTAGAATCTGAATCCCACCACGAACTGGACCGGGATCGAAAGGAGAAACATGACTAGATTGTTGATGTCATTAGACGGGACAAAGGGAAGGTAGGTTAGCGCGGTAATGGGAACGGTCAACACTGTCCCAATCACGAGGAGTCGCTTCAGCTGGGCAAGGGCTTTCTCCGGGGCTTGGAACTGGACGAGGCAGCCTTCGCTGCAAAAGAAATATCGTGTCCCATGGAGAGTGGCTGTAAGGGCATGCGGACCCTCTTCTACGAACATGCCGCAGATCGGGTCCTTAGCCATGAAGCCCTAGTACTTCCTCCACGTCTAAACTACTCGTCTTTACAAATGTAAAGTCTTGCTCAGTCACGCCTCGCAAGCGCTGCGTTGTCTCCCACAGTTCGGTTTACAGAGAGCTTCCTATGTTGGAGTCTTAAGAGGCAAAGGAGAACGTTACGAGAGCATCTTCGAGAGTTGAAAGCAGCATGACCGGTGCCAAAAACTACGGAGATCACTCCAGTCATCAGCAAATGAACCCTGACCCAACGATCTATGCCTGCCCCATGCATCCAGAGGTCAGATCCGCCTCTCCTGGAAATTGCCCAATATGCGGGATGAAACTAGTCCCTGTCGCCAAGACCGAAGGAGGAATGGAGCATCGCGAGCACCCGATGAAGATTGCTTCCAAGATTTCCCGTTGGGAGAAATTCAAGATGAGTATGACCATGACCATGGGCATGGAACACACCGGTGTTGCGGGCCGAGAAATGGCGAGGTTGATGGAACTCGACATTCGCCAAAAATTCTTCTTCGCACTCATATTATCAGCCCCAATCATTCTGTATTCGCCTCTCGGAAAATTCATCTTCGGCTCTCAGCCCCCCAGCCCCTATACCGGTTCCCTGGATTCTCTTCCTACTAACGACCCCCGTATTCTTCTACTCGGGCTGGATCTTCCTCTACTCCAGCTTCAGAGCTCTCCAACATCGAACACTAAACATGTCAGTTCTCATCGCAGTAGGCATCACCGCCGCCTACAGCTTCAGCGTTCTCCTCACGATCTTGCAAAGCGCCGATTCCTACTACGAGGCAACCGCTCTCCTCGTCACCTTCGTCCTATTTGGTCACTGGATGGAGATGAGATCTCGGCGCGGCACAACCGACGCCCTGCAGGCTCTCCTCCAGCTGGTCCCGCCTCAAGCCAGAATTCGCCGAGATGGTAAAGAGATTCTCATCCCAACCTCACAGGTTCAAGTTGGCGATATCATAATTCTGAAACCCGGAGACAGAGTCCCTGTCGACGGGACAATAGATGAAGGCGACACGGCGATCGACGAATCTCTGGTAACGGGTGAATCCATTCCAGTTGCCAAAAAGAAGGGGGATAATGTCATTGGAGGATCCATCAACCAATCCGGGTCCGTCAGGTTTGAAGCAACAAAAGTAGGCGAGGACACAGCCCTCGCCCAGATAGTCAAACTCGTCGAAGCCGCTCAGAATTCCAAAGCACCAGGTCAGAGACTCGCAGACAGATTTGCTCAATATCTTGTAGTGCTGGCCATCGGCACGGGCCTGGTCACATTTCTCGTCTGGTTTGCCGTCGCCCGGCAGCCAGTCCTCTTCGCCCTCACCTTCGCCATCTCAGCGATAGTCATAGCTTGTCCTGATGCTCTCGGCCTAGCGACACCAACCGCCGTAGCTGTCGGAACAGGCCTGGGCGCAAAATACAATATCCTGATCAAAGACGCCCCAACACTTGAACGGGTCTCAAAGATCCAATCAATAGTTTTCGATAAGACCGGAACGCTGACAGAGGGAAAACCCAGAATCTCCGAAATCGCCACCGTTCAAGGTTGGGACGAAGACGAGGCCCTGAGACTCGTTGGGGGAGCCGAAGCTGATTCCAATCACCCACTGAGCAACGCCGTGCTCGAGGAGGCGAAGAGGAGACAGCTCCGGTTACCTACAAGGATTGAGCGCTTCGAAAACCTGTCGGGTCTGGGAGTCAGAGCAAGCATCGAAGAGAAGGACGTGCTGGTGGGAACTGTGAAGTTGATGAAACAGAGCGGTATTGACACCGCTTCACTGCAAGAAAAGATCAATCAGTTCGTTGAGAAGGGCGAGACGATAATGGTTCTAGCGGTTGATGGCAGAGTCATAGCGGCTATCGGCGCAGCTGACACCGTTAAGCCGACGGCTAAAGTTGCAATGTCGAGGCTGAACCAGCTCGGGATTGAGACAGCCATGATAACAGGAGATAATCTCGCAACCGCCGAAGCGGTCGCGAGAATAGTCGGGATAAAGCGGGTATTCGCGGACGTCCTCCCACAAGACAAGGCAACATTTGTCAAGAAGCTGCAAGATGAAGGAAAATTTGTCGCAATGGTAGGCGACGGCGTGAATGATGCGCCAGCTTTGGCTCAAGCAGACATCGGAATTGCAATAGGGGCCGGCACAGACGTGGCGATAGAGACGGCGAAAGTGGTCCTGATGAAGTCAGACCCTTCAGACGTCTTGCGGGCGATAAGGCTCAGCAAGGCAACCGTCACGAAGATGAAGCAGAACCTCTTCTGGGCCTCATTCTACAACATCCTCGCAATCCCTGTCGCAGCTGGCATCCTTTATCCCAACTTTGGAATAATTCTTCGACCAGAGGTCTCCGCCTTGCTCATGAGCGCGTCTTCAATAATCGTTGCGACCAATGCCGTCCTCTTAAAAAGGACGGAGAAAAATCTAGTCGCCGTATAGGCGAGACCTGAGTCGGACAAGCGAGCCTGAAAAATAAGAAAGACTAGAACGAATGGAGACTAGGCTGGAGAGTCTCTTTTGCCTCATAGAATAGTAGTATTCACCGATGGCTCTTCTCTCTGCACAGAAATCGTAGATGAGATTGAAGCCGGAAAATGCGCCCGCTGTCAACTCGTAGTCTACAACATCTCAGACCATACCGCCTTGGCTGAGAAATATGGTGTTAGAGTGGGCCCTGTCGTGATAATAGATGAGGAGGTCAAGATTGAAGGTAGACCTGATATTCCATTCGTTTGCAGTGATGAGACCTACTCACATTTCAAAGAAAAGTATCCGTTGTTGCACGAACTTGGCTCGTCAGACGACGGCGATACTTAGAAAACCTGATCAATTCGCTCCAATCGATGATGGGTATCCTTTCCTAGGTGCAGAACGGTCAGGACTTCCTATTGCAATCTCATCTTCTTGCTGGTCCAAATGGGACAAAAGTCACGCAGAATTCTTTCTTCAGGGCAGGTATTACTTTCTGGGATCTCACCAACTTGAAGTAGTGGCCTCAAATCCCAACACCAAATAGAAATTCGAACCCCTTCAAACTCCAAACAACCAGAAAATAGTGTCCACGAAATGACGGAACTAACCATAGAGTCTCCAGCCGTAGAAACAGCAACCAGGTCTCAAGCCAGCAGAGCTGCCCTGGCTTTCATCTTCGCCACGGTCCTCTTTGATACCCTCGGATTCGGCATCATAATACCCGTACTTCCCGGTCTGGTTGTCAGCTTCGTCGGAGGAGACCCAGCAAGAGGAGCTGAAATCTTCGGTCTCTTCGGCACAACTTGGGCGTTGATGCAGTTCCTATTCGCTCCGTTACTAGGTGCACTATCCGACCGCTACGGTAGACGACCAGTCCTC
>VBAX01000138.1 GCA_005883075.1 Candidatus Bathyarchaeota archaeon | reverse complement strand
TCCCATGCGAAAGCTGATATTGCCCTGAATGTTTTGCCGACAGTCTCAAACCTCTTCATTGTTTCCATGCTTGGAAGCGTCCAAAGTTTCCGCGCGACCGACCAGTAGGTGTAGATATCCGGCTCGCTGGAACGGGATACTCCGTGGCCGAATCTTCCCAGTATGTCAACAGGCGGTACGCCCCTGCCAGCCTCCGCCCAGTCAAACGCGACGAGGATAGGTACCCCTCTATCATGTGCCGCAGCTCGGATCCTGATGTTGCGTTCCTTAAAGTCTCCATGAACCAGACTTAGGGGTAGCTTGTCGCAGAACTCTAGCAACTCACTCCATTGCCCCTCCAGGCGATCAAAGTCCGAGATAATCATCTGTAGGGAGTCCAAGTCCTCCAATTCGAGTTCAAGGTTGAGGCTCCTCTCTATCCTTTGACGCGCAAATCGTAAAGCTTCCAAGTAATGCCTCGGGCCTCGTTCAGGTAACCTGGAAAGCATATCGACGTGGGAAGCTGAGGATGTGTGCAGAATCCCGAGCCAACGTCCGGCCGCGATGCGGTGCGCTTTCAAACGTGAGGTATATGCGCGACCGTTTGCGTCCTCAATGAACAACCATTCATAATTGGGGTCATCGTCTTCGGTTGACCCATAGTACCTTAATGAGGTCACTGACAGAGAAGGTAGTATCTCTGCGTAGATTATACGCTCCACCCCTATGTAGTGCCGGAAGGAGCGCTTTGCGATTACGTTCTCCATCTCTGTTCCTGAGCCAGACAGGCGGCAGACCATTGTCTTTCTTTTTGTCTGTTTGAGCACTTCAATCTTCGTGGGGGCGGCTTGGCTGCCGTGGACTCGAGCCCATGCTCTGAAAGCTGGGTGCTCTGCTATGTGATCGCTACGTATCGCTTTTGGCTCAGTCATCCGAATCGAAGGTTCCAGCGGGAGGTTGAGGCTAATCTACTTTCTTCGCCTCCGCTTCGAAGACGTAGGGTAATGTAGTCCGAGGCCGAGAGTGGTTTCTATGGCAATCTCGAATGTGTAGCGATTGATGTGTTCTGTCACCGGGCGGAGGCGGATCTCTCTAGGGCTTGAGGACCACTCTGCGTGGCACACCAGATCGAGCTCTGCGCCGAATTCTTCCTTGTCGAAGACTGCTTTCACCGAGAGTCGATCTCTTCCATAATGGTTTCCCGATCATAGTGTGCCAGTCGCTTTCGGTCTTGACAGAGATCTCAAAGGTACAACGATTTTTGTGCGCCTTGAGTGGCTGGACACGCACTCGGAAATGCGTCCATGCTGAGATTGGATGGTTATCGATGGAGCGGTCGCTTGACGATCAGAACCGAGCAATTGCATTTGTGTGCAGCCTTCTCCGAGACACTTCCCAGCATGGTCGCGGCCAGTCGCCCACGTCCTCTAGAAGGAATCTTAGAGAGTACCAGGGATTGGAAAACGATTGGAATCCATTTCGTTTCCGAGCTGAGCGAAGCACCCTGTCTCGGAAGGGACGAAAGAGACAAGCTGTTGAAAGCGCTGGGCTCGATTGCTTGAGATAAGTGAATTAACAAATGTTAAGAAAGTAACTATTTCTCAACTGCTCGTCAGAACGTGAACGCGTGAATGTCGAATACTGTTGACTTGAGGACGAAGCTTGTAGCTGAACTTGTCGGAACATTTCTTTTCGTCTTTGTCGGTGCAGGTTCTGCCGTGGCTTCTCAATATCTCAACATTTCGGATCCTGGGACGTCACTGTTGATAGCCGCTCTCGCAAATGGGCTGGGCCTTGCGATAGGAATCTCAGTAACGATGGGAGTCTCCGGGGGTGTTCTCAACCCTGCAGTCACCATTGGACTGCTGTTGGGAAAGAAGTTGCCGGGAAGGAATGTGATTCCATACATCATCAGCCAGCTTATCGGCGCTACACTTGCAGTGGTCCTTCTGATGGCCTCGTCTCCTTCTTCGGCCGGAGCGGCCGCGCACTGGGGAGCTCCAACCCTGTCTAACGCTATCTCGGTTGGTCAAGGAATACTGTTCGAGCTCGTTATGACGTTCTTGCTTGTTCTAGCAGTGTATGGCACGATAGTAGACAAGCGTTCACCGAAGATTGGAGGTTTTGGAGTAGGTCTGATCGTCGTAGCGGATGTTTTGACCGGAGGTCCCTTCACGGGTGCTGCGATGAATCCTGCTAGAGCGATGGGGCCGATGATAGCCGGGTTGTTCTTCCCAGCTTATTGGTACATTTACTGGATAGGACCGGTTATTGGTGCAGCGATAGCAGGGCTGGTGTATAGTCGAATTATAGAGGATTCTGGATCTCGATCGTAAAAGTATTTCGACTATTCCCAATCCGAGTTTAGGACTCGTCTGTTTCAGAAAGCGGACGGAGCAGCGGACAAGACCTTGTCCCTTACGGTCTTACTCTACCGGTTAAGGCGGCGTAAAACCGCGTTTTTACCGATGTCCTCTCATGCCTAATTAGATTACTGGTCAACAATCTCTCTCTCAGGACTGATTGGCATGCTCTTCGCCCTTGTCTGCCTTGCTTCAGAAAGTGCCAGCAAGATGGTGCGGGGGTGGGATTTGGGCACCGGTTTACTGGTACATATAAACCGCTCATAGGTCACTGATTAGAATGCGATGCTAACGCGTGCGTTGTAACCAAGCGCGACGCCCTTTCTGATTCGCGAGGTCTCACTGTACCCATTCAGGTTTCCGAAAGGAAGCTGAGGTTCTGAGAGTCTGCGAGTAGATACCTTATTCTTGTTGTTGGCCGAAAAGATTAGCGTGGCCTCTCCTGAGAGAGTCCAGTTTGATGGGCTCTACAAGCAAGCTGGCATTCTGTCGAAGATGAGACGATACCCTGAGGCTATTGCGTATGCTCAACGGGCGATTGCGATTTTTCCTGACAATCCTTTCCCGTACATTCAGATTGCCATAGCAATGGCTTACATGAAGGATCCGGCGTCGTCGGAATGGGCTAGGAAAGCGATCTATAAGGCCCCGGACAATGGTCATTGTTGGGCAGCGCTGTCTGATACTTTCAATCTGCAAGGGAAGTGGGCGGAAGGTCTTGAGCCTATGAGGAAAGCAGTAGCTCTCGATCCTGATAATCCGAGATTCCTTTCCTTCTTGGGGCAATCTCTCATTTATTTGAAAAACCATTGGGATGCTGTCACCTGTCTTCGAAAGTCTGTTGAGCTCAACCCTCGCGATGCTGAGGCGCATTACAGGCTTCACATTGCGCTAGCGAAGGTTCGTGATAGGAAGGGCTCCCAGCTTCACCTTAGGAAGGCCCTGGAGCTTAGTCCTGACAATGCTGTAATCCAGAATTCTCTTGGCTGGCGATTGCTTGGAAAGGGAAGGCGCGACGAGGCTGAGGAGGCTTTCCGTGAAGCGCTTCGATTGAATCCTCAATTCGAGCCCGCCAAGGTTGGACTGGGGGACCCAGCAGGCCGCAAGAAAGGATTGAAGGATGCCCTATTGAGATATTCGATCAGCGTCTATTCTCTTCCTCAACGACCGCTCTTAGCCCTCATCCAGCTTGTTGTGCTTATAGGAACGTTTGGGTCTGTGAATCGATATCCTGACCTATGGGAGCTAAAGGTTGTACTAGTGATATTCGCTGTCTGGTATGCATATTTCCTTCTGGCATGGCTGATCGTAAAGGTCATTGGAAAGAGGAGGGGCGTTCATTTCTTCTAAGACGCTAGACCTTTTGAGGAGACTGGTCGCTGAGCGGCCTGATGATCTCGAGGTACGACTTCATCTCGCGGAACTCTTGATCGAGGACAATCTCACAGGCGAGGCGACGGAAATATTGGAACAGGCTCTCGCCTTGAAACCCGATGATCCCGCAGCCTTACGGCTCTCCGCGGGTCTCTGCTACCGTCTCCATATGTTCGAAAAGGCTCGGGACGCGTTGGAGAAGGCTTCGCGTGGTGGACCGGCTGATCGGAAATCGGATTTGCTTCTCTCCAGGGTCTATCTCGAACTAGGAAAATATCGCTTGGCCGAACAGCTCTATCATCAAGCAGTCAAGGGAGATCGTAGCCTAGAAGATTCTGTGTATTTCGACTCGATCCGATTACGCGAGACTGGACGTATAGCCGTGAAGCTAGGAGGGCATGATACGGGGGTCGATTTCGAGACCGAGGGTCCCAGCATAACATTCAACGATGTTGGTGGGATGGAGGATGTGAAAGAGTATCTTCGAATGAATATTATTTTCCCACTGAAGAATCCCGGGCTGTTCAAACAATACGGCAAACGGGTCGGTGGAGGAATAATGATGTTTGGACCGCCGGGGTGCGGCAAGACTTACCTCTCACGGGCTCTCGCGGGAGAGTGCAAGGCCACGTTCTATCACGTGGGGATCCACGAGATATTGGACATGTATCTCGGGTCGAGTGAGAAGAATGTTCACAAGCTCTTCGAGACGGCCCGTCGTACCGCGCCGGCTATCGTGTTCTTGGACGAGATTGACGCGCTGGGACAGAAACGTAGTAGCGGTGGCGATTCATGGGGGCGAGCGCTTCGCGGCACTGTTGTAACTCTTCTCGCTGAGATGGATCAGCTCGGTACTCCCGAGAAACCGATACTTGTGATTGGGGCGACGAATACTCCATGGGCGGTTGATCTGGCGGCGCGCGAGGAGATCCTCAAGCTCCACCTTCAAGGGAAGCCGACCGGTGATCTGGACATTCCTAGGATTGCAAAAAAGACTGAAAAATTCTCTGGGGCGGACATACGTGCTCTCGTTGACCGGGCGGTCGAGGACACGATCAAGCGGGCGATGCGTTCTGGAAAAACCGAGCTGATAAGGACACAGGACTTGCTTGACGCCACTGAAAAGATGCACCCGTCAACCGTCGAATGGCTGGCCACCGCGTACGACTACGTGAGATACAGCAACGAAGGCGGAATCTACGACCAAGTCAAAAACTACCTCGACAAAAACCGCTAGAGTAGACCCCCGATCATTTTGGTAGACGGGAGAGGCCCGTAGCGTGAAACTGGTCAAACCTGCTTCGAATTTTGCGCTCGGAAAAATTCAGACAGCCGACCGGAAACTGAGATTTTGGGGTCTCAGAGGAGGACTTCTCCTTCTCTTGGCTGCACCGACAGGCTTGGGAATCGGACTGTTAGATTCTGGGACCGGGTTCACAGTTGGAGTCGTGCTTGCTAGTTCCGGTTTTATGGTGGTCATGATTGGCGTAGGCTATTGGCTTGATGCTGGGAACATCCGAAAGGGTTTGGAGGGGGAACGGAGTGTTGCCTGGGAGCTGTCCGGTCTCAGCGACGAATATCTTCTACTCAACGACGTAATGTTGCCTGGCGCGAGGGGGAACATCGACCATGTTCTGGTTGGGCCGACCGGCGTCTTTGTCTTCGAGACGAAGAATTACTCGGGCAAGTATGTCTGCTATGGAGACCGATGGTTCCTCCAAGGAAGACGCCAGAAGTACGACGTGAAAAGCGTGAGCGTACAAGCAAAGAATAACGCGGACACTCTTGGAGAACTGCTTCACACGTCAGGCTTCACCGTCCAGGTGAACCCGGTCATCGTCTTCACGCACCCAGGCAGTACAACTATGGCTACACCACCCCCACAGTCCCAGTCCTGAAAAACGGAACAGTCCGAAATTTCGTCTTGAACCAGAAACCAGGGTTCCAGATTACATTTGCGTATGCTGAGAAAATAGCTAACAAGATTCTAGTCAATGATAGAGCGAGAGTTCAAGTTTTCGCCTAATTGACAGATATCCTAGGAGCCGCGTAGAGAGAATGCTACCTTCCGAGACGGCTTATGGGCAAAAAAAGCCCATTGTCTGTGAGTGAAAACAACGGGGTCTCCACGTTTGCAGTCTACCCATTGTAGATTCCCTGAACGCTTCAGATGAGGGGAGCTCTTAAAATCGGCATTCTTTCGGCAAGGTTCCTCAGCACATCGAGGGTCTTAGACAAACTGGATACCTCTTCTCTTACCGATCACACGAACGTAGACCAACGAGAGAATGTAACACCATCCCCAGGTAGCGAGTGTGAGAGAGACACCTTTGACCAGCCAAGACCCGCTAAGGGTGAGGATTAGCCACGGGATTTCGATTGCCATGACTGCGGATGCGGGGGCCAGAATTATCCTGTAGGGGATACTGTATAATCGCAAGGCCCCTCGGAGGATGATGTCGCTTGGTCCCTTCTTTATTCCAGCAGGCGCTCCGAGTCCTAGCTTAGAGGCTGCCTGTGTTGGGTCAACTCGCAGAGCCTCATAGAATGCTGTCTCTGCTTCTTCCCGGTGACCTCGACCTAACAATCTCCATCCTAACGTATTCTTGATGACGGGATTATCAGGTTGAAGCTCAAGCGCTTTTCGCAAGTGCTCTTCGGCACGTTTGTTCTTACCGAGCAGCTTCGAGAGGGCAATGCTCATTCTCTGGTGGGTGAGAGCGTTGGTCGGGTCCAGTTCTAACGACCTTTCCAAATATGGTAACGCTTCCTTAGGCCTCCGACGATGCAGAAGAATTAATCCCAGCATCGATTGGAGTCTTGGGTTCGTAGGGTCCATTGCAACAGCCTCGCTCATCGGTTTGAGAGCTTGTTTCCACTTCCCCCGTAGAGTGTATGTATCGGACAGTGCGGTCCGCCACAATACGTTTTCAGGCTGTCTCGCTATCGCTTTCAAGGCCCATTCTGGTGCTTCAGGCCGTTTTTGTCTTGCCATGGCGTAGGCGACCAGTGCATATGGCCTAGGGTCTTCGGGAAACAGGGCGATCGCCTTCAGTGCAAGGTCCATTGTTTCCTTGTAGCGGCGTGCCTGTAGTAAGAATTGGGCCTGTCTGCGCAATCGTTCGAAAGTAGCCCAATCTTGCGCTTGCACGAGAAGTGTCAGGCGAAACGCCGCTATAAGTTGTCATAGAAACCGGCGAGAAACGCGATCAATAGATCTAGCGAAGGTAATAGCGAAGATACTTTTATTCACGACAGAAAGATGAGGATTTGATTTCAAGGACTGAAAATTTCGCCTCT
>VBAX01000137.1 GCA_005883075.1 Candidatus Bathyarchaeota archaeon | reverse complement strand
TCGAAGAATGAGGCCGGACAATGTTGTCTTGCCCGAGCCGGTGGGCCCCACCACTCCAAGGCACGACCCGGGTTCTAAGACGAAAGAAACATTCTGCAATACAGAGTGTCCCTGCCGATAGCTGAAGGAAGCGTCTTCGAAAACGATTCGTCCATTTGCTCTTGCCAACTGTAACGCATTCGGGGCTTCCTTCACATCAGGTTCTTCGTCGAGAATCTCGAGGAATCGGTCCATCCCAGCAAACGCCTTTTGGACGTCAATTATGCGCTTTCCCACGTCTCTAAGTGGGCCGTAGATCTGCGTGAGGTAATAGTTCACGATCAACAATCCTCCAAGAGTCAGAGTGCCCGATTGAACATGGCCGATTCCGACGTAGAGAACCGCGGCCAATCCGACCGCTGTTACAAGACCCATTAGGAGATTGTAGACTCCCCCCTCAACGAAGACCTTGAGGGCAGCTCTCGCACTTTCGCTATAACGGGAGAAGAACTGTTCATTTTCCCGTTCTTCCTGGCCGAAGGATTTCACCACTCTGGACGCGCTTAGTGACTCCTGCGCGCCAGACATTGCTGCACTCTCAGAAGTCTTCACCTTCTTCCACCCAGCTCGAAGCCGCTTCCGATACACGAAGGTGAACAACAGCATGAACGGTGCAACTGCCATGGCTATCAACGCCAATTCCAAGTCAAGAATCAGCATAACCAGAATCATCCCGACAACAGTGAAGACGGAAGTGACCAGCGGCGGCAGAGTATCAACGGTCAGAAGCTGGAGCCAGAGCGCGTCGTACTGGACCCGGTACGTCGAGTCACTAACACCCTTCGTGTCATGATAAAGTATGGAGAGGCGTTGCATCTGTCGGAAGAGACGGGCACGAGTCTCAAGCGTAATGCGGTTTCCAACCTTGTTGGTTGCCCAGACGTTCAACAATTGTTGACCGTTAGTAAGGACCGTGCCAACCACGAGTATCCCTATGGCGATCACAACTAGGGCCTGCGCCGAAACCTGCGACGGGTTTGCTGTGATGATTCTGAGATAGCCGGGGAGAGGCCGAGTTCCAAGGACATTGTCCACTACTATCTTGATTGGCAGCGGGCTTACTAGTGCAAGAGGGATTGCGGTCAGCGAGATGGCAAAGACGAATAAGATCGATAACATGTAGGGCCGTAGTTCGGAGAGCACCCTCCGCAACACTCCCTGTTTTTGGGTCTCAGGCTCAGTTGGCTGGACTAAGACTTGCTGGGGAATCAAGCTGTTCACCACCAATCTTTTCCGGTCCTGTCGGTAGTTAACAAACAACCAGCCGATACTCAGTACGAGTCCTGTCGTTCCAATAGCCATGAGCGTCATTGGGGAGAGGTAGTTGAAGAACGCCTCATAATAGTCGGTTCTGAAGTTGGGATCATTTTCGTATGCGAAGACTAGCAAGAAGATAAGGAAGACAAGACTTTGTAGGTATGCGAATCTCATAGAACGCCCAGTACGGGCCTCTTTCCCGGCGGCTGCCTCAGTTGGCTTGCGCGCGGTTCCCGATTCGTCAGTCGGGCTGAAGATTTCCCCTACACCTTTCTGCTTGCGGCGCTTCTTGGCTCTAGCACTATCTCCCAAAAATACGACCCTTTCCTGGTGTCAGGCTGTTTCGATGTCGCACTGAAAGACCTTGATCGAGCCGAGAGGAAGCTCGGAAGAACACTTCTCGACTTGCGTGGTGCTTCGACGGTGGGGCTTTTGCAGATCGGACAATTGTTGCTTGCAGCATGTATTAAGTTGCACCGATGCGCTTTAGGGTTTCCCGCAACATACCAGTGGCGAAAGTTGTATCTCCCAGAGCACGAATCGCCAACAGGCACGATGTAACTGCCCATATGCCGCCGGGAATCCAAGCCTCTGAGAGGCCTGCCACAATCGACATCACCGCGGAAAGGGCAATCATAAGAAGCGCGAATGTGGAGTATTCCGGAGTGATCCTAAAATGCAAGAACTGTTTTCCAGGAGCGTGTTCCTCGACGGCGGCTAGCAATCGCCCGCCTCCGAACAGCCCTCCTCGAACTTCGAGGTCCCAGCGGTCATAGTCTCCACCCGCTCTCACCCTGGCGTCGGCATCTCTGAGTTTTCTATGTAGATTGCCAAGAGTAATCTCCAGGCTCTCTCGTTCGTCCCGCCACATCGTCACTGTCGAGGCGCGAAACTGGGCCCTAGTCTTGGTCCCACGTCTCCGCCATGGAGTGAGACCACCCCTCAACCTCCCTTCAAGGCGCGCCAGTGGCTGCAAAAGATGAAGGGCAAAGACTGCAATTCGCATCCTCAAGAGGTGCCAAAGATTCTTGGAACTTTTATCCGGGAACCTCGCTCGGCGAGCGTTCATCCATGCCTGAGCAACCGGAAGTGCTATCGATGCGAGGAGCGCTAGTTCGAAAATGACGAAAGGGCCGAAGCCTATGCTGAGAATGAATCCAGATGCAATTGCACCGATTATCAGGTACCACTCAGGGCTAAGAGTAAGCGACAAGAGAGAAGGTGAAGACTGGTAGAGGGCTTGGAAGGGAGCTGTACCCCAGACACCTTGATAGACGCGCCCTCTGAATGAGGTAATATCTAGCGGGAGACCCCTCCCGTAGATGAGTCCTTGCCATCGCACCTGGCCTGCGGAGTTGTATTTCTGAGGCCATTTGCGCTCCAGTAACGATTCAGCCCGGCCGTAGCCTACCTGCTGCTTCCAAGACTTGCGGATCGAGTTGCGCCTATGGTGCCAGACCACCGCCGCAGGGGAGAACCCGATTGTCGCGCCTGTCTCGCGGAGACGCCAGCACAGATCGACATCGTCCCCGGCGGCTTTGAAAACTGGGTCGAACCCACCGATCATGTTCAGAGCGTCTTTTCTGAACATCATGTTGCATCCCGGAATATGCTCGGCGACCCTGTCGGTGAGCAAAACCACACAAGGGTTCCCCGGTGCGTTCGCTACTGCATCGGCTTTCCACCCATCGTTCGGTGGCGGAAGGTTCGGTCCCCCAACTCCCGCATATTTTCCTTCGATGATAGTTTTGGCGAGAAACTTTAGCCAGTGAATATCGGGGTATGCGTCGTCGTCGGTGAATGCGACCATTTCTCCCGTGGCGGCTTGTATGCCGACGTTGCGGGCTTGACTGAGACCTCCATTCTTGGTGCGGATCAGTTGGACAGGATATTCTGAGGCTATTTGCGCGGTCGAGTCGGTAGACCCATCATCTACAACGATTGTTTCGAAGTCAGGGTAGTCGAGCTTTTGCACACCGTCGAGAGTGTCTCGGATGGTCGATGCACCATTGTAGCTGCAGACCACTACCGAAATTCTCGGCCAGTTTGTGCTGGGTGGGAATGGGGATTCTTCGGAGGCTCGTCTGACAGCGCGAAGAGCAGGCTTTGGTGTTCGATCGCGGGTCGTCAGCCCGAATCTCCAGTCTTCTACCAGGTACTTTCCATGGTACCATTCGTCTGTCCAGGCGAAGACTATGACCCCGCAGCAGCCCTGTTTGAAGACTGACCGGACCTGCCATTCCAAAGTGCTGGCTTGTTTCTCCTCGCCGTTGCGGAGGCTGTCCAGCCCGATCTCGCTGAGGAGCACGGGACGATCATCGCTTAGGTTGTGTAGTCGGGAAAGATAGTCTTCGAAGGCTTGTTGTGATTCGAGGTAGACGTTGAAGCAGAGAAAATCGAGAAACGGCAACCGCAAGTACTCAGTCGACGGATAATTCACGTAAGTGACAAGCGCGTCGGGATCCTCTTCCTTAGCGATTCGGTACAGACGATGAACGAATTTTTCCACTCTCTTTCTGCCATGCCAGCGGACAATCGAAGAAGTGATCTCATTGCCAACCGTGTAGCAGAACACTGCAGGATGACCAGAGCAGCGCCGCACCCACCGCCTAACTTTCCCGATTATCTTGTCAACTCTCTCCTTGTCATCCAAGAACGCCATCTGTTCGCCCCAGTTGAGGCCGACCATGACCCGCAGCCCATTCTTCTGGGCAAGGTCTAGAAGCCAGCGCGGGGGACCCGTGTGGACACGAACAACATTGAATCCGTGTTCAGCCATCAGAGCGAAGTCTCTTTCAACGATCTCACCGCGCAGACGTTCCTCTCCGTTTTCGTCTATCTGGAAGGTGCCGTAGCTGATGCCTCTAACCCAGAACTTCTTTTCCCCGACATAGAGAAACTTCCCCCTGACATGGGGACGGTCTGTAACCTGACTCCGTTGTGCCAGAACCTCTTTTGATGTTTGTACCGTCTGCACAGTTCCCGCTCCTCTTCCCCTAGGGTGCCCTTGGCTCGCCTGAGACGTCTTATCGAGCATAGATGACCGGAGCCATTCGCTCCCTCAGGATCTTCAATCCATCTTCCAGCCGGACTCTCGACTCGTAACCGAGCATCCTGCGGGCTTTCTCCGGGTTGCCAACGAATCTACGCACCTCGAAGGTGTTTGAGCCACTCCTGATAATCTTGGACGAAGAGCCAACCATTTCAACGATCATAGCCGCCAAGTCGGAGACAGAAACACCTCTCCCAGTGACGAAATGGAAATCTTCTCCGAACAAGTTGGGTCCACCATCAAAACATGCTGCATAAGCCTTCAGGATCCCTGAGATGGTATCGTCGAGGAACGTGAAGTCTAGAACCTGCCCACCACCGTACAAGGTAATATCATCACCTCGAAGAGCTTTCGACATGAACTTTGGTATTACTCTCTCCGGCAAGTCCCTCTCGCTACCATAAACGTTTGAAAACCGAAAGACTACGTGGTCAACAGATCCAACATTTCCCAATCCTCTTGAGTACGACATGCAAGCTTTTTCTGCACTTAGCTTGGACATGCCGTATACCGAGATAGGCCGTTTTGGATGACTTTCGTCCACGGGAAGATACAGGGGTTCACCATATACTTCTCGGCTCGACGCGTAGAAGAGGACCGGTCTAGTCTCAGATTTCTTGCAAGCCTCCAAAAGGTTCAGCGTGCCCATCTGATTGGTCATCCAGCAGGTGAAAGGATCCTCCTGCCCCCAAGCAACACGCGAGACCGCTCCAAAATGAAAGACCGCATCCTTTCCTTCAACGGCCTTCTTGACTGCGCCGTAATCCCTGACGTCACCCCGAATTTTCTCGCAACTCAGAGACCGGGTGTTGGAGCTGAAATTCAGGTCATAGAGTGTGACAGTATCACCCATGACTTCGAGCTTTTCCGCTAGGTGACTGCCAATGAATCCACTTCCTCCTGTTATGAGGACACTACGGATGGCACTTCACCTGACCCCACCTGCTACCTCCAGTCAAGGACCATGGAAAAAATCCACAGAGAGCCTTGATGAGCAAATCTCCTCCGATTTCTCAGCAGATGAGATTGGAATGATAACCCATAAGGATATTGGAATCTCGTTCCATAGAAGGAACCAGATGCTATAAATCTATTGACATTTCAATCCTCAGGAGAGGTTTTGATTGCCGAGAATCGGTCTAAAATGAAAATCCTTTTGACTTGAAGGATGAGATCACCACTATGATTTGTGGCGTCCTTTGTCCCCGAGAGGATCGAGTGTACCGCCAGACTTCGGTGAGTACAAGGCGATGATTACCGCGGGCGGAATAGGAACTCGACTGCTCCCATTCTCTAAAGAGGTACCCAAGGAAATGTTTCCCATAATCACCTGCGATGACAACAACTCTCTCCAGCTCAAACCTCTGGTTCAGGCCATTTTCGAGCAACTCTACAACACTGGTGTCAGAAGCTTCTATATCGTAGTTGGAAGGGGAAAGAGAGCGATTGAAGACCATTTTTCTCCCGACACAGTATTCTTGGAATACCTGAACAAGAAAGGAAAACTGCCGAATAGTCTGCTTGACTTTTACGAAAAGATAAGATCCTCGAATCTCGTGTTCCTCAACCAGCTAGAGCCTCTGGGCTTCGGGGATGCTGTCCAGCTTGGCCGACCTCTTATCAACGGGAACTTCATCGTTCAAGCCGGAGACACTTTCATCCTGTCGGACGATAACAAATACCTTAGTCGACTGGCGACTTTGCACCAGAAATACCGCGCCTCAGCGACAGTTCTCCTGCAGGACGTGAGTGACCCAAGGCAGTACGGCGTAGTGGATGGAGACTATATCGAAGAAGGAGTCCTGAGGATGACTTCCGCGATCGAAAAGCCAGAACGGCCCAAGACAAATCATGCCATAATGCCAGTCTACATCTTCTCCGGGGACATTTTCAACGCTCTATCGGAAACAGGGCGTGGAGTTGATGGAGAGTTACAACTAACAGACGCGATTCAGAAGCTTATCACGGCACGAAAGAGAGTCATCGGAGTCAACCTCATGAGCGATGAGCTCAGGCTGGACCTTGGTACCCTTGAAAGCATGGTTGAGGCCCTGAAAGTCTCATTGAGCTACGTGGATGCGAAACGGAAGGCGCTGATTCCAAAACTAGCGGAGGAAACGCCTGTCATACAGGCTGTCCCTCGTCGAACCTAGACTGAATTGGCTGAGTCCAACTACAGAGAATGTATGGGGTAGCGGCTAGAAGCTAGGATATCTGCATTCATTACGAGGAGCTTGAGCTTTTCCCAACAGGACGGAGGGAATCCCTCGGCGCGAAGCGTCTCGAAGATGAGAATGCAACTGAGGAATGCAGCGTTTCGTAGTCTCAACGATGTCCTGTGCCTGCCATTCTAGAAAATTGATTGACTGAGTTCTTTGAATCGCATGACTGACGGTACCCTCCGGGGTCCGCCAAGGCAAGCTGATTGTCTAATGGCAAGGTCAACAACTCTATTATCAAGCCGCGCTATCCTATGGGGAATGAGTTCTTTCGGTCTCGCTGTGGAGACTTACGAGAAGCAGTTGAGAGACTGGCTGTCCAAGTGTCCAGTTTGCCTGCTATCGCCCCAGGTAATGCTGCATGCTAGGAAGGGAATGGCCATGATCCAAGTTGGGCAGAGCTTCGAGTTTGACGAGAGGCTCCATGCACGCGATAATCCTCCAAATCATCTTCTCGCCCGCCAACTCATCCAGTACAACGGGAAGATCAAGAATCCCATAATCTTCTGGCTCAATTCTTCATTCCCCTCGGACCCGATCTACCAGTTACACAAACAACCCGTTGTCCACCATGTTCTGCGCCTTGGACCAGGCTATACTTTCACGGGCGTCCTAGGAGCGCTGAAGACCGCGCTGAAGGCAGAGAAGATAAATGCTGACTCTATCGACTGGGACCCCAAGAAACTGAAGTAAGGACATC
>VBAX01000136.1:605-7969 GCA_005883075.1 Candidatus Bathyarchaeota archaeon | reverse complement strand
ATGGAAGCTGTCAGATTTACAGTTCCCGTGAAACTGACACTTTTGACGACAATACTGGCGTTCGCGCTTGCCCCACTCTGGATTCCTAGAGGACTAGGCGTGATCGTTATGCCGAATTTTTGATTGGCAACAGAAAGAGGAGACGAGAGCCAGTCCTTGGGCCAGAGAAGGTATTGAGACCGTGACTAGACCGAATGCGAGAATCGATACCACGAGACCTCGAAAGATTGATCCATGTTTCATGGGGATTGCCTCCTCCATAGCAGTGCCTCGCACCGTATGATAATCGATGATTTAACCATGACTGGAAACCCATTGGTTAAAGCATCCTCTCATGCACCGGTCCCGGCTCATCCATTGGAATGCAGTTGAGGCCAAAGAGAGGCTCGACGTCTTCGGATATCTGGGTATGTCGTGGACTATAGAGAGTTCAACCCAAATCTGCTCCGCGAAAGTGAGAATCCTCCAATCATCATCATTGACCTGTCCCGATTGCCTTCTCAGGGACGAGACGTGGCTATAGTATTAAGGTCCTACAAATCAACCCGAACGATACCCTTGGTCTTTGTCGATGGGGATCCTGGGAAATTAGAAAGAGTGAAGGCTCGAATTCCCGAAGCATTCTACATAAGCTAGGATCAGATCGTCGAAAGACTGGAAGACATCGTCATGCCTCCACTTGGAGAACTCCCACGAGCTAGGTCACGTCTAGAAGGCTACGCAGGAGTGCCTCTCTACCAGAAGCTCGGAATCAAATCAGGATACACCGTTTCCCTAGTTGGGGCACCTCCGGGATTCCGACAGACCCTGGGCGAATTACCCGAGAATGTGGTCGTGCGAGATGGCGTAAGAGGCCAATCCAACCTTACCTTGTGGTTCGCAAGGTCCAGAACAGAGTTGGAGGAGAGACTGCAACGAATGAAGGTGTTTTCGAAGAATGCTGGATTATGGATCATCTGGCCGAAGCAGACCTCCCAACTTCAAACCGACTTAGGGCAACCGGTGGTCAGGGAAGCAGGGATAGCCGCTGGGATGGTTGATTTCAAGATCTGCTCGATTGACAAGACTTGGTCGGGCCTCCGGTTCACTCTGAAAAAGAAGTAACTGTGGTGTCCCATTGACTGCGAGCTGGTTCAGCGATCAATAGTGTTCAACCTCGGATCGGAGATCGATCACTTTACCCGGACCGTCTCCGCGATGGTAACATAAGGTCAGTAGGGTCGACTAACCGAAGTTCAGCGACGACTTCGGATTTGGCTTCTCTTGGAATGGTCCGCGTCTAACGCGCAAGAATATCGTGAGGCCTGGAGGCGAGGAGATTGAGCTTGGTGGATATTCTAATTTCGATAGGAAGTGCGGGGCTCGCGATCTTTAGTATCCCTACGGTTTTGAACAAGAATTCTCAGGTTCCGAGAAAGACAGCGAGTATTCCCTCAGCGTCTATCTTGACATACTTCGTTCCGTTATTTGCGATGAGCGGATTAGACCTCACCGCCATAACCATCGCTGGGCAGGCCATCGTATGGTGGCTAATTGTCGCTCTAAGACCTGTCAAAACAACTGGGTCAACCTGATGACTTCGTAAAACGACGCGAACTTGGATCATGGTGCGGCCGCCGGGATTTGAAGTCCCGAACCGCTGTTAAGGCGGTTTCCCGGGTCGTTGGGTTGGAAGCCCATTGGACGCTACTAGGGGCTATGTCCTAGACCAGGCTAGACTACGGCCGCTGACCTTGCGTTTAGTCCATAGTCTTTTCTGCCTTACGATTGGCCGAGAACACGCAGGGATCCTGGCTCCGCCCAGTTGCAGAACCTAGCAAATAGTCAGGTTCGGGACGGGTCTCAACTAGTCTTAAAATCTGACGAGGCGCCCGCTAGGATGTTTTGAAAATTCTCCCAATTGAACGCGATCTAGCCCAGGCTCGTGACTATCTTAACGAAAGGAGCCTGCAGGTCGGCCGCATTCTTCCCATCGGTGACGATCTACTCGGGGAGTTCTTCGCAACAGGCAACAGTTATGTTCTAAAAAAGGGACGGGTCGTCGACGCCCTATTCTCCTATAATGCGGGAAGAGAGAAGCAGGCTCCCACGGCGAGATTCCGCGTAGTAACAGATTCGGTTTCTGGCCTGAAAGAAGCGACAAGACTCGTCGAGGAAACAGCTGTTGCGGGCGAGAAGATAGTCCTTCGAACTAATGTGTTCGGGTACGACAAGAAGCGGCTCCAGGCTCTGAAGGCGTTAGGATACGTTGTTGGCGCTTCATTGCCAGGAGTCGTCTCACTCGATGGGAGGAGATTTGATTATCATCTTCTCTACAAGGATCTAAGTTCGAGGTACAAGCCTGGGATTCGAAGAAGCTATGCAAAGCCGGGCCTGTACAAGGCAGTGGAGATAGAGAAGGCAAAGACGCCAAAACTGAAGATCAGAGGCTATCGATCAGATGATCGGCCGATCCTTGACAAGTTCGTAACTCATCAGAACGTGATTCGGGGAATCGGCTCTGGGGTCTTTGAGGGTCTATACCCGTGGCCACCGAGCGATTATCAACGGAGGGTTGAATCAAAGCAGATTTTTCCGATCGTCTGTGAGGATGAGCTCATTAGGGAACCTGTAGGGGTTGTCGATCTCTTCGGATCTTTCGCACAAGTCATGCAACATTCGATGGGTATTGGAATCTATGTTAGAGCTGACTACCAAGGGCTTGGCGTTGGGACGATGTTGATGGAGGCTTCGAAGACTCTTGCCATGAGGTTGCATCTAGGTGCGGTTTGGTTGAGCGTTTTCGAGGGAAACGGCCCCGCTTTGGCGCTTTATCGAAAAACTGGGTTTGAAGAATCCGGAAGGGTGCCCGGGTGGTTGCAAGAGGGATATGTCGATGAGATCTTCATGACTCTGAAGCTAGAATAGAATCCTGATAGCGTTTCTATTGGATGCTCACTAATTCTTGAGCAACCACTCTTTTCGAGCAAGACCGCGTTCGGTTAAGGCGTATTGGAACCTGCCAGCTCGGCGGGACCGGCTCAGCAGTCCTTGTCTCCAATAACGAAGAAGCGCCATCTCGACTGCCTTGTCTGTCAACTTGAGTGCCGTGTCCGTCGCCAGGAGCTGTCGAATCTTGAGGCTATCGAATTCTTTCGTCAGCTCGAAGAGACCGAGTATCCGTATCTTGAGCTGATTGTAGTCCATTGTTGCGAGGCATCAATGAGTTAAACACATAAACCTATCGTGCGAGATGCGATTCTGATAATCTTCTTTGCATAGTATGAGGAGGGCTGGGAGTAACACCTTGTATGTTTTCCTGGGCATGTTGTTTCGGCGAAACACTTTCACTTTCACTCCCGATTTTTAGAGTAACACCTTGTCGAAGTAGGGTCGGGACCGAAAATCGTTATATATCTACAACGGAGAAGGCTCGGGCTGAGCATTATTGTCCGGCATAGAAACAGTTCAGGCTTCAGTTCAGTCCAACCAACCTAGCGGGACGATAGAGGTGACCGTTAGACACAACGGGGCAGAGACCAAGGTCATTGGGAACCCGGAGAATGTAGTTCGCGAACTTGTCATCTTCTTCTCCAAAGCTTACCCTTCCCTTGAGCTCGCATCGAGGCTAGTACTCTCTGTTGACAGCACGGAGTTCCTGCGAAGCTGTTCGGGCGTTCTAGCTTATTCACCAGAAGGACTCGTGATCCTGAAAGATACAACGACGTTGAAGGATAGGGAGCTCATGATGCTTCATGTCGCCGGAGCACGGATGTTCTACGTGATGGGAAAGAAAGACAACGACTCCATCTCTCTAGACGAATTGGCCAAGATTACGGGCCGGGTCACTGGGACCATTGCAGGCCGGCTGAGCGAACTGGTCAGAGAACAACTCATCGAACGAATCGGAAAAGGCTCCTACAGGCTCACTACTATGGGACAAAGAATCGTCATCCAGACACTGATGCCGAAAGCGGTGCAGTTGCCGGAGAGGTAGAGAGCGATGACAGAGCGTCCGAAGATCAAGGTTCAGATCGAATGGGGAGACATCAAACACACCGTTGAAGGCGACTTGGAAACGGTTGTACAGGAGGTTATGCGGTTCGCAGCCCAAGTCCTACCCAACTATTCACTCGCATCGAAACTGACATTCTCCCCGGACTATTCGTCGATGGTGGACGATCTCTCCGAGACTGTCAAACTGACACCTGAGGGTGAGGCCGTCTTTCTGAAGCCAGAGATGTCAGCAGAGCAATCGATCGCGCTCGTCCTGCTCGCGACCCGGGTTGCGCATGCGGTCGGCACTCGACCCAGCGTCGATATGAGCCCTGAGAATATCAGCAAGGCTATCGGAAAATCTGTCAAGACAGTCCGCAACACCCTGGCGATGATGGGGAAAACAGGTATCGTCGAGCGGACCAACGAGGGAAACTATCGGCTCTCGATCCAGGGGATTCGCAAGTCGCACGAGATCGCGAGAGGCGTAACAGCTCGCGCCGCAGTGTCCCAGCATGAACCAAAGGTGACCGCGCCAGGATGATACTAGAGAGGGTGCGGGGACAGGCGGGAGAGGGGGATCTCCCGCCCAATACTGGGGGAATCTAACCTTGCTCCACCGCACCCAGGAACTAACTGAACCTCTAGCACAATTAAAAAGCATACCGGAAGAGCTCCAACATCCAATACCAGAAGCACTTCTCCAACTCTCGACAAAATCAATGCAATCGCTACGAGGATCCACTCTCAACCCGCGGACAGTGTCTCTAGCGGACATGGGATTGGACGATGGAGACTCCGACGAGGAGCTGGAGATCGGAGCCTCGTCGATTGCAATGGGCTTGAAACGTTGCCCAATCAACCCGTTGAGAGAATCGGTTCCAATTGCTGCCTGCGACGCATCCAGCGTCAAGATCGGTGAAACCGATACCGGAATGATCTTCGCGATTCGAGCAGTTGCGGTCTGGAGACAGCCCGACAAGATTGCCTTTACACGCTGGGGACCGTTGCTCTTCCACATTCCCAACTCCGATGGCCAACAGGAAAAGTACCGAGATGACGAGTCACGGGCCTTCGGCGGGCTATCGGTCAAGACCCTCCGAGTTCTGACGAAGTTGAGGAATCATGTGGAACGCTGGGTCCAGGAAGAGCTTGCCCTCTCAGTCAAGGACGGTGTTGTCCTGTTCGATGGTTCGTTGACTGCGGGAACGCCTGACAATCCTTCCAGCAGGGTCCAGCGAATTCTCTCCACCGCCCGAAGCAACAACAGTATTGTCATAGCTCTCTCCAAATCTACCCAGCTTACGGTGGGTGGGAAGAATATTCTCGGACTCTTCGACGCTGAAAAAATTCCACATATTATCGACATAACATCGGTTGTGGAGAACGAATATCCAGCGTATCCGATCAGATTCCTCGGACGAGTCTGCGTGTCGAAACTCTCGCCAGACGGGTTTCTGTTCCGCACCGACATCGATCGCGATGCCGACGAACAGCAGTCACTGGTTGCACTTGGCCGAGTTGCGGGGACCGATGTGATCTTCCACGGCTATCCTGAGACATTGAGGATAGCTCACATCTTCAGCACCTTCACCGCAAACGAAATCCTCGCAGTCCAACGATTCGTTGCCAGCAACCATCATGTTAGTCTTCAAGCTCGGCCGAGCCTGAGAAGGTCATTGTTCGGTCCCTTTGGAACAAGCAGGTACGTGGCCTGAATGCGGATCTACAGGAAGGAAGCTGATGAGGTCCAGCTTATCGCCTTCCCGGATGAGCACGTTCACAAAGGCGACTATTTCGTCATAGAAGACCAAGCTCAATCAAGGGGACTCCTTGTCCAAGCAATAGATCTCCAATACGCCAACGTCCCCGGGGTCTTGGAGGACATTCTGAGAGACGTGATGACTGACGGGGAGCTTTCAGGGGAGGATGTAGACCCGCTGAACATTTCGAGCCAAGTGGACGCATTGAAAGACACGAGGTTGGCAGTCTGCAAGATTCGAGGAACCATTGATCAAGACGGAAGTCTTTCGCCTAGCACTTCCTGGTTGCCATCACGCACCTCATCCAAGATCCGCCCTTATGCAGTCAACAAGCTGATAATGAACGGGGGAAAAATGCCGGTCAAGCTCGGACACAACGACGGCGAGCCAATAAGCGTAGACGCCAGCGGACTCGATGGCGGTCTCAACATAATCACCGGAAGAAAAGGGTCAGGCAAGTCTCACCTCGCGAAGCTTCTCCTGCTGTCCATGGCAGGATGGGGTGCTCCTTGTATCGTGCTGGACGTTAACGGAGAATACATCAACCTACACAAATCGAAAGACGGACGACAATCCTCCGCACGGCTGACCGTTCTCGCGCCGAGAAGCGGCCTAAACTTCTCCATGCCCAAACTAGGACTTAGAACCGTAGCAGGGGTCTTGAGTCACGCTCTGGATCTGCCAGCGACCTCGTCGAAGGTCTTCACTACGATCTGGAAGGATCTCGAAGCCCGAGGAGACTTGACTCTGCCGACCGTGATACAGACTGTTCAATCATGGAGTTGCCATGATAGCGTCCGCGAAGCTTTGACTTCTAGGCTACAGGTCTTGATGGAATCAGGATTATTTGACGAGGCGAACCCCCTAACCGAGGAGCGAATTCTCCACACCATAGAGGGAGGCGGTGTCCTAGTAGTTAATCTGAAGAATCAGAGCCAGATCGTCCGACGTATACTTGTCGAGATCTTTCTAGGAGACCTAACCAAGATTCTCTCCTCCAACTGGCTCAAAGCTGCTTTTCTGTTTGCTGAAGAAGCACACTTGTATTTGCGGGATACTTACTGGGATGATATTGTTACACGGATGAGGCATATTGGATTGTTTACTACGTTCATCACGAACCAGCCGGACACTGTTCAGGAAGCGATCTATAGACAAGCGGACAACGTGTTCATCTTCAACTTCACAAACGAACACGACATAGAGGCTATCGGGAAGGTGGCAAAGGCGGACAGCGACACTATACGTTACCTCGTCAGAGGAATACCCACAAGACGGTGCCTGCTGCTGGGCAATGTCGTCAAGGACCTGCCAATGATGGTCGACGTGGAACAGCTGGATGTCAGAACGATGGGCGAAACACGACTCTTCTTCTCCTAGCATCAACAACGAGCCCTAGCCTTTGGTTCGATCTCAGTTTAGCTAGTCCCGCGCTGTCGTGAGATGTTTCTCTTTGGCAAGAACACGCGTGAATTCTAATTTGCGGCAATCGTCGGCTCGCAACATTTCGATCTCCTTCGCTTCCGAGGTCGAACTGAATCAGGAGACGGCTCAGTAGATTATTCTCTGGCCATTTGCACTAGGTCGGATGGTTGCTTCTTGCTGTTCTCGGAGAGGATCATTATT
>VBAX01000136.1:0-436 GCA_005883075.1 Candidatus Bathyarchaeota archaeon | reverse complement strand
TCATCGCATCCAAGAGATGATGCGAGGAGTTTGATGCCATCCTCTTTCGGGACGAACATGCCGTGCGTCCAGAGAACCTCTCCATAATCTGCTACGCTGATGCTTGCCTGCGGAAGAGTCACTTCTAGAGGAGGGGGTGATTGCGCCACTGTTCCCAGAGTGCTCCGGTACTTGTCGATACCATCGGCCAGCATCACGACAAACTTGTCTCCGACACCATAGTTGAGCATCTGCAAACAAGCATAGAGCGCCAGTGCACTGCTCTCGCCTATGTCATAGCCTCTCCCGACGAAAAAGCGAAGGACCCGCCTGGCCTGTTCGAAGTCTACCTCGTGCTGTCCTGCATATAGAGCGGGATCATAGAATCTGAGGCCGAAGGCCTTGTCCTTGGTCCGTACCCCTGCAACGTCTTGGTTGTTAAGAGGAAATACCAAAT
>VBAX01000135.1 GCA_005883075.1 Candidatus Bathyarchaeota archaeon | reverse complement strand
ATTCCGAGAATGCGAAAAACTCCTGACTAAACTTAGCGTCTTCACCTTGGCAGAAAGTCTTGGAGGAGTTGAATCTCTCATCGAACATCCGGCTAGCATGACTCATGCCAGCATCCCGCGTCAGAGAAGAATGGAGCAGGGAATCAAGGACACTCTCATACGCATGAGCGTCGGAATAGAGGACGTTGAAGATCTAATTGACGATCTTCAAAGAGGATTCAAAGGCCTTTAGGCAGAAAGGCCTCCGCACTAACCGTCACCACAATAGCGCAATCATTCGAGCCAGGAACGGTCCGGATTTAAGCAGACTCCTAGGAGAATGATCATGATGTCCGGCGTGCGGGAGGAATAGTAGAGGTGAAAATATTGGAGAATGAAATTCAACCCAGGTCTTCGAGGGGATTTTCGCTTCGGTCAATACTCCTCCTAGTCCTTCTCGTCGGGGTAGGCGCGGGTGCTACGGCCTATGCGATAAGCGCCGCCTTTGCAGCTAACGGTAGCTCGACAGGCACCACACAACAAAGTACGAGCACTACCAACACAACCACCAGCGCGCACAATTGCACCCTGGCTTCACTAGGTTAGCTTAGTCAACACAGTTACGTCGTCCTTCAAATTCCCCATTTTTTCCAATCTAATCCTGAAGTCATAGCTACGGGGGGCGAGTTCACGTTGATCACTTCTTCCAGACTTCTCCACCGGTGTAGGGGTCGAGGAAGTTTAGTTGCATGTCGAGGACCTGTTGGTAGACTTTGCCGGCGTCTGTTCGAGAGTAGTGTGTGACCCTGCCATCGGTGCTGGCTAGGATCAAAGATGTTCTTGTTAGGATGCCACTAGGTCCCAGTAGCCTGTCAAACGCTTTGTCGTCTCCCCCGAAGGGCCCATTCAACAATGTACTTTTGGGACACTTGTCCGCAAAAACCTCTATCATCTTCATCACGGTCAGTCGCTTCTCTGCCTCTTTCCTTGTTTCCGGTGAGAGGGGCACTTTTCATCGGCCGAGTTTCTCAGCCATGGCCAACAGTCTGGAATATCTTCTTCGCAGGCCTAATAGGCTGTAGATGGAGATCACAGAAAGCAGGAACAAGACAACTGTCAGAGCTGTCTCCACTACCGCTGATGCATCCACTGACAGACGCATCGGGAACCCAAGTCCCCCTGGCTGAGCAAAATATACGAAGAAGAGCAGCCTCAGTAACGACGATATTGCTAACAGGAGAGCGAAGGCAGCTATCAAGGCCTGAGTCGTGATTGTTCTTAGCAGATCGTCAGCCATGTGGGCTGCGTCCTCCTTGAAAGCGGCCAATACTTCTTTTAGCAGAGGATCCTCGATTGACGACAGGTTCTATCCCTCTTCTCCGTGGAAATGAAACGTGCTTACATTCGACTCGGGTTCCAATGGATTTAAGCAGATTCCTAGATGGAATAGGAGGATTGGGGCAAAGGTTCGATTTGAGTTTGAAATTGCCGGCCTAAATGCCCTTTTTGGCAAGTAGGGATGTACATACATTAACCGCGGTTCGGAGTCTGAATAACCAGTCGAAATAGGCTGAGGGACTTAGTTGGGAAGACAACTTGGAATCTACTTCACTAAGGAAGACTGCCAAAAGTTTCTTGACTTCGCCAAGACCACTGGAAACGTTGTAGCTCTTCCCTGGCGGTCTCCGACAACCGACTTCGCTTCAATAGAAACGATCGACGACAAGAACTTTGGTTTCTTCTTATTTAATCGAGGAGTGTCGTCAAACCTGGTCACCCGGCATGTTACCCAGCAAGGCTACTACGTGATTGATAGCCTTCAGTCCTCCGTCATAGAGTTCTCTGGTTCTTCGATACGTAACAACACGATGTTTCCTGGTAGAATCTGGGCAGACTTCACTTTCCTCAACAAAGAACGAACGGCACTACTGCCCAAAGAGCCAGAGTTCTCGGAATGGTACGACACATTCGCTGGATGGATCAGGAAGCACTCTGAACGGGTCGTTTGGACTGATTCTGTACGACGTCAGACCTCGATTGTGGGGTATGCGGGTATCGGTGCGCAGAAGTTTTGCGATTCAGGTGGTAGACTTTCCCTCAATCCCCCGTCCATAGCCAAACCTCAACCCGACGAGAAACTTTTGGGAAGAATCCTCTACCGAGACAGTGAGACGTACAGAGCCTACCTTCAAGATATTGTTCGCCGAAGGCTTGCTCGGCCCAAAGACCGAATTAAGCTGACCTGTCACCTATGCGGGGACAGGTTCTATTACGAGAACAGAAACATCCATAATGTCAGAGTCGACGACTGGACCATCCATTGCCCGAAGGTCTGTCCAGGTTGTGGTGAAAAAAGAAAATTGCATGGAGGTGTCTACCAGCCAACACACTCCTGCGGCTGGGATGTTATGAGAGACGAAACATACAAGCAAAAGGACCACGCACCAATCAACAAGAATGAACTTCAGTGGCTTATGAGGTATCTTGGGAGAGAGTCCTAAGTCACTCTCGGTCTAATCGTGAATTTCTTATGTTCAGCACTGCAGTAGCTCAGATTCAATCCACGAGTTTAGTTGAATCATCTAAGCAGATTCCTAGAAGCGACCAACTCTCCTATCGACGAATCTCGGTCGTTGGAACGATAGGTTCCGGCAAAACCACCTTTGCCAGTAAATCAGCCCAGCTCCTCGACGTTCCGCACATCGAGCTAGATGCTCTCCACTGGGAACCCAACTGGGTAGAAGCGCCCAACGATCTCTTCCGACAACGCGTCAAGCAATCATTGCAAGGCGACTCCTGGGTAGTTGACGGAAACTATCATCAGGTCCGAGACATCGTCTGGAGCCGGGCGGACACGGTTGTCTGGCTAGACTATCCCTTCAGAACCATTATTGCTAGATTGGCCAGACGGACTTTGATGAGAATCATCACCAACGAGAAGTTATGGAACGGCAACCAAGAGCACATTCGAGGATTGTTCACCCGGGACTCCGTGTTCTTGTGGGCTGTCCGAACCTATCGAAGACGTCGGAGACAATACCCAGCTCTTCTAAGCAAACCAGAGAACTCTCATCTCGCAGTCGTAAGGCTCAGATCACCCGTGGAGGCGACAAGATTTCTGTCCACCCTCGGACAACCGGGAGACTTGAGGAGTTGAGTCAGGCTAAACCGAACTATTCAGAGCATCTCCGAACCACACTAGTTTCAAAAGGAATCTGGCACCGCTTCATAGAGTTCAACGAGTCCGTAAGAACCGTCGAAGAAGCCGCGAGAAAAGTCTCTGCAGACAAGATCATAAAATCCATCGTCCTCGTAGGCTCAGACAAGAAACCCATCCTAGCAATTCTCCCAGCGAAAAACAAAATCAGTTACAAGAAAATCAAGACACTGCTCAAAGTCAAAGACGTGCGCCTTGCCCAACCCGATGAGGTCCTGGAACACTCAGGCTACCCAGTCGGAGGAGTACCGCCGTTCAACAAGATCAGTCGAATCCTTCTCGATCCAACCGTTCAGCGAAACGCAAGAAGCATCGCCGGTGGAGGGGATCCGGACACGCTTGTGGAACTCGAGACCAGAGACATGCTCGAGTTCTTGGATCCTATCGTAGCGGACTTTAGTGTCTAGGTCTGGAGCCCCTGTGCAGCAAACCTGGCTCCTGGATCCTATTAGCTTACTACTTTCCTGAACTCGTAAAGGGTTGCCCCCAGGGTCAGCACAGCTATCAGTGATATTACTCCATAGGCTTGCGAGAACGAGTTCCATACATATCCTGTCATGATCAGATCGCGAATCGCGTTCACTGCAAAGCTAATCGGATTGTACGCGGAGACATTCTGCATCCATGTTGGCATTAGTGCTGGCTTCATTAGCGCCGTACTCATGAATAGAAGAGGAAAGGTTAGGGTTCCAGCTATTCCGAACACTGTCTCAGCACTCTTGGTCCTGAGTCCCAGGGCCAAGGATATTCCAGACCAGGCAAGGCCGAAGAAAGCTACCGTGACCAATATGAGGATGTAGCCGAGGATTCCGGTAGCGGGGAAGACGCCAAGACCATAGGCTAGTAATAGTATGATGAGCGATTGGGCAAAAACCCTGAACGCATCACTCAGCAGTCTACCTAAGAGGATAGAGGCACGATTGGCAGGAGTGGCAAGTATTTTGGCAAGAAATCCAGACTTGATGTCGTCAACAATGGCTGTTCCGGATTGAAACGCGCTTGAGAAAGCATTCTGAAGAACAATGCCTGCAGTGGCAAACAGAGTATAGTTTACGCCTAGGAGCACGCCGAACGAGCTGAATAGTTGTGTGAACAGGAGGAGGAAGATTATCGGTTGAAAGAGGGAGAAGAATAGGAGTATTGGGTTTCGTACGAGTTTCTTCATCCAGCGTAGGAACATGTAGTAGGTGTCAGAGATGAACGTCATCTTTCCGTTCTACCTCCTTCTCCGGCCGAACATTCCGGATGCCCTTGACTTGTCGATCTCCTCGGGTCTGATTCTTCTTCCCGTGTGCTTGAGAAACACGTCGTCGAGGGTCGGACTGGAAACTCCGATAGAAGCGAGCTTAATTCCGGCACCATCAAAGGCCCGGACAATATCGGGGACCAAGAACCCCCCGTTCTTTGCGTAGATAACAATCCCTTCGTCAGAGTCGACGATTTCTGTGATTCCGCCTAGATTGCTTAGGACTTGCTTGGCTTTGTTCTTTAGAGCCCCGGCTTCCGGGTTGCCATTCTCAAATCCGAGCGTGATACGGTCTGCGCCGATTTCCGACTTCAGTTCCGAGGGGGAGCCTTGTGCAACAATTTCGCCGTGGTCTAGGATCGCGAGTCGGCGGCACAGCCGGTCCACCTCTTCCAAATACTGTGTCGTGATGAAGATTGTAATTCCTTCCTGGTTCAACTCCTTGAGATACGACCATACTGTTGCCCGTGACTGTGGGTCCAAGCCAGTTGTAGGCTCGTCTAGGAAGAGTATTTTCGGCCTGTGAACAAGCGTAGATGCGAGGTCAAGTCTCTTCTTCATTCCACCTGAGTAGTAGGCTGACCGTTTGTCGGCCGCATCCTCCAGGTCAACGATCTTGAGAAGCGTGTTTACGCGCTCCTTCAACTCTTCTCGGTGCATCTGATGCAAGTGTCCCTGCAGTATCAGGTTCTCCCGCCCGGTGAGATCTTCATCGATAACCGTGTCCTGCATCTGAACGCCGATTAGCTTGCGGACCTTTTGAGGATCGTGCTCGATATCATGTCCAGCTACGTTAGCCAACCCGGAGGTCTTCCGCAGAAGGGTGGTAAGGATCTTGATAGTGGTGCTCTTTCCGGCACCGTTCGGTCCGAGAAATCCGAAGAACTCGCCATCGTCGACTTTGAAAGATATTCCCTTAACAGCCTGGGTACCATCCCCGTAGGTTTTTACCAGGTTCTCAACTTGGACTGCAGGCAACCCTCTATTCCTCTATCGTATTAGATATATCGCATTCGATATGATTTATATAAAGAATTCTTCGCGAAGCGGGTTTATTAGCGAAGAGCTGCCTGATGCAAAGAAGACGTATGCCTCGCGCTGGGGAAAAGACGATCGAACACGCAACGATCCACAGCTCTCTTGCACACCCGCAAGGGATTCCCAGAGGTTTTCTGCGTCTTTACGTCTTGCACAGAATTGCGGCGAGGCCAGCTCACGGATACGATCTCTTGCAGGAGATCGAGAGCAAAACCGAGGGCGTCTGGAGGCCTGGAGCCGGTTCTATCTATCCGATTCTAAAGGAACTCGTGAGGAGAGGATACATCAGAGCAGAGTCCCATAAGAAGACAGGAAAGCCCCAACGCATCTATCACATCACTCCAGAAGGACGTGCGTTGTTACAGCAATCCGGCGAGATGCTATTGAAAACCGGACAAAACTGGGGAGCCATGAGGTCCATAATCATAGAACTGGTCGATCCGAAAAACATTCCAGCAATGTTCACCCATATGACTGCCGGACAACTAGCGTTTCTCCGCGGAATTCTCGAATCGAAGAGTGATAAGATCCCGCGCAAAGAAATCCAGTTCATGCTGAAAGAATACGCTCTTAATCTTGAGAGACAGCTCGATTGGACAAAGCGAATGCTAAAGAAATCATGAAGATCCGTGAATTTAAGATCCAAGACTACACCATTGTACGTGCCCTCTGGCAAGCCGCGGGCCTGATCTTACGTCCCGGAGACGAACTTGAAGATGTCAAGTTGAAACTCCAACGAGACCCGGATTTGTTCCTTGTTGCTGAACAGGTCGATGAGATCGTGGGTAGTGTAATGGGTGGCTGGGATGGAAGACGTGGTTGGATCTACCACCTAGCCGTCAAGCCCGAACATCAACGGAAGGGGATAGGAGGGGGTCTCGTTCGCGAAGTCGAGACACGTCTTGCTGCCAAAGGAGCGAAGAAGGTGAACGCGCAAGTCTACAAGTGGAACGAGCAATCCTCTGACTTCTTCAGGGCTATCGGATACGAAACACAGCCCGACCTCATGATGATCGGCAAACAGCTAAGAAAATAGGGGAGAGAGGCGCTGCAAGCTGCAGCCCTCTGCAATCACATCTGGAACAGCATTTGGTTTGATATTCCTGTCTCGCTCCAGAAGCTCCCTCCCTCTACAAGGTCCCAGAAGGACACGAACTGGTCTGCAAATGGCTGCTGTGCATCAGTCTCTAGGACAATAGGTCCAACGTAATGGCAATCTGTGCAGTGGTAGAGAGATCCAATTGAACCTCCAAGCCACAGGGAAACCTCTTCGGAACCGCATATCATACATCTTCGCAATTTGACGCGCTCCCTCTACAAGTGCATATGGAGCGTAGGAACTATTCTGTTCTCCTAGTAATCCGTTTAAATGCGAAGTATTCACGAAAAGCTCGGTCTTGGCCCTACGGTCTGCTAGGCACAGAATATTCCAGAGAGAATATATTCCAACGGGAATGACGGCTGCTAATTGCGTGGGCAAGGGTCAATAGTCTCGACTTCCACGTTTTTCTTCCGCGAGGCTTTTGCAGAGTCTTACTCTTCGGAACATTCTTCGTGGAGCATTGCTCGCAATCTTCCCGTGGGCACCAGCGTACCTCTTTGAGAGAGCTAATTTCTGGTTTGGACAGACTAACAATGGTTACTGGTACTACCAGTTCTCCACAACAAGGCTTGAAGCCGATGTTGTCTCGTTCGCCCTCGGAGGAATACTCGTTACATATCTTCTCCGCCCGCGCTGGGCTGTCGTCCAAGTCTTCCTCAGTGTTTCGCTAATCTATGTTCTATTCTATCTCGCGTGTCCCACATATCTGGCTGGGACGATTTGGAGGTCGGAGTGCTATTCCTTTGGGCCAGACGGTCTTGCAGGGGTTCGTCTTTGCACAATGATGTTTTCGTTCGGAGCGTTGCCCGCGTTCGTCCGAGCATCCTACAAGGAAGACAAGC
>VBAX01000134.1 GCA_005883075.1 Candidatus Bathyarchaeota archaeon | reverse complement strand
GTGATCGACCTTGACCTGGAAGGCCCCGGACTGCACGTGATCTTCGGAATATCTGACGCTGAGATCAAGGTGACGATAAACGATGTTCTCCAGTCTGCCATTCCCATTAGGGATGCTGTTCTTGATCTAACCCATAGGCTTGGAATCGATTCGGGATGTCTCCTCTTCTGTCCAGCAGGCCACAGGCTCGAGGAGATTCTCAAAATGGTCGACACCGGCTTCAATCTGAGCCGTTTCAAAGCAGTTCTCTACAGCCTAGCTACGGAATACCAGCTTGACTATCTCCTAATCGACAGCCATCCTGGAATAGAAAAAGACACAATCGTCTCCATGGCGGTCTGCGACGTCGTAGTTCTCTTGTCCCGGGTTGATCACCAGGACATGTTCGGAAGCGGCGTCATGAACGAAGTAGCGACCCAGTTGAGGAAGCCAGTGGTTTTGATACTCAACATGATACCTAGCAGTGTGGGAGAGAATGAATCCAAGAAGATCGGAGAGAAAATAGCAAGCCTCTTCAATCTCCAAGTCCTAACAGCTCTACCCTTCAACTCGGACGTCTTCGAAAACCTCAGCCGGGGAGTATTTGTTCTTGAACACCAGAAGGATCCGCTCACCAGAAAATTCACAGAACTCGCTGAGAACATGATAGGCATCATTGATCGGGCCCTCGAAGGCGAAGAGAGTTATGATCACGGATCTACTCCTCGGACAGTTGGCTAGCTCCTAGACCCTCTATTCGGAGGCGATCAATTAGTTTCAACCTCACCTTCCCAATTTAGAAGGTGTTTGTTGAGTGTTGAGGGACTGGACCGTTTCATTTTTGGGCGGTTTCTTGGCATTCTTACAATTGTTGCTCTAATTTCACCAGGTCGAGCTAAAGTTCAATCTACCCAAGGTCAATTCTGGGACCTTTCCAAAGTTTCTATAACCCCCATTTCTCCCGTAACCCGGCCTCACCTTGAGTTACCAGTTGGCAGACGAGTATTTCCAGCGGATCCACCAGATAATGTCCCTACTAGATGATGAGAACGTTGAGATCATTGGCGCGATGAAGAAGTTCGGGCCTCGAAACCTTCAATCGATTGCCCGAAAATCGGGCGTTCCATATCCCACAGTCTACACCCGCGTTAACAAGCTCGGTACGCAGGGATTGCTCGACACTTGGACCTACCCCAATCTTGCCAAGATCGGATTGGCCCGGTCGATGGTTCTACTGACTCCATCGCCAGGTCGAGAGGTCATAGCTAGCGAAGCCCTCAAGATTCCCGGCTACTGGCTCTGGATCGCAAGATGCACGGGCGAATGCAACGGATACTACTCACAACATGCCGTTCCTGTCGAAAACAGACAGGACTTTGTTCAGTATCTCGATCAGATTGTCTCATCGGGCCTCGCCACCAGCTACAGGATCTTCTGGCTGGGCGACTACCACTCCCACATTCCCAACTTCGAATACTATGATTTCAAGAAGAGGGCCTGGAGGTTTGACTGGCCAGCTTGGCTCAGTCTGTTCATGAAAGGTAAGAGTGTGCAAAATGTTCCTGAGGAGAAGGAGTCATCGAAGGATGACTTTGACAAGAACGACCTGTTAATCCTCAAAGAACTGATGAAGGATGCAAGAAAGAAGCTCTCCGAGCTGTCCCAACTGATAGGAATGACCCTTCCCGCAGCTAAGTACAGGTTCGACAACCTCGCCCGACGAGGCTTCCTACAGGACTACGTTGTCCAAGTCCTGCCCTACCCGCCGGAGATATCGGATCTCTACGAGGTTAGATTGGACTTCGGTGAACACAAGGCGATGATCGCAAAGGAGAACTTCTTCAAACGCCTACCGTTCGTCTTGAACTACTCACGAATAAAAGGGACCAACTCGATAACCCTCAGAGTCTACCTCCCTAGAACGGAGGTCAACAATCTCTTGACCATGCTATCGGCTCTCGTCAGGGGAGGCGCGATAGATCGGTTCTCCTACATGTTGCTCGATCCAATGACGATCCAATCTCAGACCTTCCACTACAAGGCCTTCGACGACAAGTCGGGATGGCGTTATGACAACCACGAATACCTAGCCGCTCTCCGCAAACTTGCATCATCTCTCGACAAAGCGGAACATCCCGCAGTCACCTTCCAGCCGTCGAAGGGCCTACCTGTCAGTATGATGTAGCCGAATTCTAATCCGGACCGGTTTGCTGTTGAGGCTAGTTCAGCGCTAGCACATCTACTGAAAGCTCGGGACCGGCGCAGTTTGGAAAATTACCCGCATACCATCCTCCTTATCGAAGGCAGATGACACCTTCCTTAGCTCTTCAAAATATTCCAAGTTGTCGTATCGCCATCCGGTGCTATCCTCGTAGAACTTGTAGGCGAAAGTCTGTGTTCTGATTGTCATAGGGTCAAGCAAGACATAGGTGAATCCTGCTAGGACTCCCCTCCTGGTCAGGGCGGAGAACATCAAGAGTAGATTGTTCATCTGGGTCCGGGGAAGATAGATTCTGACTGAAATGGAATTGGCACTCTCCACGCGGGAAAGAGTCAAGACGATTGGAAGACTGCTCAATACCTTCTCCCCAAGGGCCAAGCCCTCCCGCGTCTGGAAATCCAGGACCATCTCATAGAGGTCGGAGATTTCAGGAGCGAAAGGCAGCATGTCGATGACGTATTCGCGTATGAATCCAGATTGCGCCAGATTGTCGAAACGATATTTGACAGCTGGGACTGTCATACCTAACAACTGCGCCAGTTCGGTCAGTTTTGTTCGGCCGTCCTTGATCAACTCCTTGAGAATGATCAGGTCTTTCTTGTCAAATGGACTCGGTGGAGGGGTTTCCTTCCGTTGAGCTTGTGCTGGTTTTGCGGCTAAAGCGTCGAGCCATTTCGGCCAGTCGAATGTCCACGTTTTCTTCTTTGTGTCATAGTAGCTAAAGTCTGGGAGTGGCGAGCCTGCTTCTTCTAGCCATAGAAGTCGGTATTCCGTTGCGATTCCTGACGCGACTATCCTTTCGAGGTATTGTTCAAAATCCCAGCGTTTCTCGAGGGGGATCGCGTGTGTCGAGTAGTAGCCGTTGCATTCTCCCATGCACCTGATGAGTCTCAACCAGTAGCCTGGGACCCGGAGTGCTTCGGGAGCAAGAAGTTCCTTGCCCGGCTTTGTTGTGAGGAAGACCATGGCTCTCACTAGGCCTAGTTTCGCGTAGTCGGGGTGGATCCAAGTTCGAAGAAGTCCTTCTTTTTCGAGTTTGGAGACTCTCGCGTGGACTGTCGGTCGGGGAATGTTTGTCTTGTTAGCTATGAGCTGGAGGTTTCTTAGGCCATATTTTCTCATCGCCATGATGATCTTGACGTTTTGGTGGTCCAAGAAGGAGACGAAGCGATTGATCTTCTCCAAGTATTCTTCTGGAGCAATATGGCTCAAATATGGTCCGAAGAAGATAGGGGGGAGTCGAAACTTTTCAAGGTTTTGTCTACATTGGGATCGTCTTTGGAGTTGGCAGACCTGGATCGCCCCCATCGGGCAACAAGAATCACCTCGGCCAAGCATGGGATAAGCCTTTAACTTATGTTATTCTCAATGGGATTTGGCGAGCGGAATCTTAACAACGTGTCGAGTTAGATTTATCTCCGCTCATGTTCTCCTTCAGATGTGAGGTAATGGCTTAGTTGGAAACCAAGATGGAAGGAGATAGAACGGCGTCTCACGAGAAGGTCAAGTTGTTCCTCGGACGATATCCGGAATACGAGAAGACCCTTCGGCTAGCTGTTGCTCATGAGGAGGCCGAGGGATCGTCTGACGGTCAAGGATGGCAGTGGCATGATGTCGATACTCATCCAACTAAACTCATCCGACTTGTTACCGAAGGAATAGCCAGGATAAGCCTCAGGTCAAGGCAGGCCACTTACTATCTTCTGAGGGAGAGAACCATAGTCAAGAAGAGCCTGAACGAGCTCTCATGATCGATGAGTCTTTCTCGAAAGAAGTCATATGCTCGCTGAGCAGGTCGACTCTCACCCTCAAAGCTTCGAAGGACCCAATGGCTGCGCGATTTCGCGCGTTATCCGACGGAGTGGAAACTTTTGCATAGGCTCGTGGAATACGCGTTAAGGGCTTAGCCGATTCCTATCTCTTGGAAACATCGTTGTTTCCCGGATGTTTTCCCGGCCTGTCATTTTCATTGTCAATCTCTCTAATCCAATGGACCAGCCTGCGTGGGGCGGGGCACCGTACCTGAAAGAGTCGACGTAGAACTTGAAGTTCTCAGGGTTCAGTCCTTTCGACTTCAACTGTTCGATCAGCAGAGCTGGAATGTGTATGCGTTGGGTTCCAGACGCGATCTCCAATCCTCGATAGATCATGTCAAAGGCCCTAGAAGTCTTGCCGTCTTGGTCAGGCATTGCATAGAACGCCTTCTGTTCTGATGGCCAGCCAACGATGAAAAATGCTTCCTCCTTCAGTAGCTGTGAGAGCTTCTTCTCCTGGGTCTTGGAGAAATCATTTCCAACCTGTATGTCTTCACCATTCTTCCGCAAAAGTTCGATTGCATCCCTGTATTGCATTCGCTTCAGTGGCAAGTGCAGAGTTTCGAGTTTCTGGCCGATTTTCCCAAGCTCGTCATGACATGACTCCTCAATCTTCTTGATGCATTCGGCGAGAAATTCCTCGAGGACCTTCATGACGTCCTCGTCTGTTGAGAATGCTTGTTCGATGTCCATCTGTCGGACCTCATTGAGATGAGTGGGCTGTTCGAACTTTTCCGCTCTGAACACTGGTAGAACGGTGTAGACCTTCTCGAAGGATATGGCGCACATTTGCTTGTAGAGCTGGGGTGACTGGGCGAGGTAGGCGTCCTTCTCGAAATACTTGAGAGAAAAGAGTTCAGCTCCACCTTCGCTTGCCGAGGCTATGATTACAGGGGGTTGTATCTCCACATAGTGTCGGGTGGCGAAGAATTCTCGGAACGTTTGGAGAATTTTTGATTGGATTTTGAAAATGGCGTTGGATTCTTCGCTGCGAAAGTCTAGGAATCTCCAGTTGAGCCTGGTTTCTAGGAGAGTGTTCTGGACGCCTCTTGGGTCGAGAGGTAGTGGTGTCTCCGCTCTGTTCACTACTTCGAGTTGTTCGGGGATGACTTCGATTCCTTTCTTGGCGATCTTGCTGGAGACGACTTTGCCTTTGACGAGGATCACGTCTTCTTGGTGGAGTGTGCCGATCTCCTTGACGATGTCAAGGCTGACTTTGGCTTTGGGGGCGGTCACCTGAACGATTCCGCTCATGTCGCGGAGGAGGATGAAGGATATTCCTCCTAGGACTCTGACGTCGTGGACCCAGCCGGCTAGGACGACATCCTTGTCCATGTGTTCCTTGAGCTGGGAGGTAAGGGCTGTCCGTTTGAGATGGGAGATGTGGCTGGTTGGGCTGTTAGACAGGGCTGGTTCAGCTGGAACGAACATTGTGCTTGTTCTTTTAGGGCTTCTTTTTCTACCAATTCCTAACATCGAAACCGAAGGCGTTCCCGACAATGCTCCCAATAGTCATGGTCGTGCTCGACGGCGCAAGTGGTAGGGTTGTTCCCACGAAGTCGCCTCTAGAGGAGGCTTCCACGCCGAACCTAGACGCTTTAGCGGGGCGAGGTAGTATGGGACGGATGTACACTGTTGGGGAAGGCATTGCTCCTGAGAGTGACGCCGGCGTTTTCTCCTTACTAGGATATGATCCGCTTGAGACTCATCTGTCCAGGGGCGTGGTTGAGGCTCTTGGTGCGGGCGTCGAATTTCATGATGGCGATCTCGCACTGAGGGCCGGCTTTGCGACCGTCAAAGCTGACAAGCTTGTGGACAGGAGAGCCGGCAGAAATCTCTCTACTCCCGAGGCTCAAGAGCTCGGCGCTGCTCTGAACAAAGAACTGCATCTCAAGTCTGATGTCCGGTTTGTCTTCAAGCCTACCGTCGGTCATCGGGCGGTGGTTGTCTTCCGTTCAGCTGGGCGTAGGTTTTCATCGAGCATTTCCAACTTTGATCCCGCCTATGTTAGGAAGGGCAACATCAGTCTGGCTCAACCTGGCGTGAAGGAGTATGATATTCCAAGGTGCGAGCCGCTAGACGGATCTGACGAGGCAGTTGTAACCGCGGCCTTGGTTAACGAGTTCGGCTTCAAAGCTAGAACGATTCTAGATAATCATCCTGTGAACCAAGCAAGGAGGAGAAAGGGTATGGTTCCGGCTAATTTTGTTTTGATGCGGGACGCGGGAACTTCGAAGTCGCACGTCCAAGGATTTCAGGCGAAGTGGGGTTTGGACCCTTTGATGGTGGCGGATCTTCCTGCTGAACTAGGCATAGGACGATTGCTTGGCATGGATGTTAAGGAATTAGATCCTGGGACACGACCCGACGATTATCGTAAGCGTGCCGAGCTCGTCTTAGACTCTGTCGGAAAGTATGGGTTCGTGTACGTTCATTTGAAGGGTCCTGACGAGCCGGGGCATGATGGATTGTTCGATCTGAAGAGGGAGAGGATTCAGGAACTTGACGAGGGTTTCTTCGCCATGTTGGCAAAATCGCCCCGGTTGAAAGATCTTGTTGTAGCAGTGACGTGTGATCACTCCACTCCTGTGGAGGACAAAGGGCATAGCGATGATCCTGTTCCCGTTCTTGTGTTCGGCGGGAAGTCAAAGCCAGACGGGTCCTCTAGGTTCACAGAGAGGGACGCGGCGAAGGGATCACTTGGAACTTTGAGACGGGGCATGATGCTCCTAGAGCGTCTGAAGCAGGTTGCCTCGTAGCCTTGTTTTTCAGATTCCGATACCTGGTAGGAAATATCTGATTAGGGTTCCTGCTATGTAGAGAGCGAGGGAAGCCGCGAATATGATTCCAGCGATTTCTCCGAATTGTCTCTTGAATTTTCTCGTTGATATGACCGTATCGTAGTAGGTCATCGCGGCGACTAGGGCTACTCCGACGACTAAGGAGACCCCTAAGGCGGTGACCATTGAACCGGTGAGGAAGTATGGTAGGGCGAGGAGTATGGCTGTGACCATGTATGATACTCCAGTGTAGATTGCACTCCACTTGGCTGATCCTTCGAAGCCCTGTTTGGCTTGGGCGTAGGCGGCGGATGCCATGGCTATGGACGCGGCCATTCCTGCGACAACACCCGCTAGACCAGCGAGCTCTGTTCGGTTGAATATTCCGAGAGAGCCGGCGTGGATTCCTGATATCTCGACGACTGCGTCCGCGAGCCCGAGGACGATGAAGCTCATGTATTTGACTCGTCCTTCGTGGATCTCGCCCATCAAGTAGCTCTCTTGATGTTCCTCTTCTTCCATCATGGCTTCGAACCTTGCCTTGTCGGCTGGTGGGATGTTCTTCACCATCTGCCGGTAGCGTTCGTGGAGAGCGTCCTCGTGTCTCTCTAGGAATTTCATGGTGAAGGTTAGG
>VBAX01000133.1 GCA_005883075.1 Candidatus Bathyarchaeota archaeon | reverse complement strand
CCAGCAGAATTGGTCGCGAAAACGGTTATCGTGAAGATCTGCGACTTGGAGTTGCCTGTGGAAGCGTAGACGTGAGTGTCGGAGGTAGCTGTGGTTGCGAGACTGTCGCGCGGTGTTCCGTCCCCCCAGTCGACAGTGATGGCGGTGACCTTTGTCGAGCTGGAAACGGTGAAGGAGACAGTGACGGTTGCACCGGTATTGGCTGGGTTGGGTGTTGGAGGGTTCACGTTGACAATTGGAACTGCAACGGGGGCTACAGAGACCGGTTTCGATGCAGTTGCGGTCTGCCCGCCGGAATCCGTTGCGGTGACTGTCACAGTGTAGGTGCCGCTCGTAGAGTAGGCATGAGTCACAGTGCTCCCGGTAGCTGATGTCCCATCTCCAAGGTTCCAGCTGAAAGAGTAGGAAGGTGTCCCACCGGAAGCTGTCGCGTTGAATGTCACGACCTGCCCCACGACCGGGGAAGAAGGTGAGAAGGTGAACGCCGTGGCCAATGTTCCCGTCAGCGTCTGGCTTGTCGTGGCCGTGCTGCCCTTGGAGTCTGTGACGTTGAGCGTTACTGTGTAGGGCCCTATGTTTGAGTACGTGTGGCTTACGGGGTTGCCTGTTCCGGTGGTTCCATCGCCAAAGCCCCAGCTGTAGGAGTAGGGGCTGGTGCCACCTGACGCGGTGGCGGTGAATGTTACCGGGCTTCCGGGTGTGATTGTTGAGGGACTAAAGGTGAAGCTTGCGCTGAGCGTTGGAGCTGTGACTGCGACTGTCTGCGAGTTCGTCGCGGCGTTCTGAGAAGAGTCTGCTACCGTGAGCTTTACTGTGAATGTTCCTGTTTGACCGTAGGCATGTGTAACAGTCTGACCTGACCCTGTCAAACCGTCACCGAAGTTCCAACTGAACGTGTAGGGGCTTATCCCGTTTGAAGCTGTCGCCGTGAATGTGACTGTCTGGCCAGCGGTGAAGCTGGTTGGTGAGTATGTGAAGAATGCCGCGAGGGCTGGTGGAGGCGGAGGTGCTGTGGTTGTAAACGTGTAGGCCAATGATTGTGTGCAGCTTAGAGGCTCGACGGTGGAGTTGGTGTAGACGACTGTTGTTCCGCTTGTGACCTGTAGGTTCTTCACATTGTCGGTTGTGCTACAGTCCCAGTTTGCATGTGTGAAGGCCAACTTGTTCGTGCCCTGAATTACAAACGATGTTATGTTGACTGAGAAGGCTACGTAGACGTTGGCGTTCTGTGGGCTATCAGTTGCGGGGAGAGAGGCTAGGAACAACCCGTTCACAGTGAGGGTTTCCTCTCCGCCTCCGTCCCAGTCGAATCCTTGCCAGGTAAGCGTGTACATGTTCGAGTTTGAGTTGACGTTGACCGTCGTCGAGGATGAGGCAACCTTCCCGCCGGCGTCTGTAGCTGTTACGCTGACAGTGTATTTTCCCTGAGTGTTGAAGATTGTGGTAAAGCTGGATCCAGTCCCGGACGCGGGGCTGCCTCCAGCGGCTGTCCAGCTAAAACTGTACGGCGGCGCGCCTCCTGTCGCAGTCGCGGCGAAGCCCAGGGAACTACCGATGGTGCCTGAGCCAGGGCCACTAATAGAGACGCTCAGAGGCGGTATTGTTGTGGAGATGAGAATCGTCGAAGATGCAATCGCTTTTTTCCCGTTGGCGTCCGTGGCGTTGGCGTTGACCGTGAAGGTCCCCGACTTGGTGTAGGTGTGAGTTTGCATGTTGGGGTTCGAGGAGCCGCCCACAATATTCCCAGTGCCATCACCGAAGTTCCAGCTGAAAGAGTACGGGGTAGTGCCACTCGAGGCTGTTGCTGTAAAGCTGACTCCTGTCCCGACAGTTCCCGATGACGGACCGCTAATGGCGACTGTAAAAACCTGTGGCGACACTGTCAGGGACTGGGTCACAGTCTTAGTGTTGGGGGTCGGAAAAACAGAGTCCTTGACAGTCAGGTTCACAGTATAGGTTCCCTGGACGGAGTAGCTGTGCGCCACCGGGTTCCCTGACCCCTTAGTGCCATCTCCGAAGTCCCATGCAAAACTGTACGGAGGAACCCCTCCGCTGGCGGTTGCGGTGAACGTTACCGAGATTCCAAGAGAAGGACTTGTGGGAGAATATGTGAAGCTAGCAGATAGTGGCTGGAGCTGGGGTGGAGGGCTTGAGGAGAGTTTCCACCCGGTTAGCGTGTGGAGTTCCCAGTGGCCAGGGAGGTCACTTGAATCCCAGAAGACAAACCCCTGAAGGTCTAACGAGACAGTTCCGCTGGACAACTCTTGACGAAGGGTTACGTTGTCGCACGGGGGGACCCCTGGGCCGCAGTATCCTGCCGCATCCCAGTCATGGTCGATCTCGTAGTGAATAATACCGCTCGTTCCGACGACTTGGATCGGGCCGGTTGTGTCGCAGTAGGTGTCGGGATTTCCGTCTCCATTCCTGTCAGGGTAGGGTCCGCCCCCGTTAACAGAGTCGTAACTGGTTGCGCAATCCTCAATCGTAGAGTTCGCGATGTAGACCCCATTGATCTGAACGAAAGTCGAGACGCTTTGTCCCTTCGTGTTTGTCACAGTGCAGGGCGGGGATAGCGCCCGCTTGTTGGGGATCCCCCCGGTGCTTGAACTCGTTTGCCACGCGCTACCCGTGAGTGACCCGCCGTTGTACTCCTGAGCGAGAGTGATCTGAGTCGCACTGCAGACGACGTTTGGGTTCCACGATGAGCCTGGTAGAGACACGGTCAGCGGTTGACTTGTAGTCTGGCTGTTCGCCGTGGGTGATGCCGAGTCCGTGACGGTCAGGGCAACCGTGTAGGTTCCCTGAGCCGAGTACGTGTGCGTGACTGAGCTGCCCGAGCCAGTAGAGCTATCACCGAAATTCCAAGCGAAAGTGTACGGCGGTACTCCTCCACTGGCTGTTGCGGCGAACGAGACCTGGCTTCCGACTGTGGGGGTTGCGGGGGAGTAGTTGAAGCTCGCAGACAAGGGCGCCTGGGGGGTCACTATGCTGAAGCTGTCTTGGAAGGTTGACGAGAAACTTGTCTGGACATCGATCCTGTCTTGGGACACTGTATACTTTACAAATCCCAAACCACTGCCCGTGGTATTGCTGCCCATCAGCTCGGCAAAATAGGGTGCTTCCGCTGCATTCTGGCCGCCGTTATTCGAAGTGTTGTCTACGGTGATGAGATCATTTTTCCATGCTCCTTGTACGGCCACAACGGTGCCAGTTCCGGAGCTGTAGTAACCTTTCGAGCCGTCGTCAACCACGCACCCCGAGTTGTAGACCGCGTAACCGTTCCCGTTAGTCGTAAAGCTCGTACACGTGCTACCGTTGAGAGCTAGTTGCTTGCTCCTCTCGTAAGCATTGTCGTGTGCTTGAATGATCAGGTCAACCTTCTTCGCTACGAGCATGCTGAAGAAGTCTATGCCCATTGAACAGGTGGCGTCACCGGCGCTTATGCAGAGCTTATGCGTTCCAACGATTACCCATCTTATGCCGAGAAGCCTCGCGTTGTCTATTGCGCCTGCGACCCAGTTGTAATGAACGTCGCTCTTCGCATAGGGCCAGCAGCCGTACTGATCGGTACACGGCTGACCGGTCTGTGAGCTGCAGTTGGGGGATGAGGTGCAGACTCCGGTTATATTGTAGATCTTCGGAGAGGCAAAAATAAAGCGTGCGATAGGGTTCGTCGCGGGGTAGTCGAAGTAGTATTCCTTACCATAACAATTGCCTGCGACCGGTCCACAGGTTATCGGCACGCCAAGGGTAAACGAGCAGTTGCTGACGTACCTTTCATAACTGTGAGTCTCGCGAAAACTCGCGGAATTGTGCCCACCTGTATCATGGTCCCCTGAGATGATCTGGATGTTGCTAAACTTTGCCTTGAACTGGGCGCACCATGTGTCACCGGTGACTGATGGGTCGTAGCTGAAATCACCCAATCCCAGAAAGAAGTTAGGGTTGACAGTCTGCAAGCGATCCAGATTGTTCCCGACTGTTAGGCTTCCCATATCTCCAGAGGCGCCGAACGAGAAACTAGTAGAGGCCGCGTTCGCCGGTGGGACAATCCCCTTGAGGAATGTCGGGAAGGAGAAGATCGATAGGGTCATCAGTAATATGGCAACGGGAACGGCACGTCTCATCCGGTTCGCACAAAGCCTTCCGTGCAACCTGTTATTAAAAACATATGAGATTCACTCGTTAGAAGACATAATTTTCATCCTCGGGATACCATTATCACCATCATCTCACTTGAACATGCAGAACCATTGATCATGACATATTTTGGCCCCGGTTTCGGCATCTAGCAAAGTTTCTTCGGACAGCATATTCGCAAGAGGAATCGTCTCCACAGATAAGAAAAGACGTTACTCAAACGGCCGAACATAGTCCCCCTTGATTTCTCCACTAGGTTGGCATCGCGTACCCGAGCGCTCCCAAGACTTTCTGTTCCTGACTTTACGAGGTATTATCAAAATGAAAGAGAAGAGATAGATCGATTCCAGGAATCAGGTTCGCTTCTCGGATCCGGACGAGCGACGTAATCTAGATCGAGCAATGAATGCTTTGATGCTGGTAGGGAATCGTGTCAGATAGGCCGACACGAGTACTACAGTGGTCCCCAGGGCGCCAAGGACATACCACAATCCATTGCCTGAGAAGAATGAAACAGGAGTAGTAATCGGGGTCGTCGATATTCTCCATGCAGTTACGTGCAGCTCCCAACCGGTGTAGGAATGCCAAGGCTGGTCCAGCCATTGCGGGTTCCAATAGACGAAACCTTGAACGTCTATCGTTTGTCCTTGCGTAGGCGAAGCAGGCGCGATTCCGGCGGCCTTCCAGTCCCGGTCTATTACCGCATAGATCCGGTGCATGTAGCAGGCTGGACAAGAGGGCGTGGAGCCTGCGAGGCTGAACGTCGTGGAGCAAAAACTCTGTTTGTTGGGGAAGAATCCGCCGCTATTGGAGATATCGTAGTAGAAGCCGCAGTCCTCCTGGGGATCCACAGAGAGCGCGGTTACACTGTGAACCTCGACAAACGCAGGAACACCTGAAGTAGAGCACGGTTTCCCTCCGGAATAGGGATAGAGGGCTCTCTTCGAGAAGGGCCAATCCGAAGCTGAAGGGTTCGCTCCGTAGGACAGGTTGCCTGCCAGCTTGAATCCTCCGCCGCTGTAGTCAGCCCCAGTCGAGTTTGAGTCAGACGGTATCCTCTGAATGGTCGCTGAACCGAGGATAGTTTCGAGGGTCGATAGGGTTGGACTACAGGAAACCGCTGGATTCCAGGAACCCACCACCAAGAATTGCTGCGCTGTTCTCGAATTTCCCAGAGAGTCCATCGTGGTGAGTGTCACGTTGTAGTAACCGTTTGATTCGTATGAATGGACAGGAGTCGGGCCGGTGGCCGTTGACCCGTCGCCGAAACTCCAGCTGTAGGAGTATGGAGGAATCCCACCTGCCGTCACGGCGGAGAAGGCTATAGCGTACCCGGGACCGGGATTGGGAGGCGACCATGTTACTGTGGAGACGGGAGGTTTGGAGATGCTGAAGAAATCCTGGAAAGAGCCCGCGAAATGGGTCTGAACATCTATTCTCCCATCATCCCCTCTACTTCCAGTGACAGTGTAGCTGACAAAACCATTTCCATTGCCCGGGGTGTTGCCCCCCATGAGCTTGACAAAGTAAGGCGCTTCAGCCGCATTGTACCCACTGTTGACCGACGTGTCGTTGATGTTATAGCATGGATTCTGGAAGTTACAGCTAAAGGTGCCGTCTATTACAACCACTGTGCCAGCTCCTGGCTGGTAGAACCCCCTTGATCCATCATCAATTATGCAACCTGAGGTGGTAGAGTTGTAGACCGCCCAATTGTCAAAGTTAGTAGTGACACCGTTACAAAGGGGTTGGCCATCCACCAATGTTGAGTTGAGGGCCAGTTGCTTGCTCCTTTCATAGGCGTGATCGTCACCTTCGAGGATAAGGTCGACTTTTTCTGCAAGGAGGAAGTTGAAAAGCTGTCTTCCGATCTCGCAGTTTTCCCTTCCCGCGCTTATACACAACTTATGGATTCCAACGACCACCCAATAGTTCGGACTTTGGGCATCGGTCTGAGGTCGGGCACCCTCTATAGCATTCTTGAGCCAATTCCAATGGTTCACGACGCTATTGGTATGGTAATCTGTGTCGTTGAGGTCACCCTCTTCGTAGTTCCAGCAGTCGAAGAGGTAGCTACACTTCCGTTGTTGAGGGCTGTCACAGTCGGGGAATGTCAAAACATTCGGTTGTCCCTGATGCCACCTATTGCACCTGCCGGTAATGTTGTAGATGCCGGGGCTTAACATAATGAACCTGGCGATAGGAGCGCTGGCTGGATAGTCGAAGTAGTACTCTCTGCCGTAATCGCACCCCTGATTCTCGCAACTAGGGGTCCTTGCCAAACTGTATGGACATCCATAGGCAGAACCAGGTGAACCCACGAACTTCTCGTAGCTCCGAGTTGCCGATGTATCATTGAGATAGGGGTCGTCTCCAGTGTCATGGTATCCCGGGATGATCTCAATGTTGCTAAACTGATTTTTGAACTCCGAGCACCACTTAGTGCCAGTGTAGGAAGAGTTGTAGCTCAGATCACCCAGTCCCAAGAAGAAGTTCGGGCCCAGGGACTTTAGCGAGCGCAAGCTGTCAGAACCTACACCCCTTATTGGGCTGTTTAGGTCTCCGGCGGCGGCAAATACGAAACTTGTTTCCCCAGCTCCCTGCGCAGTAGCAGGTGACGTCGTGATAGACGATAGGATGAGAGGCAGCACCGCTAAGACGGTGAAGAGAAAAACTCTGCCACGTGGTATTTGCAACTGCCTGCGGCGATAGGCCAGCCTTCGGGAGATTTAAGGATGGATAATCCTTTTCCTATGCAGAAGGTATCAAAGGATATCCACGGTCAATACAAGCGTAAATAGCTAGAAATTCCTGATGTTGGCTTGGATGGCTGTGTGCCCGGACGCTTTCGAAACTGAAGAGCCTTCCTTTTCCTGGGCTGTACGAGGACACTCACCGATTCATCGAAACTGAACAAAGGCCTAACTTTGGCGTTATTCCCGCACTTTGGTTCGACCTCG
>VBAX01000110.1 GCA_005883075.1 Candidatus Bathyarchaeota archaeon | reverse complement strand
TTCTTCTTTCTCCTTCTCCACATCCCTCCTGTCAAACGAGGGTTTGGTGAGGCATTCCGATAAGATATCTAGGACTCTCTTCATCCAGGGAGTCGTCATCCTTGCCTGGAACAATATCGCGTCAGGGGTGTTCCTGAAGCTGATTGCTGCTCCAACGGACTCCAAGGAATCGGCGATCTTCTCGGGGCGCAGTTTCCGTGATCCTCGAATCAAGAGCCTGGTTGCAAGCTCTGCGATTCCATGGTGGTTCCTGGGCTCTAGCGCGGTTCCGGTTCTGATGCTTCCGTGGACTGCAACGGTGGGATTGTCAGTGGTCCGGTAGAGTAGGCATCTTACTCCCGCAGTGATCGAGTCTTCCTCGACGAGTTTGGGAAGGTCGGAATCAATGGCCATGATCGTTCCTCACGCCTATTGTTCTACAAACCGTCCTGTTCTCGGGGGTCAGATACTTCTTTGCGACCTCCGAGATTTTCTCGGCAGTTATCTTTGACAATTTGTCGACCAGTTTCGTCATCGTTTCGAACGAGATGACAAGTTCGAAGATTCCGATCACAAATCCCTGACGAGCAACTCCATCAAACGTGTAGGAGTACTGTGACCGGATCTGAGCTAGCGATCTGTCTAGCTCGTGTCTGCTCGGCGGGGTCGCCTTTATTCTCTCGATCTCGTCGAACAAAAGCTTCTCGGCCTTGTCAATGTTGACTCCGTCCCAGACTGTAAGGTCGAGAGCGAAGACTGAGGGGTCGATGGTCGGAAAGAACTCTGAGGAAGCTTGAGTGGCAATCTTCTTCTCAACGAGCGCCCTGTAGAGCCTCGCGCTTCGGCCAGATGTCTGACCGGGGCCGAAGGCGAACAGTCGTACTCCGCTGAGAACCGCGTCCAGCATCATCAGCCCGTAAACGTCCTCGCTCCCAAAGCCCGGGGTGTGGTAAGCGACTTTGATGTAATCGGCCTCAGATGGCACTCGCAACTCCACACGTCTTTCGCCGGCTTGAGTGGGCTCCACGATGCTGGGCTCGGGCGGCTTGTCGGCTTTGGAGAGGGGTGAGAAGCTTTCCTCGATCTTGGGCAGAATCTTCTTCGGTGAGAAAGGCCCTGCTACGACCAGCATAGCGTTTCCAGGAGCATAGTATCGTCGATAGTGTTCGAACAGATCGTCTCGGGTGATTCGTTGAAGGTCGGGTTTTGTCCCACCCTCCGACCACCTGTAAGGATGGTATCGGAACGCGGTAAGGAATAATTCTTCAGTTGCCTGGAACTCGGGATCATTCTCGTTTCCCTCTCGTTCAGACACAACGACTGATCGTTCTGATTCAACCTCGCGTGGATCGAAGGCGGCGTTCATCATTCTCTCTGATTCGACCAGTAATCCTGTCTCGATGTGATCTGCCGGGAGGATTTCGTAGTAGGCGGTGAAATCTTTCGAGGTGAACCCGTTGTATTCTCCTCCGACTCTACTGACGAGACGTCCGATGTCCCCTTTGGCAAGTTTTCCTCCGCCTTTGAATAGCATGTGTTCGACCCAGTGAGATATTCCGGTGAGGCCAGGTTTCTCGTTTCTTGAGCCCACTCGGTAGATGGTCCAGCAGCCAGCGACAGGAGCGTTGGGGATTTCCCGAATGAGGACCTTCAGTCCGTTCTCTAGCGTCGACCTTGTTACCTGAAGCTCGCGCGGGATTGATAGCGTCGTTTCCATTTCTTGGATTTCCTGTTTATCGGGATTCGTTGTTGTGAAATGCTATTCCGTTTTTTCGCTTTGGCCTGAAAGCTCGTCGAACTGCTTTTTCGTGATTGCGTCCATGTCGAAAAGCCTCTGTGCGACGGTGGAGATTTTTGTGACCGAGTGCAGTTTGACTCCCTCTTTCATCAGATGCTGTTCGCCTCCTTCTTGCCTGTCGAGGAGAACGAGAGCGTCCTCGACAACTCCTCCTTCTCCACGAATGCTTTGCAGAGCGGTGAGAATGTTCTTGCCAGTCGTGATCACGTCGTCGATAAGAAGGACCCTTTCACCTGGTGTCAATATTCCTTCGACCGTTTTCTCTCTCCCGTGTAGTTTGATGTCCTTCCTCGTATAGACGAGAGGTTTGGATAGAGTGTATGCAAGTACGGAGGCCCACGGCAGTCCGCCTGTTGGTATGCCTCCAATCTTGTCGATTCCCTCAATAGATTTGGCGCTTTTCGCCAAGAGCTCTGAGCATGTGCGGAACGCGTCAGGAAAGCTGGGGATCACTCGGAGGTCTAGATAGTATGGGCTTATCCTGCCTCCTGATAATGTGAACATTCCAAATTGCAAAGCTCCAGTTCTCACTAGCATCTTAGAGAAGTCATCTTCGAGAGAGCGCGGCGTCTAAGAACCCACCATCATGTAAACCGGTGAGAATAGAAGCATCGAACTCTCGCTCATGAGCAGTCGGATTCAGGTATAGCGATTTAAAGCCAAGCCCGATTCACAGCCCTGTCGGGGGAAAAACGTTGGAACTCTGGATTCCATACGGGGAGACGGAGATCCCGATCAGAGTTCCAGACGACAACTTCTACAAGATTCTCGAACCGAAAAAACCCGCCCAGACGGACACTTCCAAGCTGATCCAAGAATCACTTAACCATCCGGTCAATGATTTCCAGCTCTCAAACTCAGTAAAACCGGGAACCACTGCGGGAATATTTGTAGACCCAATACTACCGCTTCGCGTTCAGAATCAGGCGATAGAAATTCTCAAATCGAAACTGGGAGAACTAGGCGTCGACAAGATCCGACTCTTCCTTCGTCATCGAACCTCAAATGTTGAATCCCGACCCGCCCAGCTGGAAACTCCCCTCAACATCTTCGATCCACGGGACAAGACATTCACCGAGTTGGGGAAGACCAGTCAAGGAACAAACGTGCAGATCGAGAATGAACTTCTCGCCTGCGATCTCAAAATGGTCTTGGGCATGGTAACCCCTCACTTCGCTAGCGGTTTCGCCGGTGGGCCGGATATTGTTCTTCCGGGGTCATCTTCCCTCGAAACGATCGCCAAGAATCGCTCTTTAATGATCAAGGGAATTCCAGGCCCGGGCGACATCAAAGAGAATCTTGTTCTTTCAGACGAACTGGAAGCTTGCAAGATGGCGGGGACCTTCTACAGTCTTTCTTTCATCCCAGATGGCTCGGAGGGAATCGACTCTGTCTTCTCAGGCGAACTCGAAGCCGTCTTTCGGGAGACCGTTGCCAGATATCTCCAAATTCATTCCCCGAAGGTCGACCGGAAATCTGACGTCGTCGTCGTGGCCGCTGGGAAGATTCTGGGCATGGACCTCTACCACGGAGTACGCGTCCTCTCCAATGCATTCGGGGCTGTCAAGAAAGAGGGAACCATCATACTGGTGGCTGAGTGTTCAAAAGGCATCGGAAACCAGGAATTTCTGGAGTACTCTCGCCGATTCTCGGAAAAGAAAGATCTTGTCACAGAGATGAGTCACAGATTCAAGCTCGGAAGCCATGTCTCACTCTTCCTCCAAGAGGCACTTGAAAAACACAGAATACAACTAGTGTCAGTACTACCCGATCTATACTCTAGAGACTCTTTCAAATTGAAACCGTCACGCACAGCATCGAGTGCAATTCAACAGTCGATCCGGGTGGAGGGCAAAGAAGCAAAGATCCTCATTGTGACAAGAGGAGATTTGATGATTCCAATTGTCCAAACTTCATAGGCATCCGCCTGGTGGGGGAGTCAGAGCAGAATTGGGTTCAGTTAGAATCAGAAAGTCGTACCTCCTAGCCCTTGCAATATTGGTCACTCTCTCGATCTCGCAAGTGCATGCCCAGTACTCTCAGTCAGGCTCTCCTGCGTCCGTAGCATCATCGAGAGTTGTTGCTCTGACGATCAGAATTGTGATGCTGGGATTCGCCAGTACTGACCTGAACTCAAGTTATCTTACGAGCGGGATAGACCAGATTCCGGTCAAGTATCAGCAGATATTGCAAGGTCCAATCAATACTGGAGTCATGTTCAATTTTACCTACCAATATCTCTATGAGAGCCCTTCCTCGAGCATCGTTCAGAACCTCGTAACCTATCTTACCACTATTGGAACGACGAATGACACTACTCCGGGGCAAGCGGGTTTCAATAATTTGGCCTTCAATAGGCCCGGTAGCGAGGTCAACCATGTCCACAACACGTTCTACAACGCCACTCTCGTCGAGGGCTGGTTGTCAAATCAGACCCAGATTGGTCCAGCCCCCATTGCAGGCTACACTCTCTTCATCGCAGATCTTCACAATCAACTTCCCTCAATGACATATTCCGATTACGTTGCCTACAACACGCCCTGTTCCGCCCTATGCAATGCCGTTGCATATCCACACTATTACAACTGGAATGTAACAGATGTTGACCTCGGCTTTGAACAGTTTCGCAATTTCATGACCGGATGGGGCGGCACTGGCAGAAACTACTACATCGATCTCTCTGCCGGGATAAGTAATTCGACCAGCGAACTACCAATCCAGGTCGCGGAGGGCGCGCGAGGGATCAACCCGTCCAGCCAGTACGGAAAGATATGGGCGTCAGAATTCATCAACGACTACATCAGCGGGGCCATAAACAATCTATTTGCCGCCGACCAGCTATATCCCGTCTCCTACTCGCAAACCTACAATTTCCAGCTTTTCGTATTCGACAATAGAACGGACCTCGAGAAGTCCCGTGGTCCAATCTTGACCAAGGCGCTCAACACGACGAAGGTCCAGCAGCAACTGCAGGCTCTCTTACCATTCGCCACTGTCAAAGTCAACGCGAATTTCTTCAATATCACGAAGTACCCAGACCTTGCCGCGGTAGTCGCGAACGCGACGACGAAGGTCAAAGATCCAATACTCTCGATCCCAATCGTTGATGCTAGACTTGTGTGGAACTGGCTGTCGACCTATGGACAGGGGCACATAATACAGTTCATCAATGCTACACACACGACATCAACGTACGACATTCCTGGATTCCTATTCGCGTTTCAAGGAGACTACACTTTCGCCTTCACCTTCAAAGAAGACATTGTATCGCACCAACCACCCGGGTCGATAGCAGGAGTCGCTTTAGGCGACATGATTCTCGTAGATCAGTCGGAGAACATTCTGAGGCTTGGCGACTTCTCCTCGATTTACAATGAGCCAAACAAGGGCGTCGGATTTACTCGAGTAGTAACTCATGAGCTAGGGCACATGATGGGCCTAAATCATCCGTTCATCTATGATCTGACTGAGGACTTCACCAATTCTATCATGGCATATTATCCTGAATCGAACACATTCAGCCAATTCGATAAGGACACGGTTCTCAGAGGGATAAACGACGAGCTTCTGATAGTCGCACAAACCGCTCTCGCAGCAACGGGCAGCAATCTCTTCAACGCAGGAAGCGTCGCCTCGGCGAGACAAGAGATGACTCTTGCCGAGCAGCATTACTCGACAATGGACTACGCAGGAGCAGTTCCACACTCCCTGGCTGCCGCCTTGGATGCCCTACGGGCAGAGGCCGCTGGGTCGCTTTTCTCACCCGGACTTGTGTTCGGCCTTATCGGCGTAGCTGTTGGCGTAGCAATCGGTCTTTTCAGTGGATACTTTTTCTTCCGAAAGAGAAAATCGACAGCGAACGCGATCGGCTACAACCTTTGTCCGACATGCCAGCAGCCTCTCCGCTGGGATCCTGTCCAGATGAAATGGTACTGCGACAGAGAACAGAAATTCGTCTAGATCAGACGCACTGATACCAGAGCAAAACCTAAGCGAGATACTCCAAGCGGTCTTTGAACCTTTCTCGGAAAAGAAATTCTCTAACACTGTCGGTATGTATAATAAGGGAAATCGGCGGTTTTCTTGGAAACTCAGGGAGATTTAGAAACTAGGTGTCGGAGCCAGGGTTCAGATCCAAGTTCAAGGATACTGACGTGGCAGTTACTTTCAGGGATCTAATCCTTCTGCCGGGATGGACTGAGGTTGAACCCAACCAAGTCGAACTATCGACTCAGGTCACGCTAAACCACTCACTTAACATGCCATTTGTCGCGAGTCCTATGGACACAGTAACGGAGAGCGAGATGGCAATAGCCGTTGCCAGGCTTGGAGCCCTCGGAGTGCTCCATCGCAACTGCACTGCCGAAGAAGAGGTAGAGATGGCGAAAAAGGTGAAACGGGCAGAATCCCTCGTGATAAAGGACGTAATCACGATTAGGCCGACCGAGACTGTCGAGTACGCTACCGAGCTGATGCAGAGGCACAATATCTCCGGTCTGCCGGTGGTCGAAGGAGAGACGCTAGTGGGTATCGTGACCGGGAGAGACGTTCGATTTGCAGACTCCAGTTTGCTGACCAAGGACGTCATGACCAAGAAGGTCATAACGGCGCCCGATGACACGAACATCGAAAGTGCAAAGGAAATTCTTCACAAGCATCGTGTTGAGAAACTTCCCCTGATCGATAAGGAAGGCCGCCTCAAGGGTTTGATGACCATCAAGGACATTCTTCTCCGAGGAAGGTTCCCCAACGCCGCCAGAGATGAGAACGGGCAATTGCTCTGTGGAGCGGCAGTATCGCCCTTCGATCTCAAAAGAGCGAAGAAGCTCAGCGAAATCGCCGATATACTTGTAATAGACGTGTCCCACTTCCACAACGCTAACGTGTTCAGCGCGACAAAGAAGATCTTGGAAGAAGTCGACGCAGACGTCGTCGTGGGAAGCATTGGGACCTACAAGGCTGCGGAGGATGCGATAACAAAACTGGAAGGTATCGCGGGATTCCGGGTTGGAATAGGCTCAGGGTCCATTTGTACGACAATGGAGTCAACGAAAGCAGGCTCGCCAACGGTCTATGCGACCGCGCAAGTCGCTGACGCAGTCCGGACATACGGGTCGAAGATCCCGATAATCGCTGACGGCGGGATAAGAGGTCCCGGAGACGCTGCAGTCGCAATGTCACTTGGAGCATCGACTGTAATGATGGGCAACCTGTTCGCGCGTTGCAAAGAAGCACCTGGCACACTGATAACGATTGGCGGTCGATACTACAAGCAATACCGGGGAATGGGAAGTCCTTCTGCCATGGCTAAGAGGTTCTCTATGGATCGCTACGCTCAACCCTCGAAGGGGCTTCCGGAGGGAGTTGAAGGCTGGGTTCCCTACAAGGGAGAAGTGGGCGTTGTAATCCAGGAAATGTCGGCAGGGCTGCAAGCATCGATGGGATACGCCGGGGCCAAGACTATTCCAGAACTCTGGGAGAAAGCACACTTGGCTGCGATAACTCATTCAGGCGCTGAGGAAGCCCGTCCACATGATGTGCTTCTGCCCTCTGATTCTCCAGAAAGAGTCTAAGGAACCACCGTTAGTTCCAGCGGAATATCTTCCCACGTACGATCGTCTGAACCACTCGAAGTTTCCTAAGCTCTTCTGGTGCCGATTCAAAGGGGTC
>VBAX01000146.1:1964-4247 GCA_005883075.1 Candidatus Bathyarchaeota archaeon | reverse complement strand
ATGAGCTTGAGATTGCGTGTGTAATCGGGCGAAGTGGAATGGACATACCGGAATCGGAAGCCGAAGCCCACATCGCAGGCTACACCATAATGAACGATTGGAGCGCGCGGGACGTTCAGGTGGGCGAGATGAAAATCGGCCTGGGCCCAGCTAAGGCAAAGGACTTCGCCACCTCGCTCGGACCATGGCTCGTTACCCCAGACGAGTTACAAGACCGGAAGACGACGCCAGGCAAGTTCAATCTCAAGATGACCGCCAAAGTCAACAAGAAACAATTGTCAACGGGAAACATGGACAAGATGCACTGGACCTTTCCACAGATGATCGCACGCGCCTCGCAATCGGTTCAGCTCCAACCCGGAGAAGTGTTCGGGTCCGGCACCGTCGGAACAGGGTCCCTTCTAGAACTTGGACCAGAGGTGCATCCCTGGCTCAAACCCGGAGACATCGTAGAGCTTGAGATAGAAAGACTTGGAGTGTTGAGAAACAAAGTTATACGCCCCGAGAAAAGCTCAGAGTGAGCGAATTGCCCAGTTATTACAGCCTCGGCAAACTTCCCCCCAAGAGGCATACACAGTTCCGGAAGCCTGACGGCTCGTTGTACCAGGAAGAGGTTTTCGGGACCGAAGCATTCTCCGGGGTCTACTCAACTCTCTACCACATCAATCCCCCAACCGAAGTGTCCCATATCAAGAAGCTCAAGGAGCTCGCGATAACTCGATGGCAACCTGACCTCCACCGGCATCACCACGTCCGCACCAAAAACACCGAACTGGCAAAGGACCCGGTTGAAGGACGCCAGCCCCTCTTCTACAATGATGACGTGTTCGTCTCAACAGTCCGACCCTCCCACGGCATGGACTGGTTCTTCAGAAACGCCCAAGGAGACGAGCTATACTTCATCCACGAAGGAAAGGGAAGCCTGGAGTCTGTCTTTGGAATCCTACCCTTCCACGAGGGAGACTTCGTCGTCGTCCCGCGAGGGACCACGTACAGAATAAACCTGGAGGGAAAAGACAACCGGTTCATGGTGACCGAGTCCGCGGGGCCGATCGAGATTCCCAAGCGATACAGAAACGATTATGGCCAGCTGGTAGAGCTTGCACCTTACGCAGATAGAGATTTTCGTCGGCCAGAGAAACTTGCCCCACATAACGAGCCGGGAGAGTTTGAGGTCCGCGTCAAGATCGACAACTCGCTAATGTCCTATGTTTTCGACTACCACCCTATCGATGTTGTCGGATGGGACGGTTATCTGTACCCATGGATCTTCAATGTCAACGATTTCGAGCCCCTAACCGGTCGGGTTCACCAGCCGCCACCGATCCACCAGACCTTCGAAGCGCCTGGGTTCGACGTGCTATCTTTCGTTCCGCGAAAACTCGACTACCACCCTCAAGCCATACCAGTCCCGTACAACCACAGCAACATTGACAGCGACGAAGTCCTCTACTACGTAAGCGGTGACTTCAGCAGTCGTCGAGGAATAGAAGTGGGATCCTTCACACTACACCGTAGAGGAGTACACCACGGACCCCAGCCAGGAGCCGTGGAAGCGAGCATTGGAAAAGACTCGACGAACGAACTGGCAATAATGATCGAGACTAAGAAGCCGTTGAAAGTGACCTCGATCGCTGAGAAGCTTGACGATCCAAATTATCCCTTCAGCTGGCAAACACCAGTCAAGAAATAAACAAACTCTACTTCTCCAAATCCGAAGCTGACACTCTTGTCCGAGGCTCAAGTCGTCAGCGGCGAATATTCCTACCTACCCATCGAGAAAGTCCACTTCGGACCCGGTTCAATTTCACGGTTAGCCGAAGAACTTGACAGAATCAAGTCACAACGCCCATTCGTCATAACAGGACAGACCATAGCGAAGAAGACGAGCCTAGTAGACACGGTTGAGAAAGCATCAGGACGAAAGCTCGCAGGCATCTTCTCAGGCATCAAACAGCACGCTCCCCTCAGTGGCATAAGGCAAGCAATCAGTGAGGCACAGAAGGTCAAAGCAGATTCTCTGATGAGCGTTGGAGGTGGCAGCCCCATTGACTCCACGAAACTCGTTGTGAAAGGACTGTCAGAAAACTTCGCCAAACCCACCATCGCTCACCTTGCAATCCCTACGACACTATCGGCTGCTGAATTCTCGCACTCAGCGGGAATGACAGACGACACCACGAAGAAAAAGACCGGGGTTCGCGATCCAAGGCTAGTTCCACGCTTCATCTTCCTCGACCCGAAAGTCACCATTGATACACCCTCCTGGCTTTGGGCTTGTAC
>VBAX01000146.1:1281-1917 GCA_005883075.1 Candidatus Bathyarchaeota archaeon | reverse complement strand
AGTCTCGACCACGCAGTCGAGTCCATCTACTCCCCACGACATCAACAATACGTCGACACTCTAGCACTCGAATCCATCACACTTCTCTTCCAGAACCTCAAGCGCTCCACTGACAATCCCGTCGAAATAGCACCCCGCCTCGCATGTCAGACCGCAGCATGGATGTCCTTCGCCGGAGTCCAAAGTGTCGGGACTGGATTGAGCCATGCAATTGGCCGCGTGATCGGTGCCACCTGGAACATACCTCACGGCATCACATCGTGTCTAACGCTTGCTGAGGTAATGAGACACCAGTCTCGGAAATATCCAGACAGGCTAGCTTTGATCGCGAAAGCAGAAGGACAAGACCTGAAAGGGCTCAGCAAGGACAGACAGGCGCAGTACGCTGCCGAGCGAGTCGAAGAATTAGTCAAAGACCTAGGGATCTCAAAGAGACTAAGCGACTACGGAATCAGAAGAGAGGACCTGCCATCGATTGCGAAAGACGCGTCCGGGCCCGAAGAATACCCTATGGCGCTAGACATTCTAGAAGCGATACTCTAGTGGATAGAAAGGTGAAAGCCTTAATCCCGAGAAGTTTCCCCGATCCCGTCCTAGGCTTGCAGAATCTCAGGTTATGTCTTCATGCCAGGATTA
>VBAX01000146.1:0-1255 GCA_005883075.1 Candidatus Bathyarchaeota archaeon | reverse complement strand
GGATCGCAGGATACTCGCTCGAAGACGCGATCGAGGTCGCCCATGACGCGAACAACAGAAAACTCAGGGCAATCCTCAACCGGCTAGGCGAACACACTCCGGACGAGAAGCTGATTCAAAGCTACACCGAAGAATACCTCACGCTCCTGGATCGGATACGAGCAGAGAAGATCGAGGGCACAATTTCAGTAAAACCGTCACAGATCGGGCTCGCTGCAAATCCTACCATGTACAATTCGAATCTCCTCCGAATACTGGAAAGGGCGGAAGCCTATGACTCGTTTGTCTGGATAGACATGGAGAATTCACCTTACACCGAGGCAACAGTACGCGCATACATGGATATCCATCCCAGGTACCCGCGCATGGGCATTTGTTTGCAAGCAAACATGAAACGCACCGAGTCTGATCTCAAAGATCTCATCTCTCACGGAGGAAGGGTCCGGCTGGTGAAAGGCGCCTACCCCGAGAACGAAGATGTCGCCTACAAGAAGAGAAGCGATGTTGAAGCCAACTATCTGAAACTCATGGCTATGCTCTTTGAGGATGGAGACCATTTCGGTATCGGTACGCATGACGGAAAACTCATCGACAAGGCTAGAAACCTCGCCAAGGAATACAAACGAGACTTCGAATTCCAACTACTGAAGGGTATAAGAGACGACATCAAGCCAAGCTTGGTACAAGAAGGGTACCGCGTCAGCGAATACATTCCATACGGACCAGAATGGTACAACTATAGCAAGCGAAGAATGCGCGAGCGAAAGCGCAACATTCTGCTGCTCCTACGATCCATCACTGGCTAGGCGGAACTAATAGTACGGAGCAGAGCTTATCTACAGTTTCCAACTGCCCCGCTGAACAATCGAAAAAGTTCATTCCGAAAAACGGAGAAATGCTTTCTATGGATCAGACAGACAAGAACTTCATCGCTGATCTACTAGTACTATTCGTAATCCTTGTAGTCGTTGTAGGAGGCTTCACGCTTCTCCACACCCCATCAATTCTTCTGGGTGGAGGACTGGCCCTAGTCGTCGCTGTTGCTGCCGAGTTTGTATGGTCTCGCTGACACTCCAGCGATTCTCGTAGCTCTCTTTCTGGCCCGAACCCTCCGAGCCTGTCTTTCTCGTTTCTTCTTGGAAACTCTCTCCCGGCTAATTCGGGAACGAAGAGAAACCAGTAGCTTTCGCACTTCTCCTGCGTACGAATCCTTCGGACCTTTGATGTGTCTATCCGCGAAGACAGCGCAAAAGAG
>VBAX01000145.1 GCA_005883075.1 Candidatus Bathyarchaeota archaeon | reverse complement strand
TGGTAGTAGTTGAGTTCTCTCTTGACGACGCGGACAACGCCTTTTTCGGCATCGTTGAGCGCCTTCAGTTTCTCAGCTTTCTCAACAGGACCTGTCAGGTCGATGGTCATTTTCTGCCGGAGAAGCTCGATCTCTGATTGTGCTTGGCCTCTGGCGCTGGCTCCTGCTTCTGGCATGTTGATCTCGAGGTCCCAGCTCAAGAGGGACGAAGCGTGGGCCATAGCCGCGACTGACCTGTATCGGGCAAGAATATCCAGGACAACAGGATTATTGAACGGACTCATGGAAGCGACCATCTCTCTCGATCTCTATCTACCTAAAAACTTGGTCGATCTTTCCAATTCAAATTCGCACTGATCATCACAATGCAAGTTGGTGAGGTCCGCCGAGGTTGGTTCGTTTCTCCCTCGATTCGAAATCCATTGGTTTCGTTGGAAGGCTCTCTTGAGCCGAGCCAACTCTTCTATGCAACCTCCTTTTTCGGAAAATTAAGAAAGCCGCCACCACTGCGACTACGGTTCCCGCAACTATGGGCAGAATGTAGAGAGTTTGGTTGGGAGAAGCGACCGCCATATAGGTTAGCTGGGAGCCTCCGGTGATAACAAAACGGCCATCTCCGGAGATAGCGACGGTTGTAGCTACGTTTCCTTGCCTCGCACTACAGATCAAGCCTCCTGAGCGATCATAAACGAACAGCCCCCCTCCCAAGGTTACTAGTGCTGTCCTTGACCCATCGCCTGAAGTGCTCGCCGTTTCCAGGCCGGATAGTTGCTGGTAGCTATCGGCAGTGATAGGGTTCGCGCTGAAGAGCTCCTTTCCACTCAGGCGGTCATAGAGTCGAAGCGTGGCATCTATGGTACCGGGATATCCGGTGATAAGGGCGATAGTAGAACCATCTCGGGAAAAATCACCAAGATGAAGAGTCGGGAAAGCTGTCGACAAGAGGGTACTGTTGGAGTCTTTTCCAAAAATGCTGATGCTAGATCCGTTTGCTGCGGCCACGAAGTCGCCTGTCCTACTAATCTGAACGGATAGCCAGGAGCCCGTCCTAGTCCAGAGTGTTTGGTTGTCATGTTGAGAGAAGAAGTAGAGAATACCAGTGTCGGGATCAATAGTCGCCAAGTAAGCCCCCTCGTAGGACAATGAAATCGGTGCTGGGCCCGGGCCTGGATAGACATCATGGGTTATGTTGTGGAACCACAAGGGAACCATGCCAGCCCGTCGGAACATTGCAATAGAATCCAGCACTCCACCCTGAAATCCAACATGCACAGGCAGCAGTTCATGAACGGCCACGTATTCTCCATCTCCCGAAACGGCACTCGTGGCGAAAGCACCGAACCCAACAAATGATGTATTTACGTAAACCGGAGTATTAAGAGTCCAAAGCGGAAGGCTACTTGCTCGCCCAAGAACAGCAAGGCTTCTTAGCCGCAAAACATCTCCCCCGGTCGAAAGATACGCCCCATTTTCAGACATTGACACCCTGACGGGACCATCTAGAGTGAAGCCCGTCGCATAGGTCCATATGGGTCGGCTACTGTTGCTAGCAAACATAGTTACGGTGCCGTTTCCTGAGGGACCGCCGCCAATTGGAGAGTGGATTGATCCAACGGACACGTAGTTTCCGTCAGCCGAAATTCCCAAGGAATCGACACCTGAAACCATCGAGGTCCAAACGACAGGGCATGTACCGGTACTAGAGAATAGATCGATAAACGGTTCCGAGGTAAGACCGATTGATAGGCAGATCACTAGAAGGCACTTGAACGACATAGGCCTGATTGAGAAAGAGCGATTATCTAAATAAGGAGATTCCGAGGTGCGACGCATTTCTTATCCAGCAAAAGATAATACTCAACAGGGTTGAGCAGTCAATCTATGGGGAAGGCTACGTCGGATTTCATTCGCGTTGCTTCCACAAGTGAGATTCCTGAAGGCAAGATGAGAAGGGTCATCGTCGATAGTCTACAGGTTCTAGTTGCCAACGTGAAGGGCAAGTACTACGCTATTGGAAATGTCTGCACCCACTTGGGTGGACCTTTGGACAAGGGTATCCTCGAAGGTCATGAGGTAGAATGTCCTTTGCACAGATCCCATTTCGATGTCACTAATGGCCAGGTGAAGAGAGGTCCCGCTATGAGGCCAGAGCCTGTCTATGATGTTAAGGTTGAAAGTGGTAGTATTCTAGTGCGACCGAAACAGTAGTTCATTACGATCTCCTCAATTCGGTTAGGCTACGCCTGTTTTGCACCGCAGCTGGTGCAGAAAACCGCGACACTTGGAAGCTTGGCTCCACATTTGAAACAGAATTTTGACTCGACCTGAGGTTGCTGCTGGGACATTGCTGGCTGCTGTGGTACTGGAACCGACGAAAAGGTCTGTGGGGCAGGCTGTCCCCAGCCTGGCGAGGGTGGCCGATCTTGAATGGAGAAGTACGCGACAACTTGGAAGATCAAGGCAACTAGGAGAATCAGGAAGCCTACGAATACGATCGTGAGGGCCGCACCAATAAGGTAAAGTAGACCGGTGGTTTGCGAACGCGCTTACGTTCAGTCGCTGTGATATCTTCTCGTATGAACGTTTGAGAAAGATGGCAGATATGACTGTAAAAACCCAGAACGCTCCAAGTATGCCAAAGAATAGTAGAAATCTGGGGAAGCCAAGACCAAATGTAAAGAGTCCTGTGATGGACCCTGTAACGATAAATGCGACAAAAACAACCGCTCCAATTATTGCTGTTATGGCGGCGAGGAGGGCGTCGTCGAAGATACTCTTGTCCTGAACAGTCTCGGATATTTCCTTGGTCGCCAGTAGAATTAGTATCCAGCCAACAAGACTGACGAAGGGTAAGAAGACGAGAATCCCGCCCACTCCCCCAAGGGTCTTCGCCGAGGACAAGGAGCCCATGGCGGAAGCCTCTACTGCTCCGAACTTAAGGCTGGAATTATCCTAGTCGTCATTGGCATGACTACTCTTCCTTCCAATTCATCAACATACTGCCAAGTACGATGAAGAATGCCGCTAAGCCTAGGGCGATGATCGTGTTTGTCAATGCTTGGGCCGGTTCCGCGTAGATCAGCGCATCTCGCAGCCCATCGTTCACGTATGTCAACGGCATGAAGTTGGCTATGATCTTCATGATATCGGGCAGTGTCTCGCGTGGCCAGAAGGTTCCGGCCAGGAACATCATGGGGAAGGTTATCGCGTTGGCAGCCGCATCCGCGCTCTCCGCTTCCTTTACGAAATTCGCGAGAACCATGCCGATGCCTGGGAAGAGGAGTGCGGCGGCAACTACCAATCCCACCGTGTAGATGTCGATGGTCGCCGTGACGCCGAAGAGGGCATAGCCGAAGAAGAGGATTACGACGAGGGAGATGGTGGCTAGAATCATCTGGTAGCCGACCATTCCGAGAATCCATTCGATCTTGCTAAGGGGTGTCGTGGCGAGTTTCTTGATGATCTTCAGTTCGCGGTAGCGTCCGTTAGTATTCACGGCACCAAAGACGCCTGTGGTGAGGAGGGTCATGCCGATGACTCCGGGAATGAAGAAGTCAATGTAGCGGATGTTCCGGGTTACGATGCCAACTTGTTGAAGATTTAGGTGGTCAGGCGCACCGGCAATGGCGGCTGCATAAGAGGTGGTGACCGAGTGCACTATTCCGGCGAGCGATGCGGAGGCTTGGTCGCTCTGATCCATGTAGAGCTGAATTGTAGCGTTCTTTCCGTTCATCAGTGTAGCGTTGAAGCCTAACGGGATGACTAGCAGTCTCTGGCCTCGATTATGGAGTTGGGCGTCGCTTTTCACGTATGCTAGCGGGTCCGGTTGCTCTGCTGCGACCGTGTGGAGGTTGAAAGCGCCGGTCTGGTTCAGCACATTGACGTAGCCCTGGGATAGAGGAGTCGGAACGTTCCCAGTCAAGTCCTGGTTTTGGAGGTAAAGATCGAACTTGGTGCTTCCGTTGCCGAAGATTGCGCCGAAGAGGACGATGAGGAGTAGTGGGAAGGCGATGGTCCAGAAGATGTTGCTCTTGCTGCGGTACCAGCTCTTGAAATGTCCGCTGATTATAGTGTAGATTCGACTCCTCACGGCTAGTTTCCCTCCTCCGAGACCCTACGCCCGGTCAGGTTGAGAAAGACGTCGTCTAGAGTGGGGCGTCTGACCTCGATCTCCTTGTCGTGCAATGGGGTCGCTCCCAGGCTCATG
>VBAX01000147.1 GCA_005883075.1 Candidatus Bathyarchaeota archaeon | reverse complement strand
GCTACCGGGGAGAGAACCACGGAGGGTTTCTACAGAATCAAGCCCGGCCTTGAAACGGCCATTGCCCGAGGCATGAGCTACGCACCTTATGCCGACATCTTATGGTGCGAGACTCCCACACCGGACCTTGATGAGGCTAGAAGGTTTGCAGAGGCGATCCACAGAGTGTACCCCGGGAAAATGCTAGCTTACAACTGCTCGCCATCATTCAATTGGGAGAAACACCTAGACCCTGAGAGTATACGGCGTTTCCAGAAGGAACTAGCCACTATGGGCTACAAATTCCAGTTCGTCACTCTGGCCGGCTTTCACAGTCTCTCAGTATCCATGTTCGAACTCGCCAGACAATACTCCGTTGAAGGAATGGCCGCCTACGTTCGTGTCCAGAGGAAAGAATTCGAGGCCGAACCCGCAGGGTACGCAGCTGTGAAACACCAGGCGTTTGTGGGAACAGAATACTTCGACGGGGTCGCGACCGTAATATCAAGTGGAACATCTTCAACCACCGCGATGGGCGAATCCACTGAAACGGTCCAGTTCAAGGAACAAGAAGCACTCGCAGCACCCTCGGGTTCAAAGACCAAGCCTGAGCGAGACCGGGTCCCATAGGTTTGCGCTTATCCGACGAAGCCGACAAGCGAACTGAACTAGTGCACGAACCACGAACCGTCAGAGTCACAAATCCCAGCGTCCGTGGTCTCGAAGAGATACTAACACCCGACGCGCTGGCTTTTGTCGGAGAACTTGTCCGAGAATTTTCTCCACGCCTCGACTCGATATTGCAGAAAAGAATCCTTGTTCATCAGAGCCTGCGAAACGGAGCACTTCCGAATTTTCTTGACGAGACACGTGAAATTCGGTTGTCCGAATGGAAGGTTGGACCTATCCCGCCCGACCTTCGACAAAGACGTGTAGAGATAACGGGCCCGGTTGACCGGAAGATGGTGATAAACGCGCTCAACTCGGGCGCGGACGTATACATGGCTGTACATGGCTGATTTTGAAGACTCGCACTCTCCAACCTGGGAGGGAACTGTTCAGGGCCAGGTCAACCTTCGAGATGCGGTCGACAGGACCATCACGTACGTTGGTCCTGATGGTCGAAAATACAAGTTAGGAAACAAGCTTGCAACTCTCATGGTGCGGCCTCGAGGCTTGCACCTCGTTGAGAAACATGTTCTAACCGAGTCACAACCTGTTCCGGCTTCTCTCTTCGATTACGGCCTATTCCTCTACCACAACTCCAGAAACTTGATCGACAAAGGCACAGCGCCATACTTCTACATCCCCAAACTCGAGAGTTATCAGGAGGCACGTCTCTGGAACGAGATCTTCGACTACTCTGAGAAAGCCCTCAAACTTCCACACGCCAGCATAAAGTGCAGCGTCCTAATCGAAACCATTCTCGCAGGATTCCAGATGGATGAAATCCTCTACGAGCTGCGCGAGAGGATAACCGCACTCAACTTCGGTCGGTGGGACTACATCTTCAGCCTGATCAAGTTCCTAGGCCACGACCCGAGATTCCTAGTTCCCGAGAGACCACTGCTCCCCATGACCACGCCCTTCCTGAAGTCTTGTTCGGTTCTACTTAGTCAAGCCTGCCACAGACGGGGCGCTTACGCCATCGGGGGAATGGCCGCTCAAGTCCCGATCAAAGGCGACCCCCGATCGCAGGAAGCCATCGACAAGGTAGTTGCTGATAAGAAGCGAGAAGCTGCCGAGGGATACGAAGGCGCCTGGGTCGCCCACCCAGGGCTTGTACCCGTTGTCAAGAGTGTCTTCGATGAGCCTTCCCTCGAATCCAAAAACGCGAACTTGATTGCGGAGATAACTCGCGAGGATCTCCTTAGTGTACCAGAGCCAAAGATTAGCGAGCAGGCTTTGAAAGCAAATGTTGCGGTTAGCATAAAGTATCTAGAATCTTGGCTAGGAGGTCTGGGCTGTGTGGCCATCAACAACCTGATGGAGGACACCGCTACGGTGGAAATATGTAGAGCGCAAGTCTGGCAGTGGATTCATCATTCTGCCAAGCTTCCCGATGGACCGACAATTACGCAAGAGCTGTTCCGAACCATTTTGGGACAAGAGATGGCGAGGATAACAGCGGGTGCCAGACCGCAATCCCAAGCCACGAACAACTACAAGATCGCGGGAGAATTGCTTGATGCTCTTGTGACCAGTGATGGTTTTCCCGAGTTCATGACGCTACTCGCTTACAACTATCTAAGGTGACAAAACTTCCGACTGAAGCCAAGTTCAATAAAGACGCAACAATATGGAGGCTCCAATGATCCCGTCCAAAGCCTATCGACCAGCAAATCGCAGAACTTACAGACTGGTGTGGCAAGACGAGATCCAAGCTTCGCAAGATCGTTCACGATTCTGACTCAAGTCTCGCGCCGCGCCTGCACCAGACTCTGCCGGAAGGATCTCTTTCTGTAGAATAGTAACCAACCCGGTTAGCATTCTCCATACTATGGATGCGTGGGTAGCGATACCAATTATAAGCCGTTTCCATCAGTAGTAGTTGACGAACAGAACAGCTACGAGCTTGTTTGTTGGCTTAGCAAATGAAGCTTGACCAAGGCCCTTCTGGAGAGCTAACGGTCCTAGACTCAGGATACACAGACCAAGTCCTGCTCGACTGCGTAAGCGAGGAATATCTTCGGATCAAAGCGATAATCTACAACTCGCTCAATGACATGAACAAACTCTTCCTCGTCGATCGAGCACTCTACACGAACAGTCCAGAGAGACCCCTCTTCATGGAATGGACCCCCCGGAACATGTCCGCTATGAAGAAGCCTCTAGTGATCTCGGAAGTGAAGCTATACAGCGTGGAGAGAACTTGGGGTCTAAGCACTCTTAGAATGATGAAGTAAGAATTTCAGTCGTTTTTGCTCAGGACAATCTCTATCGTGGACACGTTTCGCTGCTCGTCTCCCTCTCCCAGCAGCTCAGTCCCGATTTTGACTTCCTTGATAACGAGTTTGCCCTGGAAGAACCGGTTCCTGACAACTTCCACAACGTCCACGGCGTGGCTTATGGACTGGCCCCTAGCCTTGACGGTGCATTGATTGGATCCACTGTTGAAGTGCATCATTACGGCCGTCGCGTAGGCCATCAACGGTTTCTTTCCGATGAACACAACATCAGGGGGAGCCCGGCTTATAGGACGGGTCTCACGAGCTCTTTCGGGAGCCCCTTCTGGAATTCTTTCCGGTGTTCTTTCTGTACGTGCAACACGTTTCGGTTCTGTTTTCTCCACTTGCAAACACTAGCCTCTTTGAATCCTTACGGTAAGAATCGGGGAAGGTTCTTGCGACTTAAGGCTTTGCTAACCCTAGACAAAAAGAAACGGGAAAAAAAGCGAAGGGAATTTGAGGAGCCGAGCTCTCGAAGTTCTAGATGATGTCCCTGGTGAGGGCTTCTCTGAACTTGACTCGGCAGTCTTGGCATTGGAAGAGGCCGATCAGCACATTCTTCTTGGACTTGCCACCTTTGAGCTCCCAGACCTTCGCTGCCTTGGGAACGTCAGCACCGCACTTTGGACAGACTACCTTGTAGAACTGGCTTGGCAGCTGGAGGTTTGGCTGAGAGACGTCTGGTCCTGAGGGTATGCCTGGAATAGTTTCAGTGCTTGGAATGCTTGGCTGAATCTCTGTCTCCGCTGTCGCGACTGCTGAGGAGGCATCAAGAATTGGCATATCATCGACGACCTTAACGACGAGCGCTTCTGCGACATCCTCGACGTATTCTTGCGCTG
>VBAX01000109.1 GCA_005883075.1 Candidatus Bathyarchaeota archaeon | reverse complement strand
CTTGTCCCTAGTCGTTTCAAGAGCAGTTCAAGGTATAGGGGCAGCGATGACGACTGTCACCGCTTTTGCGATTTTCATCAGGATATTTCATGAAGGGCCCGAGAGAAACAAGGCGCTGGGATATTTGGTCGCAGTACTCTCCGGAGGATTCGCGGCGGGTGCCGTTGCTGGCGGAGCATTGACAACATTCCTGGGTTGGCGATGGGTGATGTTCATCAATGTGCCTATCGGAATTGTCACTGTCCTACTCTGCCTGAGATACCTGCCTGGTGGCGGCGGCTGGCTCAAGAACCAGCCTCTGGACGTTCCAGGAGCTCTCACCGTTACCTCAGGTACAATTCTCCTGATATATGGGCTGACTAACGCGGCCGCGCTCGGCTTTGCATCCGAGTGGAGCTTCATCCCGCTCATTTTGTCAGCCTTGGTCCTCGCCGCCTTCGTATTCATCGAATCACGATCAGAGGCTCCCTTAATGCCGCTCGACTTTATCCGAAGAGGATCCGTCCTCACCGCGAACACTCTTGCTCTAGTTTTGACTTCTATTGTGGGCGGCGTCGGGTTCATCGTGCCAGTGTATTTCCAAAACGTGCTGGGCTATTCGGCCCTCGATTCAGGTCTGCTCACATTGCTCCCTGCACTCACCTTTTTCATCGTCGGGGGTTGGGTAGCTCCACGTCTGGTCAACAGGTTCGGCGCCAAGCGTACCCTCCTAGTCTCAAGCGCTCTCATATCCATTGGAACTCTTCTTCTCACTCCCATGTCGCCTAACGGGAATGCTTTCGTGCTAATGCCCGGACTCCTCGTATGGGCATTGGGGGCAAGTATCGGATTTCCCGCAATCAACATCGCCGCTGTCGCTGGGACTCGCCCCGGAGAGGAAGGCTTGGCATCAGGAGTGGTCGGCACATCGTCCCGGGTAGGCTTCCCCATTGGGCTTGCCATCCTCTTGACGATCGCCGGAGCCTTCGACCCTCCTGCAGCAGGTAATGCCAATGCTTCCACCAGCACAGCTGGAGTCGTAGCAGGGTTTCAAGTCGCCATGTTGGCCGCGGCGCTCATCGGAGTTCTAGGCTTTTTCATAGCTCTACGGCTGAAAGACGTGAAGCCTCCATGGGCATCAGGCGATTGGAAGCCAAACGAAGCCGCCGTTCAACAAGCTGGGCCCTAAGCTAAGAAGACATTTCCTAAGCGGACGCCTCTTCTGGTTCTGGCAATAAATCCGTTCGGCTAGTCAGGCCTGGTTTTTGAAAGTCTGTAGCCCGCAACTAAGAAGAAGCTCATGATTCCGAGCGCTATGATTGGAATCTTGATATCGATCTGATAAGCTGGAAAACCAAAATTGTTCAAGACTGATTGGGTGAGAGAGTTCTCGTACTGCGTGAGCAAGGTGGCATTGTAGACTACGATAGATGAGATCTCGGAGTGTACGAAGCCTGCCCCGAATGCTCTTGCATAGCGACCTTGGATGTTCTTTTGGGCGCCTAGTTTTTCATGGGTGAAACCGTCAAAGATTCCTACGGAGAGGTTAGCAGCTTCGAGGTTGGACGCGATCGATTGTAAAGCCCCGTTGATACCCCCGTCTCCATCGCTGAGAACCACCAAGGGTTCTGTGGGATGGTTAGCCGCGTCAAAGCCATGGATCTGAATTACCACTGAACCAAATTTGGTGAAAGCTTCATGGGCGGTTTCGAAGATACTTTGTGCTCTGTGAGCCATGTCGGTTTGACCGTTTGGACCGAACGTTCTCTCTACACCTGATACTAACAGAGTGGTAACGTCTGGATAGGCGCTGGTGAAGATCGTGTAAGCGATCTGTTGGCTGTTGAAGTCTGTGACTGGATGTGGGGCTTCCATTATGACTTGGGTTGTCAAGGGGCTCCTTTCTGCTGCGAATAGGTATGAACCCCATCCTCGGTTTACGGTTGTGTTCTCCATTAAGACGTAGTACTTGTTGCCAGTTGCAGAATCGTTCACGGGGATCAGCTGGTAATTCAGCTGTGTTGCTAGGTTGGATGCGCTAAGGATCGAGCCCGCGTCGTTTTGGGATACCGCCGTGTCGATAAGTCCGAAAATTGTGCTCATCGTCGAATAGTCTGAAGAAGAGGGCTCGGTGTAATTTCCAGGTATGAGCCCGATGAACCTGCTCTGTATCAGATTGTAGACCTGCTGCAGTGGCTTTGTAAGCCATGTGATACCTGTCGGTGGGAGCTGAGGGGTATTGACGGGCGAATGATGAACCGGCAAGGAAAAAGTCGAGACTATTACGAGCAGAATTATTACGGGAATTATCGGTATAATTCTTCTGGGGCTCTTTTTCGCTCGAGCGGACAAGATGCATGATCACTTTCCGGTGATCGCATAGAGTATTACGTACGTGATGACGGAGACGATTGTCAGAGCATAGATCGTTTTGGTGATTCCCTGTCTCTCCATGCTGTTCGCGACTAGCCCCGGTATGATGAATCCGATGACCTGGAAGATTCCGGTTGGTCCGACGCTTGCTACTTGGCCGTAGGTGAGTGCGAGTGCTACGATGGACTGGATTCCCCACGTGATTACGAAACTCATCAGCATCATGAACGAGAATTTTCTTCTTCCAAAGAGGACAACGTATCCTGCAACTTTTCTGAGCGCGAACAAAGTGATGATTGCGACTGCAAATGTCGAGAGTAGCAGGTAGGGTCTGTCGAGGGTTAGAGCTACGTAGCCCGGGACGATGACTCCTCCAGGAACGAGGTTCTGTTTTTCATAGAACAACATGCTAACGCCGATTCCTAAAGCGATAGCGACCTCGGCAGTGTCGAGGGTAACTCCGTAGACTACCATCTAATTCCGAGACTCCATGGGGTGTGAGTCTTGCTTCTCAGACAGTTTCTCGAACGCGTCGATGAAATCCTCAATTCCTATCATATTCCCACAGCCGAACAGGGTTAGGCCTTGATCTGGTTTGAGAGACATCTTCGAGATGAAATCCATGATTGCTGGAGGGTCGACAGTCCCTAAATTCACAATCTTCTCCTTCGCGTAGCCTTCTCGGGTTGCCTGGCCTACGAACAGGTTCGTCATTTCTCCCACAACGAGAATTTTCTCAAACGGCATTCGCGCCATGACTTCGGCAAATTCTAAAGTTCTCGTAACCCTGTCCTCTCTCGCATGGAACATTCCGACAAGCATTCTCGGTTCTTCTATGACTCGTCGGCGGCTGAGCTCTTGGAATACGAGTCTCGTAGACTCGACGTCGTTGACGCCGAAGGCTGCGATGAGCCTCACGTCGTGATTGGCGATCACACTGTTGAGGATCCGTGTTAGACCCGGGTCGGGTTTGGCGTCGAGCATTCCCTTCAGTGCTTCATCCGGTGGGACTTTGAGTAGTTCGCAGACTTTGAGTGCTATAGCGATGTTTTCCTTGAAGATCATATAGGGGAATTTGGAGAGATTCTCGTCTGGCACTGTGTCAGTGTCGACCTCTATGACTTTCGCATTTTTCTCTTCTGCTCTCTTTCTGATGATCGGTATGTACCTCTTCTCCGCAGTCACAACGACACCGTTGCTTGGGACTATTCCAGAAAGGTTCCAAGCAACATCTTCCAATGATGGTCCCATGACGTCCAGGTGATCGGCACGGACGTTTGTGATCACTGAGATTGTTGATCTAACGAACTTGCTTTCTGCGATCATGTTCTTTGGCCGGATGGCCATGCATTCGAATACTATCGCGTCTGCGCCGCCGGCGTCGGCTACACTCTCGATTATTCTAGGCTGTTCTCTGAGGTTAGGTTGTTCGTGGTGACCGCGGATTCCACGTTCTGTTCCTTCTGGGTCGATTAGTGTCGCGGCCTTTCCCGTGGTCTTGGTTACTACTCGCCAGCCGTGGTTTCTAAGTGCGGCCCCGATGAGTCTCGTAGTAGTTGTCTTTCCTCTTATTCCGGTCACGTGTATTCTCGTTGGGATCTTGGCGATAGCCTTGGAGTCTGCCACATATTCCCTTACGAAACCCGCGACGAAGCAGGCTAGGATGGAGCCAATGAGTACGCCCGGAGCCTTGACTAGTGGAATGTAGTAGTCTACTCCATACCAGTGGTAGATGGGCCAAAGAAATGCGATTATTGATTGGATGGGGATCGCTCGAGGTAGCCAGATTAGAAGGAACGTGGTGAGAAACGCGGTTTCGCCGAGTCTCCGGAGCGAGATTTTCCGCAAATCACTTTTCCACCAGTCCATGATACTTGGCCCGGTGTTTTCTCTCGTATGCGATGGCGACCGCGATGACTACCGCGAGGGGGATGACGATGTAGAGCCAGGAGAGATTCTGGAATAGGGAGGGAGATGATATGATTTGGCAGCCGGCAAGGTTGACCGGAGTCTCGGGGGAGAGTACGTTCGTGTTATGAATTGTTAGGTACGAGTCGACGATGCCGCTTACGGTATTGACTGTTGTTATCGCGTTGCCGGGGTTAGTTATGTTGAGGAAGAATCTGAAAGTCCCATCGGGGTACTGTGTTGTTAGCGTGTAGTTGAGTAGTTTTGATGAGGAAATGAGGATATTATACCAAGCGTTGCTGGAGCATGATCTAAGATCGTTTGCGATCGAGAGCATGTGATAGGCGCCCGTCGGGTACAGTCCATCTCCATTGTCCGGCAGGGAAAAGTTCCCGTTAGACTGGAGATACAGGCTAGTGAGGTAAGACTCGGCCCGGTACGCCGAGTACGCATAGGTCAGATTGTTCTGGAGGTAGACGCTTGAGTCTAGATCTCTCGCGAAATCCTCTACAAGGTAGGATTTGAAGGGGTTGACCGTGACGATGTTACCGTCTGACCGTTGTCTCTTGACAAGCTGGTTCGCAAGACCTGTCTCTAGTGTCTGATAGGATTGGCTGAGAGAATCACCTTGGAGCCTGAAGTAGCTGTCAGTGTAAGTGATTGGCTTGAGAAAGCGGAGAAGCTTGGCAAAGTCGATGAGCGGGTTTGCGGCTGCTGATGTGGCCCCTGTCTGGTTGTAGTTGGTGTTCAGGTCTTGGACTGCTGTTGTGTAGTCTGAGGCCGGGGGTAGCGTAGATCCGCTATAGTGTGCGAACCAGACAGCATTCGAGAGCGTCCAGGCGACCGTGTCGAAATAGTCGCTTCTGGAAGGCAGGTTGAGATGCATGTTCTGGGTGACGTTGATCAGGTCTGACCTTGCGGTCGGGTCCAGCGTTAGCCCATAGGTTCTTGACAGGAATTTCTGTGCGTCGAGGTGCACTTGGAATTGTGCATTGAGGTTTGCAGGGGACCATATTCCGTAGTTGATAAACGACGGATTCTGAAGCAGAATGTGTTCTGCCTTGGTCATATTCTGGATAATTGTCCTGGTCGTTGTGTTGCCGATTTCTAGTTGTAGGTAGGTCACAGTTCTGCCTACTAGAGATGTTGCCCAGAGATTGTTCGAGGTGCCTTGAAGCGTCGCGGTGCCGTTAGGAAGAACTCTTGACTCGGCCCATGTGAGCACTTGTCTCATTGAGGCGTTGATTACGGCGGTGTTCAAGGTGGGAGGATTAATCGGGATGGCGGCGGCCGAGGATTGGAACCAAGGAAAGGTGTTGGAGGCAAGTGGGGTGCTCGACAAGATGATCGCGATTAGGAGGAAGACTGGCATTCGAGCCAAGGAAGCTCTAGACCCCATTCCACACGCCTCCTCTCGAGCGCGTTTGATCGCCGGATAAGTGATGATTGTTACTGTTCAACAAGTTGTTGAAGATTTTGATCGCTCTACCTGTAAAGGGTCGTGGCTTGACTAACGTGCCGCGTGGATAGCGGGACTATAGCTTGTCGGGGTGAGCATTCGATCCTGGATTTCTCCGACCAGGTCGCCGTGTCGAGCGTTGGTGGTTTTCTTGATCTCTTTCCACTCCTCGTTGGCCCTGAACTGTTCCCATGCGTGTCGCATTGTCTTTTCATCCGGCCAGGCGAGTAGGTAGACGAACTCTGTCCTGTCTCCCAGCCTTGTCTCCCACGTGCCGAGGAGGTTGAACCCGTAGGATCGCATGATCCTCCAGGCGTGGTCGCGGAATCTGTTGTGAAACGCTTCCTTGTTCTGGTCGAAAATCTCGTAGATCCTAAGCTGATGAATCATGTCTCTCTCATCCCAACCGATTAGCCATGATGAGCGATCTCTTTTCTGTTACGGTGCGGATGCTTCCTATCCATCTGCGAGGCATCACAAGTGAAGTTTAGCATCGATCTACCAGTCCAGTTTCGGGACATAGACGTAATGGGCCATGTCAACCACGCGACGTATCTCCAATACATGGAGACCGCTCGTGTCGAGCTTGCAAGAAGTCTCGGGCAGGTAAGGAAAGGGTTCCGTTCCAGTTTCATCCTCGCTTCGGCTCGGTGCGAGTTCAAGAAGCCGATCACGGACGAACGGCGCATAACCGTCACGGTATGGGTGAGCCGGATAGGAGATCGCTCATGGGACCTCGACTACTCCATCCACGGACCCAGACGAATAGAATACGCGGTCGGTAGAACCACACAAGTAGCCTACGACTACAAAACTAGATCAGCGGTTCAGATCTCCAGAAAACTGAAGAGAGAATTGGCGAAGCATCTTGGAACGCCCATCAAGTTCCGAAAGACGGGCTAAGGCCTGCCCATCAGATCTAGGCCCTTAAATTGAAGTTTGTGAACTGTAGAGCAAAGTGCCAAGCTCCATCATTAACAACAAGAGTCCATTTCTGACTAGGCGTTACTTGTGACGGGTGCAGAGTTTGAGATCATGTTATCCCTGGTTCACATCTGCTCAGCGCCTTGACTATGAAGTGAACATGAAATGTATGACAATCCAGGCTAAGAATCCCATCAGGCCACCAAACAAAGCACCGCTCGCCGCCATTCCAGTCAGAGATAATCGACTTTTTCCCCTTAACCGTGATCCTAAGCCGAGTCCAATGAGCATCCAGCCAAGCCCCGCAAGCAAAGCCAGCTCGATCGCGAGCGGGTCGTTCTCGGGCGACACGGCAGAATGAGCCGGGGAAGACAGCCAAGAGAAGAAGACAACAACACTGGATGCAATGGCTACCCGACCCGCAGTTAGTAGAATGATAGAACGGAGCCTAGACACTGCTACGAAAGACAACTAAACGACTAGGGGGAACCGCTCCTCAACAATATGCCTTGCCCTTCTGTCATTATGAAAATGGCGATTACCTGTGGCGGCTGCAGGGTTTGCGCTCGACAAGCTCCACGTGACCCTTACGGTCTTTCGAGAAAACAAGAACACAACCACAAGAAATCTTCTCATTCCATTGAGTGATCTTGGGCTCGCTCAAAGACCCGTCAAAGAAAAGAGCCGGTCAGGGTCGAATGTAAGCAGAGCTGTCCAACAGAGCAAAAACCCTCGTACTCCCGTCTAGAAGATTGTCAACAAGACGCGACCAAAGCAATGGAAATGCTAAAGCAAACATCTTCGGGGTCGGTACTCCCCCGGGGGGGTAGAATCAAGAATTCTGCAGGTTCGCTATTCTCTTGGTCATGCTTGGATGGTCACCGTAGTCGGGCCAATCATTCCCACGCGAAGCGTCATGCTCTCGCAAGATCTAGTGAGCTCTGGGTAGTTCTCGAAGACTTTCTTCGGCTGCTGCAAGAACTCTCTCAACATCCAGCTCGTCGTGCGCTGCAGAGATCATGATTCTCTCCATACCGTCAGGATGAAAGTAGACCCCTCTCTGCAACATTAGGTTACGAAATCTCCTGAACCTCTCGGTGTTTACATCGAGGGTCTCTCGATAACACGTTATCTTGCTCTCCTTGGTGAAGAATACTTGAAACATGGGTCCGAGCCCTTGAACGATCCCCTCATGATCGTACCGCTCCATTAGTTCTCCTAGTCCTTCCATGATTCTTGCTCCGACGGTGTGCATGTGCTGAATGCCTCGTCATCGTTCCTCGTAAGCTCCCGCAATGTTGCTTTTGCCGCGGCGAGGCACATCGAGTTCCCATTGTATGTTCCACCGTAGCCGATTCGTCCGGGCCCGATCATACTCATGATGTCTCTTCGTCCTGTGACTGCGGCGATCGGTGCTCCTCCTCCTAGCGCCTTCGCAAAGCAAGACAAATCGGGCTTTACGCCATAGAATTCTTGAGCGCCACCAGGAGCTAGACGGAATCCGGTCAGAACCTCATCGAAGATGAGGAGAACATCGTAATTGTCAGCGATCTCTCTAACGGATTTGAGGTAGTCTTCGTCCGGCAGAATTACGCCGGAGCTTCCGAGAACTGGTTCCATGATAATTGCTGCAATGTCCGCTGCGTTCCTCCTGACAACTTTCTCTAGGGCAGCTGTATCGTTCCATTTTGCAATGACAACGGTCTTCGCTATCTCTTCCGGGATTCCAGGATAGAAAGGAAGCTTCGAGGGCGATTGTTCCAGTCCAGCGACAACCGAAGGTGACTCAACACTGAAGAGAACATAGTCGTGATGTCCGTGGTAGTGGCCTTCGAACTTGAGGAGCTTCTCTCTGCCTATGAATGCGCGAGCAATCCGGACAGCCTCCATTGTAGCTTCTGTTCCGGTGTTCGAGAAGCTCACCATCTCAGCGGACGGAACCATCGACTGAATCTTCTTTGCGACCTCTATCTCCAGCTCGGTAGTGGTCCCAAGCATGGAACCGTTTTGGAGTTGATCGGTGATGGCGCTGACGATTGCTGGGTGAGCGTGTCCGAGGATTAGCGCGCCATAGGCGATTAGGAGGTCCACGTACTCGTTCTCGTCAAGGTCGCGTACTCGGGACCCCAGACCGTTTTTGAAGAGGATTGGGAAGGGGTCGTGAGCGTGAACGCGGATATTCGAGGACGCCCCAGATGGAAGATGTCTTCTCGCTTCCTGGTATGTGGCGTAGGATCTGGAGAAGTTCGTGAGGAGTGGTAGTGAGGGACGGGCTATTCGTCGTTCGGTCTGGGCCCTTGCTTGGCTGAGGGCGTTCTCTGCTTCGAGCTTTGTGAACAACGGCTTGTTCCTCCCATGTCTAATAGTCTATTCCGCTTGGCGGGTATAAAAAGATGTATTTTTTCGGTGTTTTTGTTAGGGTTTCGAACTTTTTATCCGCTCCACGTACCCCAGCCCCACAAAATCATCCCCCTGGAAACAACGAACTATCCCTCTGAACCCCCCATGGAGTCCTCTTTCGCAACGCGAATGCCAAATGGTATACAAGGGAGAAGATGCTCGCCGACCCGTCGGAATCTACCCTTCTCCCGAAGCCGAAGCGAGGAGTTCCGCTCTGACGGATGAGCTTCCCTAGATCAGACATACCCTCGACAAGTAGCGCTTGACTGTTCTGATAGGAGCACACTCCGGGACCACGCCGAAGGTGCACATAGGGACACGAAGCGAGCGCCTAATGTTACCCACCCATTTCTTCTAATTTCTTCTGGTCACGCCTTCTAATCCTCACAAGAACTTTGAGAGTCAGGACGAGCAAGTTCCGATCACATCTTTAATCCTTCAATGATATTGATTGGAGACGCCTCGACCGGACTTCTTGACGGAGTTGCACACGTGATTCTCGATTCTTGAGAGTTGATATCCACGGTTTCTAACCGTCTTAAGGCTGGTCTTCTTCCTCCCCTACTCTTTTTGATCCCAATTTCCCTGATTCTGTTCAGTTCGGTCAGGGAGCTTGTCGGAAATGCACTTTTCTGGCTGTCCTTTGCGGCCTTTGCATTAGTCGGAGCGTTCCTGTTTTTACCTGAAGATCCTATTCCCGGGCAAAGTCGGAAGAAGAACAAGTTAGGGTTCTTCTCATTGTTCATCGTCTTGTTGCTGATTCAGCTTGCTTCTCACTGGTCTTCAGACATAGGAGTCCTAACATTCGGATATGCGGGGCTCCCTGCGGGCGTCGGCATGCGAGGGCTCTACTACCTACTGTTCCAATCACGATGGGATTATTGCCCCAAGTGTGAAAGGTATGCCTGGCTCCTAAAGAGGAGGGGGAAGTGGTATTGCAATGTCAAAGGGCACGTTATCGAATCAAGCTCGCAGGAGAGGGCCGACTAGAACTGTGAACGGAAGGTTGCCCCGTAAGTTTAGTCAAACGGACAGGTCGACGAGACTCTACAGAGGGGGAACTTGAACCGAAATTCAGTTCCCTTCTAAGGCACTCAACAATCCTAAGTCTCTCGGGTGCACGTCGGTCTTTTAGTTCATGTCTGCAAGCTCTCATCTTTCATCGAAGGGAGAAGGCTAGTGCGCAACCGGAAGTAACAAGAGCCACTACAGAGGTATTCTTATCTAGCCGCCTTTGACATATGGATAGAAGTCCGTTGCCTCGATGTGCATCATGCGGAGCTTTTCTCCTTGAGGGCAGTGTCAAATGCGGATTATGTGGCAGTACACTCCTGGCACCCCTTGACCAAGGAGCCCCAGTAGCTCGCGCTTCCCAGCCTCCTAAGTCTAGTTCCGGTCGAAGAAATGCCATAATCACGCTTACGGTCGGAACTGCCGTATTGGTTGAAGGAGTAATATTCGCCTTTCTTCCGATAAGTCCGGGCCTGACTGTGCTCGGGTTTTTCATGATGATGTTCGGAACAATAGTCGTACTCCTGCCACTTGGGGTCCTTAGCGGTGTGCCCTATCGAGGTCTACTCTTGAATAGGGCTGACCGAGAGCTAAAGCGTAGAGAACGAAGAAAATACGCCGACTAGGGTTTTAGTTCCATCCTGGACAACTGAAGGCCCATATTCCGCGTCATCCTGGGGTCCTACTGGATCCCTCAAATCTAGGTTTTGCTAATCATGTTCGAAAGTGCTCTAAGTTACCTCATGTCTTACAGTTGTACGTCCTAGATCTTAGATTGTCGCTTCACAATAGCTCCAAAGATCGGCACCCAACCGGGAGATGTCATTGCTAGGCGGAGATCCCTAAAGCCCCATTCTATTCCGGGAAAGTCTACGCAATAATCACTGAGAGTTGTGCATGCATGATGGAGTCACGCGTCTCCTCTCTCGTGAGCGGCCATTCCCTTTCTCAAAGAGGCACTGCTGAATCCTCCCAAATACTTCTCATCTTCCGATCTCATGACAAACAATAGTTCTCTCCCGAAGCGGACTCTTGCGAGGTTCGACCACACAGACATGCTGATCTTCTTGGACATTTGCCCCCACATGGGGGTTTAAGACTAGATGCGGCGGTCGCGCTTGAACGAACGATGCCTTAGAAAGGAACCGAACTTGGGTTCCAACTCGGGTTGAGTTTAGGATCAGTTGGAAGGTTTGAACTCATACAGAGCTATTATTGCCTGGACAAGGCTTCAATTCAAACCCTTACAAAAGTCTAAAACTTAGTCGCTGAAGGTTCAGGTGTCAACATTCCTCAGGCAGATCCTTGGATATTGATGTGAAATCGAGTCATTTCAGAAAGGATTGATCCATGTTTGGAAGCTCGAATAGGCTACCACCCGAGCATCGGAGACTCGTTGACCATTCCAGGCCTCTAGTAAACCTGGATCGTGCCTAGTGCATCACTTGGGATTCGCTTGGATTTGAGAGTGGCCTTCTCTTTGGAGTATGACATTGGCTTGTTCTTGTAACGCCTTCTCATCCACCAAACGGAGGTAACGGCAGCCCCGGCCAGCAGGGCTGCGAGGCCGAATGAGAGAGGGGGATTAAGCCCGAAGAAAATCAAAGAGCTGGATTGCCAGAACCCCGCCAAAAACCCATAGGCCGCGCCAAAGGAACCTATGCTGCTACCGCCGGTACCACCTCCAACATAAACACCATCACCTCCCCCAGACACGGCGAACGGCGTCGCTCTCATCCCGAAAGACCAGACCTGACTGCCACCGCTGTCATATCTCACGATGGAACCCCCACTGTTGATACCCTCTATCGCGAGATAGATTCCCGAGGAGTCAGCAGACATGTGGACAAAGCGGCCTGAAAGGTAATCTGTAGTGAACTGGTGAGTCCAAAGCTGGTTACCAGACAAATCGTATTTGTTGAGATACAAAGCGTTGTTGCCGACGGGGTTGACATATCCGGCGACATAAACGCCCGTCCCATCGCCTGAAACTCCTGTCGCAGAGCAGGAGACGCAGTCAAGTTGATGTGTCCATTTTAGTGTTCCGTTGAGATAATACAACTGAAGATCCGAGAGACCGCGTGTGTAGTCGGAGCTTGAAATATAGATTCCAACAGAAGAGGCGTATACGTTGACGTTTCTGCAATCTACGCAACGATGGCTTATAGTGCTGTTCCAGAGAAACCCTCCTTTAAGGTCAAAGGCTTGCAATTCGTAGATGAACAACACGTTCGTCGCGCGATAATACCCTACCGCGTACACTACTGAGCCTCCTTCAGAAGTGTCATAGAAATCGTCTAGAGCTTGGTTTGTCCAGACTTGAGTTCGATTACGATCATAATACCGGACAAAGCCTTGTCCGTTGGTCAGTCCCGCAGCGATTACTCCACCATTTCTCGCTTTCACCACGTGAACGCGTTCGCCTGGGTCGCCGAACAGCCTAATCCAGATCTGACGACCCGAAAGGTCGTATCTGGCCACGAAGATGCCGCTATTCGAGGAGTTCATCGATCCGAGAGGGAACCCCAGGTATCCGCCAGCATAGAGGGCATCGGAAGTGGCGGAAACAGAACTGACACCACTTTGAAAACCTGGGCTTGGACCGAATTGGTTCGACCAAACTTTCGGAGGCTGCCAAGCAACGAGCGTTAGCGTTGGAGTTATCACCAGCAAGGCGACCAACAAGATCGGGGTCAGCCCCATGAGCACTACAATAATAAACGTGGGCACCTTCATCTCAGCCTAAGCCCCCCAGCGAATGACCAGGCTGCTACTCGTTGAACTCAATCCGACAGCAGTCAACGGAAGATCGTATGCTAAGGATGTTTCTCAGATCGCGAATTAGTCGAATGGTAGGAACAAGTTGAATATCTCCATCCTCTATGCCCAAAGATGGCTCATCAGCAAGGGTTCTACGCATCCTACTCCAGCCCACAACGCTCCCTCAACCGGGAGTTTCCAAGTCGAGCTTTGAACTTTCAACGTCGGCATATATTCCAAGTCCCAGCCCAATAGGGCGCCGGGACATGCTAGCCGAGCCCTAGTCGATGAGGCCGGAACGCTAGTGTTGCGGCGCTTGTACGGATCAAGTATAGGGTTGCCAACCGCGATTCGGGTGCCAAAAAGTATTGATTGACCCATCATACCGAATTTGCCAGCAGGGTTCGGGAACCCCGTCTCCCCCACAAGATCATTCGTGGGACCTTTCCGAGCTTTCCTTGATCGAGATTGAGCATGCTCTTTCTTCGATAACTTTCCTTCTGTGTAACTATTTTTTCCTGTTAACCAAATCATGAACCCCCCCCGGGGGTCTGTTTTTCCCGCGCCCCGTTTTTCCCGCCCCCCCGCCCTTCGTGAACCCTCGAGAATTCCACGTTCACCGGTCCCTGCCTGATCCGGTTTCCTTCATGGCCCGAAATCCCCAGCGGTAAATCGCCCATTATCAGCCCCGATCCCGAGTCTAAGCCCGCGATTTCCAGACCATACTATTCCACGCTTATCCTTAGGGGAACCCACGGGGATCGAAAGAGGCCCGATAAGCCGATAACAAGCCCATCTCGAAAAAACAAGCCCGAAAACACACCCAGACAAGAAGAGTATCAGGAAAACAAATTCGTATAACTTTTGCAGAAGCCTCGTCCGCGAGAGTGGCTTATCCGAGAACCCCGGGCCGTTCGGGAGCCTGCTTGGGTTACATTCGAGGACGCTCTTGTTTATCCGTGTTTTTCTTCTTTCTTCAAAGCCATGTCTTGTTTGTGTTCGATCTGTTTCTGTTTAATCTCCTCGTAGAGGTTGCACCAGTCACGGCCGGAGACGACGAGCTGGTAGATCTTGAGCTTCGGATGAATACACATTGCCCTATCAAACAGATCAGCGTTCAGCGGATCGGTCGTGGCAAACCAGATGCAGGACAGACAATTTTGGCTCTGCCACTGTATGCCCTTCAACCGCTTCTGTAGATCAGACTCAGACCCAGACATGATCTTTCAGCAAGAAATGAACTCTTGAATAGTAATTAAGCTCTGAAAACGAATCGAACTCCACCAAACTGTGACTGTCGGCGCTGACCAATTATCGCATCGGAGACTCTCTGGTCGTTTCATCTGCTCGGACACTCTGATAGCAAGCATGATCGGAACGGTCCCCGTTGGCATAAGGTGGAGGCTAAGCAAGGACTCGCCTTAGCTCAAGGAAGGCTATTTTAGTGAAGGGCCGCCCCTTGATTCTAGATTTAGTTGCGTAGGCCGCGTAGGGTCAAGCCGCTGGCTACAATAATCTCCGCGGGCCTCTCCAAATTCGGCCGGCGAGAAGGCGTCTATGCTCGTGAACTGTTCGCCGAAGCGGCTCTAGAAGCCTTTCACCGAGTCGAGGGTCTAGACCCTGGCAAGGACATCAAAGCCGCCTTCATCGGCCAAATGAGCGAGGCGTACGAGCATCAAGCGCACGATGCCCCGATGGCTGCCAGTTGGGCAGGTCTGTTGCCTGCCCCCGCAACCAGGATCGAGAACGCTTGCGCGTCATCGGGATCGGCTCTTCGCTGCGGGATTATGGCGATCAAGTCAGGCCTCTACGATATTGTACTTGTGGGGGGTGTCGAAAAGATGACGAATCAGCCCACCCCAGAGGTAACAGGAATATTGGCGACAGCTTCCGATTATCCCTTCGAACAGTGGAATGGCATGACATTCCCCGGTCTCTTCGCCCTCATGGCTACCGTACATATGCACGAATACGGTACGACAGAAGAGCAAATGGCTGCAGTGGCGGTGAAGAACCACAAGAATGGTGCCCTGAATCCTAAGGCGCACATGCAGAAGGAAGTGACCCTCGACGAGGTCATGAAATCTCGCATGGTCGCGTGGCCTCTCAAGTTGTATGATTGTTCCCTCATAACTGATGGAGCCAGCTGCCTCATTCTGACTGCGCCCAAACTCGCGAAGAAGCTCAGCGACAATTATGTCCATATTATCGGTTCAGGGCAGTCTCAGGACACCTTCTGTCTCCATGAGCGTGACAGCCTCACGACCATCAACGCCGCTAAGCAAGCTGCGCAAGAAGCCTACAAGATGGCTGATGTGAAGGCAAAGGACATCGACGTGGCCGAGGTCCACGATTGTTTCACGATAGCGGAAATAATCGCATGCGAGGACTTGGGCTTCTGCCGGCCTGGACAAGGCGGCAAGTTTGTCGAGAGCGGCGCTTCGAACATTGGCGGCACCATTCCGATAAACACCAGCGGAGGTCTCAAGTCGAAAGGGCACCCCGTAGGCGCCACCGGAACGGCACAGGTCCACGAGCTATACCTACAACTAACTGGACAAGCTGACCGAAGACAGGTCGCCGACGCCGAGATCGCTCTCGCCCACAATCTAGGCGGGTCAGGAGCAACCGGAGTAGTCCACATCTTAAGGAGTGCTTGAGAATTGAGCGAGCTCCCTCCTCCCACCATCGAGGAGTTCTATCGGCAGTGCGCGGATCGCAAACTTATGGCCGTAAGGTGTGTCCGCTGCAAGCACATCATGGTTCCTCCTAGAGCAATCTGTCCGAAGTGTCGGTCTTCGAGGGTTGAGTGGGTTCAGCTCGGCACTCAGGGCAAGCTCGTGACGTACACGGTCGTCCATGTCTCGCCTCCACAGTTCAAACACATGACTCCATACGCCGTCGGAATTGTGGAGATGGAAGAGGGCGTCAAGCTACCCAGCATTATCAGAACATCGCGACTGGAATCCTTGAAAATTGGCATGGAGCTGGAAGTTGACTTCAGTCCAAAGTCTCAAGAGACGAGCTGGCCGCATTGGCCGCGCTATTTCTTCAAAGAAACCGAATAGCCAGCGCTTAAATACGCGGATGCTCGCTTCTTCTATCAGCGGGGAGCTGGGACAAACCCGGCTGAGAGGATGGCTTCGCTTGCCATCGACCCTTTGAACCTGATCCGGGTAATGCCGGCGGAGGGACGATACGAAGCCTGATTCTTCAGCCATTTCTCAGTGACCTCAACAAAGAACAAACAAGAGGCGTGTTGGAAACGTTCGAGGCATCGGAACAGCCCGTATCGTCAAAGCGGATCACGCTCCGGCCGGCGGTCCCAGTCAAGATTCTCGCAGAGATGGCTAGTGCGATCGCATTGTCGGGAGCCCTTAGTCTCATTACGATTTTCACTCTGCCCCAAGGGGGATCGATTACATTGGCATCAATGGTGCCAATTCTCTTGTTCGCCTTGAGACGAGGACCAAAGTTCGGAGTGATTGCAGGAGCTCTTTTGGGTCTCGTCGTTCTTGTCGAGATGCCCTTCGTCGTCCATCCGGCGCAACTCCTTCTTGATTATCCCTTTGCATTTGGAGCGTTAGGTCTAGCTGGGTTGTTTCGAAACAGACCATTGATCGGCGTCGCAGTTGGCATAACCGGTCGTTTCATCGCGCATTTCATTTCGGGAGTCATTTTCTTCGCATCATATGCTTGGGATGGATGGAACCCCGTTGCATATTCCGCGGCTTACAACGCCGGCTATCTCATACCTGAAATGGTCATCAGCGGGTTCCTTATCGTGATCTTAGTTCGCCTCAAAGCACTTCAACTATATCTCTAGCCGATCCGCTCTCTCGCTTGCCTTAGGACTCAGAGAGCTATGAGGTTTGGAAAGCCAAACGCCCAATACATGTCACAAACAGTATACCGACTGAGAGGTAAGAAACGCTCGGAGGTTCTCAAGGGTCCGCAGCGTGGGCTTGATGTCTCCGTAGTCCGACTCGGAAAAGGAAAGGTCATGGTGGCGACCTCCGATCCTCTCTCCTACATTCCCCAGGTTGGACCCGAAGCTTCTGCATGGCTGTCCATTCACCTCTTGGCCTCTGACCTCACCACCACCGGCTTCGCGCCCATCTACGGCATGTTCGACTTCAACCTCCCACCTGCGATGGGGAATTCTCAATTCGCGTTATTCTGGAGGGCCTTCCACAACGAATGCAAGAAGCTGGGAATATCAATAATCGGGGGTCACACTGGAAAATATCCTGGAATTGACTACAGCGTCATTGGAGGAGGCGTACTCATCGCCACTGGTTCTGAGAAAACGTACCTGACCTCGAGCATGGCCCATTCCGGAGATGAGGTCATCCTGACCAAGGGCGCGGCCATTGAGACCACTGCGGTACTTACGCGGACCTTCCCCAGAAGGGTAAAGAGAGCCTTGGGCCCCAAATTGTTCTCGATGGCTTGGAATTATCTGGGAAAAACGAGTACTGTCAGGGACGCTCTGACCGCTTCGTCGATAGGGGTCCGACGTGACGGCGTAACGGCGATGCATGATGCGACGGAAGGAGGAGTAATCGCTGGGTTTATCGAATTAACAGGCGCATCAGACCTCGGCATGGTTGTAGACTTGGAGTCGATTCCTGTAAGCGAAGAGAGCCGTGCGCTGTGTGACCATTTCAGGATCGATCCATTGGTCTCTCTGAGCGAAGGTAGTCTCATCATCGCCTCGAGACCAGCAAAGACAGACAGGATTCTCTCCAAGCTCGCTTCGGCGGGGATTCCTTCATGTCTTGTTGGGAAGCTGACGCCGAAGTTTCGAGGCTGCAAGGCGGCTACGGAAAGGGGGATGCGAAGTCTCAGCTACCCCGACGTCGACCCTTATTGGAAGGCGTACTCGAAAGGAATTGAGAGAGGCTGGTCATGAATTGCAGCAGCGAAGAATAGGATTATGGTTGAGATTCTAGTTCAGTGAGCGAAAGCTACGCGGGAATTTTCAGTTGTTCGTTCTCGTGTGAGTAAATGTAGACCGGGTTCTCTATCCGTCGTAAGAGGTCTATTGATTCGAGTCCCTGCGCCGTGCTGTAGATCATTCCGGTGATGTTCCGTTTCTCGATGTTTTCTGGTAGGGGAGCCGCATCTCCCGCGTAAACGAGGTTTCTGTTCTTCCACTTCACGACAACTGACTGGTGCCCGACGGTGTGGCCCGGTGTTGGCACGATCTCCACTCCGTCCTCGATCGTGTATCTTCCTCGTAGCGGCACGATTTCTCCTTCGGTATCGAAGAATTCGCGCAGGTAGCTTACCCGCATGAATCGGTCTGGAAAGTATGCATACCGGACTTCGTCTATTTGTTCTAGAAACTTTGCGTTGGGAAAGAGGATATTGTTTCCGCAGTGGTCAAAGTGCAGATGAGTATTTACCACCAAAGTAATGTCACTGGGTTCCAGTCCAGCTTTCTTCAACGATAACCGTAGCTGCTCTTCCTTAGTCCTGATGACCTCGTGGAATTTCTCGTATTTCGGTGGCAATGTCCCGATTCCGGTGTCGACCAGAATATTCTCCTTGTCTGTTCGTATCAGCAGCGGTTTGAGCGCTGCTTTGTACTTGGTTCCTTGATATTTGCCAAATACGAGAAAGCTCTTGTCAAGCGTGAAATATCCATCCGTAAGCAGTCTTACGTCGACGACCGTCATCTGGACTCGCGTTTGACGTCTGATTGAAAGGCTATAAATTATCCAGGTCGAAATCCTTCAAAGCAAGTCCGGACAAGTTATCAAGGGATTTTTGGAGCGATTGGCCGACTTGGTTGGAACAGGTCTCAAGCGAAAGCCTCTCTGGGTTCCCTCTGGTGAGCGAGTAAAACAGGCCAATCTCACTCGATTTCTAGCATTCGTCAACATGAAGCACAGTTTGAGCCTCGGATCATATTCTGAGCTTTACAGGTGGTCCGTTGAGAAGCCTACTGAGTTTTGGCCCGCCATGTGGGAGTACGCAGGAATCATATCCTCGAAAAAGTTTGAGGCAGTCGTCGATGATCTTGCCAAGTTTCCCGGGGCCAAATGGTTTTCCGGGGCGAGACTCAATTTCGCCGAGAACCTCCTGAGATTCAGAGACGAAAGGATCGCCCTCATCTCACGGTCTGAGGGACGAAAACGTTCGAGCCTGACCTACTCCGACCTCTACCGAAGAGTCACGCGTGTGGCCAATGGTCTACGTGAGACAGGAGTAAAAGCTGGTGACCGAGTCGGAGGCTACCTGCCGAACATAAAGGAAGCAGCGATCGCAATGTTGGCTGCTACCAGCATCGGAGCGGTCTGGGCGTGTTGCGGGGCAGAACTCGGTTCAGGCGCCATCCTGGATAGGCTTGGCCAGGTCAAACCGAAAGTACTGTTCGCTGTTGACGGTTACGTCTACAAGGGAAAGAAATTCGACGTCTCGTCCAACGTCAAAGATGTCGCAGACGGAATCCCTTCGCTCGAGAAGATAGTGACGGTCCCCTGCTTTGACGCCGAATCCGGCGAGGGCCAACTTGTCAACTCCGTTAGGTTCGATAAATTCGGATCGGCGAATAAGTCGAGCGAGATTCGGTTTGAGCAGTTGCCCTCGGATCATCCGGTTCTCGTCATGTTCACATCAGGGACGACTGGGAAGCCGAAATGTATGGTTCAAGGAGCTGCGGGCGTCTTGGTCAACCAGTTGAAGGAGACGCAGCTTCATGCTGATCTGAAGAAGACGGATCGGATCACGTACATTACCTCGCCGAGTTGGATGATGTGGAACTGGCTGATGAGCTGCTTAGCAGCAGGCGCGACCCTCATTTTGTATGATGGAAATCCTCTCCATCCTGACTGGGGCACAATGTGGAGGCTGGTTCAGGAAGAAAAGATCACAATCTTGGGATGTAGTGCCAGTTACATCAATCATCTCAGGGGAATAGGCGCTAAACCGAGCAAAGATTACGATTTATCTTCGCTCAGAGAGATTTCCCAGACCGGATCGCCTCTCTCCGTGGAAGGGTTTGAGTGGGTCTACAAGGAGGTCAAAGCGGACCTGCATCTCAACTCGATCAGCGGAGGTACAGACATCAACGGTTGCTTCGCGGGTGGAG
>VBAX01000069.1 GCA_005883075.1 Candidatus Bathyarchaeota archaeon | reverse complement strand
CGACGACGCATCCTGAATTGTAGAGTGCGTAGCCGTTGCTGTCTGTCTTGATGCTTGCGCATCCCGCGGGCGAATTGAGGGCTATCTGCTTGCTCCTTTCGTAAGCGTTGTCGTGGGCCTGAATAATGAGATCCACTTTTTTCTGAACGAGCATATTGAAGAATCCTAGTCCCATTGAACACGTCGCGTCACTAGCGCTTATGCAGAGCTTGTGAGTTGCAACGATGACCCATTTGATCCCGGTCGCTCTGGCACCGTCGATAGAGTTTGAGATCCAGTTGTAGTGAATGTCTCCGCTCCCGTACGGCCAGCAGCCATACTGGTCGGTACAAGGCTGCCCGGTCTGCGAGCTACAATTGGGGGATGAGGTGCAAACACCTGTTATGTTATAGATTTTCGGAGAAGCAAAGATGAAGCGAGCAAAGGGATTCGTTGCAGGATAATCGAAATAGTATTCCTTGCCATAACAAGCACCCGAAACTGGACCACAGACAATAGGGACCCCAAGGGTGAGGGGACAGCCGTTGACATATCTCTCATAACTGTGCGTTTCCCCAAACGGCGCCGAATTGTGTCCGCCGGTGTCGTGGTCGCCGGGGAGAATCTGGATACCGTTAAAGGAAGACTTGAACTGGCTACACCATGTGTTACCGGTGACCGATGGATCATTGCTGAAATCGCCCAATCCCAAGAAGAAGTTTGGACTGGCAGTCACCAGGCGGTTCAAGCTGTTCACAGAAGTGCTAACAGTAAGGCTGCCCATGTCTCCGGAGGAGGCAAACGAGAAGCTGGCAGAGACCGCGTTCGCTGGTGGAACAATCCTGTTAAAGATTGTCGGAAACGAGAACACTGACAGAGTCAGCAGTAGCATAGCTAGAGGAAGAACACGTCGCATCCGGTTCGCACGAGACTTTCCACCATGGGATTATTAAACATGTTAGATTCCACCCATAAAAAGATATAATTGTCAGTCCTTGGATATATCATACTTGATCGTTTAGTTTGTTTATTCTGGCCGCACGCGCATCGCGGCCTCTACTCGCCACAATGGAGAGAGCTTGCAATTTTACTAGACTTGAAGGTTCATAGATCGGGTTCTGTCTGAAACCCAAGTTTGAATTAGCTAAGAGTCCAGCACTTTGTCCGGTATCCTAGCATGACATTCAAGGCGCACGTGGACAACATTCAGGCGAAAACCGGCAGGACGCAGGAGGACGTTTGGAAGCTAGCCATCAAGAAGCTATTTGTGAAGCAGGGTAAGATCGTTGCAAAGCACGCGGATCTCTTGGCATGGCTAAAGTCAGAAATTGGACTAGGGCACGTGCATGCGAACTTTATCATATTATTTCTTCGCCTTCGCGCAAATGACTCGAAAGTCAGTACTCAATCGAGAAACTGGGCCTACAAGACAGGATATTAACAACCCACAATAAGTTCCGGGCCGCCCACCTGCCTGTCTTATATCGGGGGTTTACATTGAAGAGTAGCTGTGAATGGTTCCTTTGTTCCGGCCGACGTATTCTCTTGCAGTATCGAGCCTCGTTCTCCTAATCCTCACAATTAGTGCCGTTGCCATCGCTTTTCCTGGGGGCCAGGCTGTTTCTTCGACACCCAGTCCACGTCCGCGAGATTTTACAGTCACGCCTGTCCCCAACCAACTCGTCATTCAGCCGGGAGCAGTCGCCTCCTCAAACCTGATTCTAACGAGTATCGGCGGGTTCACGGGAATAGTCTCCTTGTCCGCGACTATATCGCGATCAAATGGGACAGCCCCGACAGTCACTGTTACCCCTTCTAGCGTGAGGTTGAGGTCGGGAGTCAACGCTTCATCCATCCTACAAGTCTCGACAACCACGGCAACCGCAATTGGAACCTACACAGTCACAATCATAGCCCAAGCCCCAAGGATCACGCATACCACATTCGTTACCGTGCTAGTTGCTCTTCCAGGTGACTTTCAGTTCGTCCTTGAACCCAACTCCGAGACCGTTGCATTAGGTTCCTCTAGAACCTCATTCTATGGCATAGCTAGCATAAACGGATTCGCTGGAACTGTCGATCTTGTTCCTTCGAACATACCTGTCAACGTCGGAGTGGGCACTTCACAGGTAACCGTCTTACCTGGTGGAAACGTTACAGGCAACATTTTCATCAACGTAGGCTCCACCGCCGCTCCCGGGACATACTCGATACCTTTCACAGCAACCAGCGGTTCTCTATCCCACACCGCCACCCTTAAGCTGACCATTTCCGCGGCCGCAGTCCCCGACTTTAGCATCACCACCAACCTCCTTTTCCTGACAATACCTGAGGGCTCTGTCGGATTCGTCAATATCACAGTCTCCAGCATCGGCAGCTTTGCGGGCAGTGTTTCCATAACAGGGTCCGTAATTCCAGCAATATCAAGCGGCCCTGTCGCAGTCGTCTCTCCATCCAGCATCTTCGTAAGCCCGAACGCAACAGGATCAGCTTTGCTGAGTCTAATCACAAACACCACGACACCGACAGGATTCTACAACTACACCGTAACAGGCACGAGTGGTTCCCTTTTCCACCAAGTAGTCGGATCCTTCACCGTAACAATCTCTTCGACGGCTGACTTTACGCTATCCGCGACCCCGAGCTCTCTTACTATCCCTCAAGGCTCACAAGACCGGGATTTTCTCAATATAACCAGCATCAACGGCTTCTCCGGAACCGTAAGCCTGACCGCCACGGTCTCGCCCCTTGGACCATTCTTAGTCCTAGCAAGTAACCAGGTCACCCTCGCTCCAGGCGGAACAACCACACTGGTGCTAGCCGTATTCACCAACACAACAATCCCCGTTCCGTTCGGCAATTACAGCATAACAGTAACCGGATCCAGCACCGGCAACACTCACACTATTGTCATTCCACTTACAGTAACTGTTCCAGCCGAGAACCTGTTTCTCCTCAGCGCCACCTTCCAGCCGACCAACGTAACCTTACAAGTTCACAATACGGGAAACATGGCCGCGAGCCTCGTTATCTACTATGCGCAAGACAAAGCTGGCAACACCTGGTCTAGGACAAGCTGGGCGGGACCCACGATCGGGCCGAACTCCACCAGCACCGTTTTCCTAACCATCGGCGTCAGCTGTCCCGCGTGCACCTATAGTGGTACTCCTGGAGCCTTCAACCAGTTTACACCGGGCAATGTCTACACGATATCCCTAGTTTCAGCACGGAACAATCTTTACCGATTCTCCGTGTCATACCCCAGCGGCACGCGCGAGGCCCTCGCCCTCGAAGCCTACACCTTCACGTCCGGGACCAATCTTACCCTGTTCATCAGAAACTTCGGCAACGTCTCTGTCAGCCTCGTATCATATTACGTCAAGGACTCTTCAGGCAACCAGTACGCTCTAACAACCTGGGCAGGCCCAACAATCAACCCGAACAGCACATCGCCAGCGATGATATTGATCGGGTCCAGCTGCGCAAGCTGCACGATAGTAGGATCAGCGTTCACCTTCAACCCAGGATTCTCCTACACCATCGTAATTGTCACATCCAGAAACAACCAGTTCAGCTTTACAGTAACACGTTAGACGATTCGTAACATTTCTTTTTCCATACTCATTTTTTTCTCGTAACGCTTCTCTTTCACAGATCAAAAATAAGCATTCTTTTCTCGACCCCCCGGGGGGTCGATTTTTCCCGCGCCCCGCCCTTCATGGCCTGGAAATCGGCAGAACGTGAAATCGCCCGTTATCAGCCCGAATCTCGAATCTGAAATACCGTCCGAGAGGTTCGCGGTCTGACCCTCCTTGATCCACCGGAAAAAGGGCAAGTTTCACCTTACCAGCTAAGCCCGTATTACGCCCCGTTCAACTGCACTCGCCCATTATCAGCGCGAGAGAACTCATCAGCATCTACACCTATTAGCAACACACAACCCCGATAACCAGTATGATGAAAATAGGGCCAATACAACACCAGCTTTCACACGCACACCTAGTCATCGACAAATACGGTGCAGAATAGAGTGCCCTCAAAGAGACGCATGAAACTCAACAGCAAGAGGATATCGAGAGACATAATCGCCATCATACTCCTACTCGCCACCATCACACCAATCGCCCTTCACACCACCAGAGCCCAGAATCTCACAACCAGCTTCACCTACACGCCAACACAGCCAGCAAGAACCGAAACCATCAGCTTCAACGCCACCGCAAACGGAGGCAGTCCACCCTACAGTTTCTCATGGGCATTCGGGGACGGCATAACGGCAACAGGCTCCACCGTGTCCCACAGCTACTCCTCCAGCGGGACCTACACGGTCACTCTAGCCGTGACAGATTCCCTCCAACAACAAACCCTTCAAGCCCAGAACGTCATCACCACCAACTACCACCCCTTCAGTTTCGGCATAGCCAGCGACATCGGCAACATCGGAGTCGGCTACAGCGACAACTCATTCTACGCACCCCGACAGAGCCTACTACGGCTCGGCAACACGACAGGACTCAGCTTCTTCATCGCGGACGGATGGCTCGCAGACGGCTACTACTACCGGAACGAGGCAGCCTGGTGCAACGGGTTCAAAGCCCACTATAGCAACATCGTCCTCGTCGCCGGTGAGACCGACACCGGCTGGACAGGCGTCCCCTACGATGACATAATCTACGACGCCAACAACAACGGAGCATACGACAATTCAGGCTCAGGGCCCGACAGTATCCTCTTCAACGGCTGGGGAGGCGGGAGCAAACTACAGGGCCCAGTCAACGGAAGCCCCATCTCCAACGACAACAAACTCCTATACTGGGACGCCAACCAGAACGCCCAGTACGACCCCGGCGAATCCATCGTAGATGACACCAGCGGCTCGGGCAGGATGAAGAGCTACTACCCCGTCCTGGTAGGACCAATACCTCCCACCGGTGTCCCTCTATCCCTCGACTCCAAGCTCAAGTACTTCCAGCGGGACAGCAACGCCTTCTACGTTCGCCCCCAGACCAACAACGACTTCGAACAATTCGTCGCCAACTGCGGCTTTCCCGCGTCACTAGGAGCCTGGCACGGGAGCGGAATCAACTGCACCAACCACCTTCCCGGCGAACCCGGCTACACCTTCCCCAGCTGCTACGGCCGGGAATACTACTTTGACTACGGGTACCCAACACCCGAACTACGCATAATAGTGATCAGCCCCACGGTACAAAACATCACCGGCCACATGATAACCTTCGGAACAGACGTCTGGCTGTACCAGAAGAACGACCCCCACTACAACTGGGTGAACGCCACCATACAAGCAGCCCGAGCCGCCGCAATCCCCCAGACCATGGTCGTCAGCTTCGACCAGTGCCTAGGCACTACCGTAGAAGAATGCGGACAAAGCTATCACCACCAGAGCCCATACGACTCATCAGGAACCAAGTTTGAGGCTGACTTACAATCCCTATTATTGGACAGCCTCGGTCCCCAAGGCACGAGGCTGACCTATCTGGTGCAAGGAGAGGACAAGGGTTACGCCCGATTCTATCCTCTAGCAACTCATCCCGGGACCCCGTTCGCCACCGACGGGCTGGGCTGCCTCTGGGACAGTTCGACGGGCAGCCACGGCTTCCCCTTGACGAAATACTCCTATGATACCCCTGCCGACCTATTTCCTGAGTACAGTTCAGCCTGTTTCGCTAACCCCCAGAATCCCGGACAACCCTACACTCCCTGGCCCAGCCTTGTTGGCCAAGGTGTGCCCCTCATCATCTCCGCAGCCTTCGGCGCAGGGTTGTACGCCACCTTGAACCCTGGGGAAATATTGGTTAAAGACTCGAACGGCAAGGGAGTCTACGACTACGGGGAGCCATACATCGGGGGCTTCGAACCCACCCCGGGAGCTGTTCTTACTGGCGTCCAAGCATCGAATAGCCACATAGGGTTCATAGACGCCAACGGGAACGGCCAGTGGGACCCCGGCGAGACTCTCTTCAAGGACGCAGACAGTAACGACGGCTGCAGCACCACGACCGCGTGCAACGGCAAATATGACCCTGGCGAAACAGTATTCGCAGGTCCAGTCCCGGCCACACAACAAAACGCGGGTTTTAACGACACGGACGTGAAACTTATCGACACCAACGGGAACGGCCGATGGGACAGGCTCGGCGCAGGGCCCCACAACGTACTCGAGTCACCCTACCTAGCCACGTCGATGGGCTCGAACACGCCCTGCAATAATACGGTCTACTCCACCACCTGTCCAGGCCATGGATGGGTAAGCTTCACTTTCAACGCCGCAGGCAACCAGACCAACATCGATACGAGCTTCTGCATAGACGGAGAAAGACCCCTAGGCAACTTTGCTTCCTGCATCAGCCCCCACGTCTACAAAGACAAGTATCTCGTTATCAACTCTGCCCAACCAATCCAGAAAGGATTCTCAGTCAGAGCCACATTCGAAGGCGTAACATCGACAATGAGCGCCTACATCGGCGCCGATCCCACGACAACACCGATCGCCTGGATCACCGCCACAAACACAAGCACAGCCCAAGTCTACGTCACCCACAGCGCCACCTATTTGAACGGCGCCCAGACAAACAATGGCTTCGAGTTCGTCTATCAGATCAACACCACCACAACGACGAACCCAGCTCAACCCTGGCTCTCCTTCGATTGCAAATATACCATAGGTTCCTCCTTCAACTCATGCACCTTCGCGCGGACACCGGATGTGTTTCGTTTGGGCATAGTGAGCATACAAGATGTTGGCGCGGTCTACTATGCCTACGGCACACGACCAGGTGACCCCCGGTGGAACCCGAACTATGACCTAGCAGACAACGGCGTCATCAGCATAATAGACGCGGGGATAGCAGCACTCTGCTTCGACAGCCTGGTCTTCACAGCATAACCCCAGCGGCATTATCGAGACTCGTTGATTTTGCCGAATTGCCCTAAACTAGCCTCTAGTTGGAAGCAAAAGCTCGTAGTCGATCTTCGAATATCGTCCGCGCAGGAAAGCCCATCGAGCAAGCGTAAGTGTTGAAGTCCAACAGCTTCTTCCCGTTCCTCACAGCCCTGTTCTGAATTTCTCTTATGCTCTCGCCTACGATGGCGTACGTGGACGCGTATCCCGGCCCGTTTCCTTGGTGCGCGGGGAAGAGCTGGTGGTAGACCATGCTCTTTGACAGGCCCGTCTTCTTGCTTGCCCACTCGATAAACTCCACAAGACCCTGTTTCCCAGAATTGATCCTCGCATCACCGACGATCCGCAAGAACCTCACAATCCGCCACATCCACGTATAGAACTCGTACTCCTCCACAATATTATCAAAACCACCGTGCTTCTCGTAGAAGTTCACCAGACTCTTCTCATCAGCGTTCAAGCCCTTTCTCGTCTGCAGCTTCTCCATCACATCCTGGAACTCCACCTCCCGCTGAAACGATATCCCCTCGGAAATCGCTCCTCCTAGAGGAGACCAGAGCATATCCACCAACGACGGCTTCGCACCATAACCGAAAGAAGAATTCGACGCATGAACACAATGACCATACTCCTCGTGAACCAGCAAATTGAGAAGCTCGCCAGGAGCCGTACTCGGATCACGACGCGGATCCGTAGTACAGATGAACACCTGTTGCGGTTTATCTGTAAAAGTGTCGAAGAAGAACGCGCCACCGCTCGGAAATATCGCAGTCAGATACGACGGCGTCTCCATAACCCTCGCATCATAGCGCGGATTCACCTTGACAATCCTCTTGTTGGCGACCTTCACAACCCTCTTCCGAAGATCCGCAAGATACGGAATGATCTCGTTAACCTTGACCGCCCTCTTCGCCTTGATGACCTTCGACACCTCCTCCGCCCTCGCCGGAACACCATGCTTCTTCGCCAGCTTCGCTGTCACCCGCTGGAACTTCGGCAACTCTCGATCCAGATATTTGAGACCCTTCGCCTCTAACTCGCCAGGCGTCTCCGAATAATCCCAGAGACGTTGCAGGGCCTGCCCATAGATTCCTTTCCGGCCTAGATCCGCACCCTGTTTTTTGATGATCTTGTAGACCTCGTCAAAACCCTGATTCTTGAAACCCTTCACCCGGAAGATCGACGCAAACTTCCGCGTCACCTCCGAAAGATCATCCAGACTCTCCTTCAGCTGCTTATCTTGCGTCTCCTTCTTGATCGTTCTGATAATCTCCTGCAGACCATCGCAACGGATCAGCGTGAGAAGACGAAGACCCGTCGGCCAGTTCCGACCAGCAGCTTCCATGGTTCCAGCTTGCATAGCCCTGATCCCGTTCCGCGTCAGAGCCTTCATGTGACCGTCGACAATGCCTTCCTTGATCATGTAGCCAAAGTACGCGTTCAACACCGACTCGGGAACCATATGCGGCTCCGCGAGACCATACCAGGCAGCAAGAGAGTCGAGAACCTTCAGCTGGGACTTGTTCTCAACCTTCAACCGCAGCTCGTCTACACGTCTAGAGAACTTCTCAAGATTCCTCTTCGAAGGAACGAAAATCTTACCAACATACTCCTTCAATCCGTTGATGTAGGCTCCCGAAGGATCATTTTCCTTGAAGAGATCAAAAATCTCTGATTCAACAGGTGACGTAGGTTTCGGTATGGCCAATTCTTTCCCATCAAACCTCGTGTTTAGCTTTCTCGATTAGGCGCTCGACTACTTAATAGTAATCCAAAATGGGCGAACAAGGCGAGGCCACGCGAGAATCCACTCGAAACCGAACTCAAAACTGAATCAAAGCATCGGCTGCACTATTTCTCACTAAGCCGGACTCCGAGCCTTTTTGGCTCATTCACGGGAAGAGACGCGGGACACTCGATAACGGGCTTCCCGAACAAAGAAAAGGGGAGATGAGGAACCCGGATTATCCCATCGGAAACCCTTAGTCGTGACCCTTTTTCGCCTTGGTCCCTGTCTGCTTCTCAATGCTGCGGAGATTGATCTCCCTGACAAATGCTTCCGTGATGATATCGAGGGAGTCAATCTTCTCCTGCATTAGAACGTCGCTAATCTTCAGCGGATGATCAGGGAGAAGGAGATTGTCGTTTGATGCAACGAAGTGCTCCCAGTTTATCCCAACATCAAGAACTGAATCCGCGAGCTCTTCATCAGTTACACTGACAGTTTTCGCTGTGTTGACGAAGTTCTGAAACTCCTCATCAGGGACCTGTAGATCAGTAACTGTCCGAATCGGCTTAGGAGTAGTTCCTCCAAGCTCATGCCCGAGAACATATGCAAGAAATGTGAAGTTCTCGATTTCCGTAAAGTGTTTCATGCGAACTTCCAGCGGGGTATCCCCTGTGGGATTGGAATCTGGAAAGTCTGAGATCTGCGGAGCACCTGTTTGCGAATCGTCGAATCTGTAAACCCTTGAGAGCTTTAGCGGGTTCGACCGGGTAATGCTTCTGCTCGAAGGCTCTTCTTGTTCACTCCACGACTCCCTACTCTTAGTATCCGACGCCAAATTTCAACCCCCTAAGTTGCGCTTGGAGAATTAATTTCTGATCTGTTACCGACGCCTCGACTAGACTGTACTCATCTTCCTCTCCTCATCCACGGCTATCGCTGAACCCCTCGGTCGATCTTGTGCCGGTTGCGCCCATCGAGCACGCAGGTTCAAGGCTTTCCGGAAACGCTTGTTCGTCCATCTGGAAGGCTGTCAACCAGTGCGCCCGCCTCATTACCAGAAACAATATTCTTCTTGGCAACTATGCGCTCTGTTTTCTCGACCACCTTCTTGACTATTCCCAGATAGGTTAACGCTTCATGGATTCCGGTCACTGCGAATCCGACACCTTGAGCAATCTCCTTATTCGAGAATTTCTTTGACATGCGACCGAGCTCCCCTTCTACACCTTCCAGGTACCGCTTGAACTCCTTGATAGCAAGCAGAGTTTTTTCGGCTTTCTCGTGTTGGGTCTGCTCAGATTCTTTTCCCAATCCGATTGCCTTTCCTAAGGTCTGAGGAACGATGGATAATAGGGTAGTCCAACCTAGCGGCTGGGAAGATGGGTACACATGTTCTGATGGTTGCAGAAATTCGTTTAGAGCGTGAGGTTCCCTACGCCTTCTTGGTCGTCAAAGCCCAATACGTCGTCGCGGAGGGCTTGCGCGTCTCATGAATTGTGAAACGGTTCCCGTCAGGACCGACCAAATCAGCGGCAAAGCCCCAGCCTTCTTCACGAGGCTGCGGTTCCAAGAACCTCACGTCTTGCTCCTTCAGCACAGCAAATGTCTTCCTACAGTCATCGACCTCAAGCACCCAACGTGTCCCGATTCTCGGCAGATTGAGACTCGTAGGCATCTTTGGGTTATTGAGCCAGCTTAACACAGGATCATCACGATGGCCCCCCTTTCGGAGCTACAGCGAGCTCACTTTGGCTAGCCGGGATTCTGGTAGTCGACCTTCTTCTCGAAGATCACTTTTCTTGGCATAGAACTCCAAGGCAGCGTTCTGGTCCTTGACCACGATCGTCATGTGTGTGACTTTTTCATCTTAAATAAGAACGAAAACCGACGATCCTTGCGACCATCTTTTGGCCCAGAGAAAGCGGCGCAAGGTCGCGACGAAGACACGCGCAAGAACAAACAGCGAATCTCAGGGCAACCGTGGGGTCTCTGCGTCCAAGGAATCCATCAAGGCAGCAGAGGACCTTGCTCTCGCCGCATTCGCTTCGGGACTGAAGCTTGCAGCAGTCTTCGGAACCGTCGCCGCCAAAACCACTAGCCTCGCCCTCGCATCTATTGCAACCGGAGCGGACAAGTTCTCCGAGCTTGTTAAGCAGGAAGCTCTGAAATCACAGAAGGCTAATGCTCACAAAACCACTCTAGTAACTCCCGCGAGAAACAGAAAGAGAGCCAAGCGAGAGTCGAAGAGGGAAGTCCAGTCGTCCTGACCGTTCGCCTACGTTAGTCTCTAGGTTTCCTGCAAACGATATCTCGCGATCAAATTTCGACTTGCAAGCAACAAGGGAGTGCAGACCAGCACAGCTCCGAGCACAATGACTGCTCGTTCGAATGGATAAACGAGGAATATCAATGGCCAAAGACCCAACGCACCTTTTCCAACGATACTCGCAAAGAGGACCCCACCGATGACGTGTTCGATCATGGTACCGATGAACGCAACTACGATCACTGCCTTCGCTAGTTCTCTACGCGCTCCAAAGCTGAAACTATCGCGCAGGTTGCGAGTCAAGGGAGACACCAATACTGCCAGCGCGATTAGATGAAGCCAGAGATATGGAATCGGTGGACTGGGGAGACGAAGCCATTGAAATGGAACTGGCAAACTCGGAAAGCTATTTCCGACGAAGACCTCAGTGTTCGAATTGATGACGAAGAGCCCTAAGGTGGTGATGTACATTAGGGTCGCCTCAGTCCTCCGACCACGAATGAGAAGACTGATCAGCGCCACGTTCAGTGCTCCGCCGAGAAAATCAAGCCCGCCAAATTTCAAGGTCCCAGCCGAACCCGGAATGAAGGCAGCAATCATTGTTCCCAAGAAAACTGCGAGTATTCCGTAGGAAGGAGCGAGAAAGACTCCCAAGACTGGTGTTATGATTCCGCTGAACGTGATGGAACCGGATATCCCTATGAGCCTGTCAAGCGGTATGGTCCGAGGAATAATATAGAGTGCGGCTAGAGATGCCGTTAGAGTTATCCGTTTAGTATCGAATCTGGTCTGGCGAATTTGCATTCTTCCAGTCACATGAATTCAGGTGTCGCGCCCAATGGCACGGTTCTTAACGATTTGCTGAAGCTCCCTTATACTCAATCCAGTTTCGTTCGATATTCTTCGAAGATCTTCATACTCCACTTTGCCGCTCACGGAATGACCGGTCGATGTAAGCGCCCTCTTTACTCTAACCTGGAACTTCTTCCCTCCAACCTCAAGCGCGATCGTGCCACTGGCCCTTCTGCTGATGTGTCTCGAAACCGGTATCTCCCGGACACCAAGGGTCCCGGTCTCCTCCATCAGCAATTCAGCCAAATACTCGCTCTTTGTCTTATCAGCTATTATCGAGATTAATTGGCCTGGCCTGTTTTTCTTCATAAAGACCGGAGTGATGGATACGTCTCGGGCTCCCGCTTCCATCAACTTCTCGACCGCCCGTCCAATTACTTCTCCAGAAACGTCGTCCAAGTTGGTCTCCAAGACAACGACTTCATCATGAGCATGACCATTCCCTGAAAGCTCTCCGACTGTTAGACGGAGAATATTAGCCACTTGGTCCAGCTCCTTAGCTCCTGCGCCGTATCCGATCTTGTTGGGGGATATGACCGGGAATTCGCTCGCACGTTCGCTTGCCAGGTTGACTGCTATTGCCGCACCCGTAGGTGTTGTCAATTCGAATTGGATATTACTCGTTTTCGTGGGAAACTTGTGGGCTCGCAGGATTTCGGCGACGGCAGGCGCGGGGTTCGGATAGGTCCGGCCGGAGAAGCTCGTTACTCCTGTTCCAACCGCGATCGGGCTACTCCACCACTTGCTCCCGGATAATTCGAGCTCATCTGCAAGGTATGCTACGCCGAGTATGTCCACGAGGGTGTCTGCGGACCCTAGCTCGTGCAGTTCAACCTCTTTCGCGGAGTGGCCGTGCACTCGTGATTCTGCAGAAGATAGTGTGTCCAAGACGGATTTGACGAAGGCAGTTCCCCACTCGGAGAGGCCCAACACTTTTGCACACTTTATAGCAGATGACTGAAGATCACTCGCTCTTCTCTTCGAGACTTTTTCTTCGGAACTTACTTCGACTAGCTCCGCGCTAATCTCTCCTCTCTCTACTCTAGTCGTCTTGACCTGGACATTATTGGTGCCCGGAAGATTCTTTTCCACAACCTCAGCGACTTTTCCCAGCCTCTTTTGGCTCCCGCCTAGATCGACTAGAGCGCCGAGGAATTTGTCTCCGGAGGCTCCTGAAGAACTGGCGTCAATTATCACAGCTCTTCCAGAAGCTTTCATGTTGACCTGTTCAACCGCCCGCGTGGGCACAAGTATTAATCAAGCTATTTCGGTATTATCACGATCAGTTTTGGAGCCCAAACCTGACAACTCATGCGTCTACGGCCTCGGCGAATGCCCAGTCCTCACGGTTGTGGGAGAGAAAATGAAGGACATGGAACAACGATCAAAAGTCTTCCCAACAGACCCTGGCGCGGCAGCTGTAAGTCAGATGATACAGCCATTTCTCCAGCTCAACGCCAACATCTATGCAATGCTACCCTCTTTCTGTCCCAACTGCCCCAAGAGAATCGTCGCGGTCGAGAAAGAGCTAGCTCAGATAAGATATCAAACGACTAAGTAAGGGTATACCAATCGCTTCGGACACGGGCTACCGATCAAGCTGAAATCTCTCCTAGATGATGTTGTTCGTATCTCACCCCAGGCGGCTGCAAACACCGAGAAGCCTTAATTCGACCACACCATAGCAAGTGTTTGGTAGCCTTCTGTTGCAAGAATCCATCGTAAAGGCGCGAGACCAGATCATCCTTGACCCCGATGAACTTCCCGGTTCATGGTACAATGTCATCGCCGACCTCCCCGGCGAGTTTCCCAAACCAAAAGATCCAGAAGAGGGTCCCTCGAGGCTCGAGTACCTCTCGAAAGTTCTCTTGAAGCATTGTCTCCAGCAAGAAATCTCAACTGAGAGATGGATATCCATCCCGGCTCCTGTTCAAGATCTCTATCGTCAAGCCGGTAGGCCGCGACCTCTCTACCGTGCACGACGCCTCGAACGCTTCCTCGGGACCCCCGCAAGGATCTATTACAAACGAGAGGATCTTTCGCCAACAGGGTCCCATAAGGTCAACACAGCCCTCGCGCAGGCATACTATGCGGCGGAGGAAGGATGTGCCGGGGTCTCGACAGAGACAGGGGCCGGCCAGTGGGGCACCGCGCTCGCCTATGCCGCAAGCCTCCAAGGACTGAAGAGTGTCATATTCTGGGTACGGTCCGTCTACGACTGGAAGCCAGATCGCCGGGTGTTGATGCAAATGTACGGTGGCAAGGTCTTCGCGTCTCCGAGCCATGAGACATTAGTCGGGCGAAAAATACTGGAGAAGAATCCTAACCACGTTGGCAGCCTAGGAATCGCAGTTTCCGAGGGACTGGAATACGCGGAGAAAAACCCAGGCTACGCCTACTGTCTCGGCAGCGTCCTCAACCACGTTCTGATCCATCAATCCATCATCGGACTGGAGACTATGAAACAGTTCGACCAGATCGATGAGAAGCCAGACGTAATGATTGGCTGCCTGGGTGGAGGAAGCAACTTCGGAGGATTCATCCTTCCCTTCGCCGGGGAAGTCGTGAAGGGAAAGAGAAAGTGCAGATTTCTCGCAGCACAATCCGAATCAGCCCCCAACCTCTCCAAAGGAGAATACAGGTATGATTTTGGCGATCACGCGGAGAAGACTCCTCTGTTGAAGATGTATACACTAGGGCATCAGTCGGACATGGCTCCCATCAAAGCAGATGGGTTAAGATACCATGCTGCGGCACCATTCATCAGCTACCTCAAGCATCTCGGACACATTGAATCAACAGCTTACCCTCAAGACGAGCAAGAAGTCTTTGAAGCGGCCAAGACCTTCGTCCAAGTCGAAGGTTTCCTCCCCGCTCCAGAGTCCGCTTACGCGATCCGAGCCGCAATAGACGAAGCTCTCGAGTGCAAACGCAAGAATCGGACGGAAGTAATAGCCTTCAACGTATCAGGACACGGATTCCTAGACCTTGCCGCATACCAGGAAAAACTAGAATTCTGAAGTCCCGGCTTCGGATGCTCAGCCCGTAAGCCAGTTGACCACCTGACTACTTGTTGGTTACTGTTACTGTTGCTGACATGGGATTGAGTTGTCGTACCGCTGGCTCCGGTTATCGTGATAGTGTACGTTCCAGCATTGGTGAACGACTAGTCGAGACAGTTAGCGTAGTTGTGCCGGTGGAGTTGGAGGCTGTTAGGGTCACGCTGGCGATGGAGGAAAGAGTCGGCGGGTGTTTGACTGCGAGCTCGTTCCGGGAGCGTGTCACCCAACGGGGGAGGGTCCGGTTGAGCTCAACTCTTATTCCCGTCCAGTTTCATTCCTCCAGGTCCTTGTAGGGGAATGGGGGTAGTGGGTAAAATGACTGGTTTCAAGGAAGCTACCTTCATCGAAGGAAAACTGGTTCGTATCGCGAAGGGGAAGATAGAGGTCGAATCCGAAGATGATGGAACCGGAGAGCCGGCGCTTCTGACGCTGAAATTGGGAGATGTGGACCTCGATCTTGACACGATCGGTGAGGAAGTCAGGGTTGTCATTGTGGACGGTAGGGTAGCTCGAATAACACGTTTGTCCCCGAAATCCCGGGAGAAGCCACGCCAAGAATTGTACGGAGTGTCGGGCACTCCTCGCGAGGTAGGATCAGACTTGGCCGGCTGACCTGCTTTCTCGATTCTTCTCGGCCTAGGAAGGGGACTTTTTGCTCTTCACTGCTTTCTTGAACAGTTCTACGAAACGGAGAGCCGCTTCTGCGTCGGGAGGAGGAGCGGTCTTACGGGGGAGCTTTGGACTGGTTTTCGAATCGTTTGGCAAGGCCGAACATTCCAAGGAAGAGAGCCACTCCCGCTGCTATGTTGACGACTGAGCTCAGAATCAATGTGACCACTCCAACCGAATCTATCAGTGCACCTAGTTGATCAGCTGGGAGAGATAGGGAGAGAACGAGAGAGACGACATTTCTGACTGTTAGTAGGGTGAACGCGGCGATGATGAGGGTCCAAGCGCGAAACGACCCGGTCAGCCTTGTAACTCGATACGCATAGAAAACCACCCCTGCTTGCAGGATAAGCTGGAAAACTGAGATGAAATAGAGCGTCGAGATTACAACCGTGTCGACCATTCAGTCTTCGCCTATTTTCGCTTTTCTGAGGCTCCGCGGAACAGTTCCATGAACTTCTCCGACGCTACCTTTCTTGGTGAACCGCTGATGATCCCCTCGTAGTTTGTGAACGCTGACTGTATCTTGATCCCTGCTGGTGTTATCTCGAATTCTCTAAGCCTCTTGTCATGGTCGCTGCCCCGCATTTTCAGTATGACCAGTGCCTTGCGCATGGAGGACTCGATCTCTACAGGTTTGAGTGCCACTATGCAATCGACCAAGAAGCTCAGCCCTACATCGGTTACGCTGAAAGATCCTCCGCTTATCTGCGGCGACTCCCAGAGCAGTATCGAGCTGATTCCGCGGGTCTTCAGATAGCTTATCATGCGATAGGCTTCCATTCGCATGTCGTCTTTCTTCACGAACATCTCGAGATGGCTGAGTGAGTCGATAACAAGCCGTTGCGGCTGGACCTCCCGGAAGATGTCCTCCAGCAGGCTACCATCGCCGGACTCCAGCATGAGACTTGGAGATGTGCAGATTACGCGGAATTTGCCCTCCTCTTCCATTTTTCGGAGGTCCCAGCCGAAGTTATTCGCATCTCTATAGATCTGGTCCGGGAGTTCTTCGAAGGTTACGTAGATCCCGGGTTCGCCTAGCTTGACTCCGTTGAAAAGATACTGAAGCCCGAGGGTCGTTTTTCCGGAGCCAGCGCTTCCGGCGACCATTACGGCATCTCCGGGCATGAATCCTCCCCTGAGCATCTCGTCAAGCTCGGCAATTCCAGTCTTAACCCGATGACCCCCCTCCGCTTTGCTGGAGAATAGTTGGTCGAACCCTGAGGCTCCGGCTTTGGCGCGTGGTGTAGTCATTTTTCTCCACTTATCCTTACGGCTTTGAGGTGGTTCGCGACTGACTCCAAAAGCTCCCGATCTTTCGCGCGGTCTAGGGATACAACCTCAAATGCTCCAATCCTTTTCTGCCTCAGAACCCCCAATTCCAAAAGTTCCCTAACTTCGTTTATGACCGCGACCGTCGTTCTCCCAATCCGGCGTGCTACTCCATCGACCGTATCGATGAGTCCTGGGTTTCTGTGAAACAGGACTAGAAGGTCTCCTCTGACCTCTGAACCAAGCAGCGTCGACAAGATCTCCGACCCGCTCATTTCAGCCTGCTCTCCACGAAACAAACCTCCTTTGCCGTTTCGAGGGATTTCTCGTAGTCAAAGCGCGCGTCCGAGTCGTAAGGTATGCCGAGTTTCCGGTTGAGATCTTTGACAACGATCCTTTCAAGAACAGCGGCGCCGTTGCCGAACAGTGATCGTAATTTTGAATCAAATTCTTTCGAGTTGTTTGATGCGTCAAGCAACCCCTTCGACGTGAGAATTTCCAACACATTGCGGCCCAAGGCATCTCCGACGGCCTCACGGACTGTGTTCACGAGCACAGAAGAGAACGCTCTCTCGGCAGCAAATCTCTGGTCTGGACTTAAGGACTTGGGAACTGATTCGAAATTGTCGCGTGGATTGGTCCAACTGGAGTCACTTACTCGCATGGACATCTGCATCATTTCTTATCTGCCAGAGCATGAGCTGAGAGATGAACTGGTTGTAACCTAGGTTTCGAGCTTCATGTACAGGGTCTTTCCGATCTTGCATTGGAGAGCCAGAAATTCGAAGGGAACAATCGGCTGAGGTATTCGCGCCTAACGATTTTAGAAGAAGACATGGTTTTCGGTTCGCATACTATCCGGATGCTTCTTAATGGCGAGTAACAATAGCCGTATTCAATTGCCCAAGACTAAGGTGATAGGGCAAGGAGGATGTTTTGCGGTCTTCCTTAGTTGATATTTTCTATGAGACTCTAGGGTACTGTTTTGGAAAGGCCCTAACAGAAACGCTTGGTCCCACAGTGCAGGCATCTATCTACAATTTGCTGGGACGTAGTGGGATCCGGAAGGAAGAGATTTCCACCAGATTCGATGACGTGGTGCAGGCGTTAACGAGCACCTTAGGAACATGTTCTCGAGTGGTAGTCCACAGGACGGTAGTTGAGATGTTCAAAGAGTATTCTCAACGACTCGATTTTTCCTACACCGACTCCCTCCGAGACCGCCTTGCATTGTTGAAGGAGGCGGTAGTCGCAAACCATGTTCTCCCTCGTAGGCTTCGTGACGAATCAGTGTTCGACAGCGTGGAGAAACCCGATTGGATTGATGCCCCGAAAGGCGAAGCATACAGCAGCCTCTATCCCATGAAAAAGGGCGTCAAGACATAACACAGACGGATGAAAGTCGCCCGTATTCAGCCCTGATCCAGGATCTGGGACAAGCCCCACAACACGCCCTAAAATCGTTCGGGAAACGGCCTAGATTTCCCGTCTCGCTCCGACATCGTTCAAGCCGGATTGGCGCCCTGAATTAACTGTCTCGCGCAGAAATTCTGCCGCACAGGACATCTCCTGACCAAAAAGAGGGGGATAGGAGCACATCATCCTGCGACGCAAGAGTGGTTGGAGGAACTAGGTCTTTGCTCGGGTCGAGGAGACTTCTTCGTATCTCTTCCGGACAAAGGGCATTACCGATCTCACGTCTTCAAGTCCCTTTAGCGGTGTTATCCAGAGCCTGCCCGTCTGTCCCGCCATCTCAAACGGTTTCCCGCCAAACTTCTCCTTCAACATCGTCTGGTCTTTCTCCGAGAGCTTCATTACCACAATCCCGTTTGTAACGAGGAAACCGATGAACTTTCGATCATAGAAATAACACAGACAACCCATCATAGGTCTGGAGCTCACCCCTTTCCAGGTCAGAACCTCTGCATCGAACGCCTTTCGAATCTCACTCATCTTCTCCTCATCATAGTACTTCAAACAATCGCCCAAGCATGGCCGGGTTTTGACTAATATGAAAAATCAGCGGATCTACGCCCCGCTGACTTTCCGGAACGGGAGTTCGTTCGAGCGGAGCCTGCCCAGTCCACACGAGGGTCAAGTGGGTTCTGGGTACCAGAACGGCTCCGGAGAGCGCAAAGTATGGCGCAGCCTATACGAACGCTGAGCCCTATTGGAAGGTTGCCGAGGAACTCGCTCACACAACAGAGTCTGGTTCTTCCCGGCTGTGAGATTTCCGTAGTCGCAGTTCCCGAAATCGTCCCGGCACGAAAAGTGAGTTGAAGATAGGAAATGAGGTCATCATGCACGATCGCGGCTCCCCCTCTAACCGGCCAGTTCCTCGCCCCGGCTATGCGAATTCATGGAGCTGATAGGTAACGAGCGGAAAATCCGTTCTCTCCGGTCTCAGCTGGGCAGCGTCCATTGTCACGATCATTCTTGGTTTGCTGTTGTTCCTGAGCCCTTCCTCTATCATCCGAATTTCCTCTGTCAGAAACGGCGTTCTGAGGAGCGCGTCGACACTCGCTCTGCCATGGAGCTGGCTGGGAGCGCTCTCTGCAATCCCTCTCTTCTGGTTACTCATCCTCGGATGGATCCTCGGACTCTTCGTCGCGATTGGCGTATTCTCGAAGAGACGAAACCCGAGACAGATCAAACCACACTATCAGCTCTCCGCGCCAGGGAAGAATCTAGATAGACGACATAAATCTCACATCCGACCCCTCGCCGCGCTCCTGGCACTGTTCATGATAGTTCTGGCCGTAAGTGGTATGACAATATTCCTAGTCCCGCCGACAACATCCAGCCCCGGCCAGGGACACGGCCCTGGAAACAGTGGCAACGGAGGAGGTACGAACGGAGGACAATCCGGTGCAACAAGCAATAACCTAGCCAGTTTATCCACCAGCCTATTCCCTGTCGATCAGATTTCAGACTCGAAAGGTCTAGGGTACAGCGGACAGAGAAAGATAATCATCGACCCCATCGGCAATATTTACGTTGCTTACAGGAAAGCGCCGCCAGGCTTCAGTCAAGAGGAGATCTACGTCGCGGTATCCACCGACAATGGCAAGACCTGGGCCGACCTCGGTGGAGGACCGGTTGCTATCGTCAACGCCCCACCAGTAACGTCAGGCACCCCTCAAGGCGGAGGAACAGGAACGGACCAGAGAGTACCGTCAATCGCGGTCGACTCAAGAGACCAGATTCATGTCGTGTGGTATGGGCGCGACCAAGTCTATAGAGGCGCGAACGAGAGACAGATCAAATACGCTAGGTGGGACGGCGCCGCGTGGTCGCCCTGGATCAACATCTCCCCCGTAACGGGATACTCTGGTAGCATTTACTGGCAAGAGCATCCAGTGATTGTTATCGGAAAGAATGACGTTCTGCACGTTCTTTGGGAAGGCGCCGACTCTGGCAGCGCAGGCGTCCAGCAGATAAAACACTCCATGTCAACAGACGGCGGGAACAACTGGACGAGCTGGGAGAACATAATTCCTCTCGATTCGTCAGGACAAAGCCGGCCCGACGCTATTACTGATCAAACCGGAAGTCTCTACGCAGCATGGTATGGCGGAGTTTCAGGCCAAACCGGAACACGCATCAAATACTCCAGATGGGACGTCGGCTCGAGGACTTGGGGTCAAGCACAGATTGTTGCAGGCATCGAAGGTTTTGACCAGAAACACCTAAGCCTCGCTATCGACAAGTCTAACACGTTAAGGCTGGTCTGGGACGGTCCCGACAACAGCAACGCAAACTCTCTCGTGAAATATTCCAGCCTAAACCTGAACCTATCCACGCCCCAGTGGACGGCGTGGACCAACGTCAATGCCATAACAGGACTTAACCAGTCCGACCCGATAATCTCAATCGGCCCCGCTGGAACGGTGCTCGTCGCCTGGCAGGAATGGACAGGCAGCGACTCACTTACCGCCACAAACGTATCCGTCTACATCATGATAAGTGGAGTCGCCCAATCCAAAACACAGCTGGGCAGCGGCTTCTCAACGAACAACAAGTGGCCTGTAATGTCGGAAGATTCATCAAGCGGAATTGTCCGTATAGCCTGGCTGAGCGGACAAGGAGCACCCTACACGATTTGCTACGGCCAAACCTCTCTGACAGTGTCCTAGCTTCTCTAACGAGCTGGAGGCCAAGTTGACCTCCGAAGCCCCAAAACGAAAAGGGTCGAGATGGAAAGACGTCACCCTAGCAACTTCAACCATCGTTGTCATCCTCCTCCTCGTCATCGTCGTCCAAGTAGCTAGACAAGCCCCCCCAGCACAGACTGCTCAGGGTCAGGACATCGGATACAAGATCGCGACCACCAACGACTGGCAAGGCCTGGCTTGGGGAGAGACATGGAAGCTTGCTGAAAGCAACAATGGAACGCTCTACGTCGCATATAGATCGCAGGAAAGAGGCGGACAGGGATACAAGGCATACGTAGACTTCTCAAAGGACCACGGTG
>VBAX01000068.1 GCA_005883075.1 Candidatus Bathyarchaeota archaeon | reverse complement strand
TTCGCTGTTCTTTCCAGATAGATTGCGCGTTTGTTAGGCGAAAGTTGGCGCCACTTTTCAAACGCTTTTTTTGCTTTCGCAACTGCTTTGTCAACGTCGCTCTTCGTCGACGATTTGTATCGTCTGAGGGTCTTGCCTGTGGCCGGGTTGATCGTCTCAAACCAAGAGGACTGTCTACTCGGCAAAGGATGCTCCCGCAGGCTTTAGCATCATTCTGCGTTTACCTATAAGACCAACTAATATTTTCCGGCGGGCCTTTGGGGCTAGGGTAAAGACTGCTCGACAAGCCATTGGCTGACAACGGGGACATGCGCGTCAGAAAGGTTGAGAATCTGATCATCCCAAACAGCTTCCCAGAACGAGTCATTGGAATCCGATTTTGGATCGCGTTTTCGAATCACTTCTCAGAATCCCACTTCTGAATTCGGGTTCCTGAAATCGCTCTTTGAAACAGGGTTCGCGAAACGATTCCTGAACCAGGTATCTGAAACAGGTTCTTGAAACGGCTCGAGTGAATTTTTCGGACCCCCGGGGCCCTACTCGAACCTCCGCGCCAGAACCTGAACTTGTTCGTGGTGGACCGGGCGGGATTTGAACCCGCGGCCCTACGGAGCAGGGTTAGTGCCTTCCCGCACTCAGGGTCGAGGATGACCTGCCAAGCGGGCGATCTTCGGCCAGCCCTAACGCGCTGTGTACCAGGCTGATCTACCGGCCCACGAAGACCGCGAAACCTAAGACCCACTATTAAATTGGTTCTGTCGTAAGGCTTGCCAGAACTCACGTTGCTAGAAGCCACTGACAATCTTCGCTATCTAGGATCTTCCAGCCGCGCCCATCACCACCGAATCTGGGCGGCCCCATAACACTCAACTAGGCGTTCATCAAGAACGTCGAAACTGCGAGATCACATAGTCTGCAAAGACCGCGTCCAAGACTCCTAGCCCTCCAGCCTTGAAAACGGTAACGTCTGTCCTTCTTCTCTTTATGATGCTGGGATCCAGGAGTAACTCGCCCAGCTCCGCTTTGATGTGCGATTTCGTAATCGCTCCTAGCTTGAGTGGAATCATGATATCTCCATAGTTTGCGACCGCCTGCTCGAGGGAGTCGACAACAAGAATGGACCTTTTCACTAGAGCGGTGTCCATCTCTCGTGAGCTTGGAAGAGCAGCTCCTATAGCATTCACGTGGGTTCCGAGCCGAACCGCACTGCCCCTCAAGAGAGGAACACGAGAGCTTGTGGCAAGGACGAGCAGGTGGGATCTTCGAGCCACTTCTTCCGCAGAACGTTCAGCATATACAGGTACCGGGATGATCTGAGAGGCCTTTCGGACGAACCTCTTCCGATGAGCCTTTGATGGAGAATAAACTAGGACCTGTGAGATGTTTCTCGCTTCCAGCATCGCTAGGAGATGCGCTTGAGCTTGTTTCCCGGTTCCTATAATTCCCAGGGAATCCGCCTCTCTGAGGGCTAGAAGCTCGGTAGCCAATGCGGAACTGGCTGCGGTTCTAATCGCGGTCAAGTTGTCTCCGGCGACGCGGGCCAATTCCGATCCGGTTTTTGAATCGAAGACGTAGATCGTAGCTGAGGTCGACGGAAGAGAGCCGTTGCGGTTTCTAGGGTTTACGCTGACCACTTTCACGGATACCGTGCTGAGGCCAGATACGTGGGCTGGCATGAAATAGAAAGAAGCGCCCCTCCGAACCGTGAACCATGTGCGGAGTGGTTCGAGCACCCTTTTCTTTGCTCGAAGGACGTAGGCTCGCCGAGCAAGCTGGATGGATTTCTGGAATGTCAGAGTCTGACCCACGTCCTCCTCGCTAATCGATAGGACGGACTTCACGCCCCGGACGTGTTAGCGGCCAACTTAACAGGGTTCCTGGCCGAATCCTCGTATTCGTTGAGATGGCGGTCATGAACGACGATGGCCATGCGGAGGGAACATTTCACCTATTTCCCACCGTGATCAGCACTCAGGGCTGGATATCCTTGCCCGCCCAGGACCCACTCGTCTCGTCAGTGGATGTTGACGTCCTTCGTCAGGTGAGCATGTCGTTGACTCGAAACCTGGATTTTTGTCAATCTGGAGATGGGAGTAAGGCTTGGAGCGAGGTCTTGGGATTACGTGAGGATTTCAAGTCGCATCTAGCCTGGGTTATGGGGCTGGGTCGTCTTTCGGAGACTTTTTCTCGCCATGCGGTTCCAAACTATCTCGTTCGGGTTCTTCATCCCTTATCGCAGAGCCTTCGTGTGAACCTTCTCTTGGGTATGTTGCCTGACTGTTTTTTGGAGGTGCGAGCGTTGACGGAGCAGCTGGCTCGTGCGTTCCAGGCGGATCTCAAGTTCTCGAAGGAGGCCTCGTTTACCAGTAAGCTATCCCGGTTGGATGTTCGGGAGCCGAGTCTCTACAAGCTGACTGGCGAAACGGATACGAGCGTGCTGCCTTTGCTGTCGGAGCTGGGTCATGGGTGGGTGCGGATGGACCAGCCTTTAACTGGTATGGGTGCTTTCCTGCCTGTTTCAGCCGCATCAATCACGTACACGACACGGGATATTCCTGAGCTGTTGCGGCTTACGTCGGCGGTGAAGCGTTTTCGGGAGTTGTTGTCGAAGACGATGAGCCAGTGGTCGTCCAAGCTGGATAGGAAGGATTCGCCTCCAGCTCCTAAAGCGTCTTGAGACGGACGGACTAGTTCAACAGACTAAGAGCCTTTCAAGTGGAAGAATACTTTCACTCTTCACTGTGAGAGATAAGCGAACTCTGGGCCCAAGCCACACAGATGTGTAATGACCGCTGAAGTGTTAGATATTCAAGACCTAGACGGCGTCGGACCAGTCACAGCCAACAAGCTCCGAGAAGCAGGCTACGACTCTATCTCATCCCTCGCCATCGCCCCTATCCGCGAACTTGTCGAAAAAGCCGGTCTCGAGACCAGCGTTGCCCACAAGATCAGCAAAGCTGCTCGCGAAACCATCCAGACAGACTTCGTCACTGCGAAACAGTTATGGGAGCGACGCAAGACTCTGCTCCGCCTCAGCTTCGGATCGAGCAACCTCAACACGCTGTTGGGTGGTGGACTTGAGACTCAGGCTATCACCGAGTTCGTTGGTGAATTCGGCGCAGGCAAGTCGCAGATCTCTATGAAACTGAGTATTCAGACTCAGCTTCCCGCGGCAGAGGGCGGACTAGAGGGAAAAGTTCTCTTCATCGATACTGAAGGTACCTTCGCGGCCCAACGAGTATTCCAAATGGCTCAGGCTAGTGGACAGGATGCTGACAAGATTCTCGACGGCATCATCTATAGCCGTGTTTACAATAGCGACCATCAGATACTGACTGTTGATCACGCTTTCAAGATCTGCAAAGAAGAAAACATCAAATTGCTTGTTGTCGATTCTGTCCTCTCACACTTCCGCGGCGAATATATTGGCCGAGAGTCCCTCAGTGAACGACAGCAGCGTTTGAACAGCCACCTCCATAAGCTCCTCCGCATCGCTCAAGCCCTCAACCTCGCAGTCGTCGTCACCAACCAGGTGCAGGCTAATCCGCAGGCGTTCTTCGGCGATCCTATGCGCCCCGCAGGCGGAAACATCATGGCCCACGCATCTACCCATCGTATCATGCTCAAAAAATCCAGTCAGGGACTACGCGTCGCCAAAGTCATAGATTCACCCTATCTGCCAGAATCCGAAACCTACTTCCGCATCACAGAAAAAGGCGTTGAAGACGCTGTCCCCCGCAACAAACGCGACGAATAGGACTGCTATAATGAGTAAGACATGGAAACTAGGAGTATCATTGAGCCTCTTCAACCGAAGACTTGGCAGCTAGACCAGGACCAGTCAAGCGCTCAAGGCTTTCTGTACAGTTGTAACCTATGCGATGAAACTCTAGTCCTTTCGAAACTGTTCATCAATCCGCGCAAAATCCAGCTTGCTTTCTCGAATATCTGTCCGGGATGCGGTTTCGAGCTTGACAAAACCCTCAAAGTCCAAGCATCAACTCTTCCACTAGGAAGACGGTTTCTTACGAATCCGGTCTGCAAAGACCCCGAGCAGCTGATCGAGCCTGGTGAGTCGTTTGAGGCTAGGCTGAGTAGAGGAAGCACACTTCTCCGAGATGTCCGGTCGGATCTGCCTTCCGGGATTGAACTGCTTGATCAGACCCTTGTTCTCCGCTTCGGCCAACTTGCCACTCTACAGGGCGAAGCGTCCAACGCTCTCAGCCATCTCCTCTCCGTCCGAGCAGTCTATCCTCTTCCACCAGGGAAGGATAGCGATGTCGTGTTTGTTGATGGGGGCAACGTTTTCGACACGTATACAGTATCTCGGCACGCTTTCAGCCTCGGACTTGATGAGGAGAGGACGAAGTTGCGGATTCATCTCAGCAGAGCCTTCACCCATCACCAGTTGAGCGGTTTCATCACTGAACGGCTCGCGGGCGCAATTGACCAGTGCGATGCCCGGCTGGCAGTCGTATCGGATATTACATCTCTCTACTGCGATCCCGATGTCAAGGAGAAGAGGGAAGCGTTCGATCTCTTCTCCAAGAATATTCGTTCCTTGGCCACTCTTGCAGAGCAGAGAAAAATGATCATTGTGGTCACGAACTTGCAGTCACGAAGACAGGCGATGGATGATGCTCTAGCTAGAACAGCTCACGTCTCTGCGATACTACGGGACAACGGAACGCATACACAGCTCACTGTTACAAGGCATCCGTTCATCCCGACAGGCAAGACCGAGATCGCGACCCTGGACAACCAGACACTGACAAGATACCTCTAGAACCGTCTACTCGAGAGAAACCACTTTCACCGGCCAGTCTGAACTCTCCTCTTTTGTGTCGCGAGGTGCGCTGTGCAAGACCCCCTTCTCCGGAGAAAATTTGCTGTCTGGCAGTGATTATGGGCGAGACAGGCGATTCAGGGCACAATCCACGCTCGGATCACATGCTGTTTTAACGAGTCGTCAAGAACGATTTGCTACGCAATTAAGGGGACGCTTCCAGATTCGAGATCAGGGCTTATTCCGGGCGATTTTCTAGGAGCGGTGCTATGAAACGCTCTTGAAGAAGTGCTGGCCTTTTCATCTCGGTTCTTTTGAAGATACATCGAAGGTATTTCGTGTCATAGCCGAGTGGTAAGAGGAGGTTTGCTGCTGACGAACAGAGAAGGTCCACGTACCGCTCCGAATCATAAACTGTGCTTTCATCAACAATCTCAGGCGGGACAGCCGTGCGGGTCCGGTCACTGGTCAGGATGTAGCTGACCTGCTGTCCCGCATGCACTGAACCTCCCTGTGCAACAAGATGTCTCGCAGCTATCGCCTGGGGAACCTGGTGAGTGTACTCGTCCGGATTCTTGCTCAAGTTCCTGACTATCACCAGATTCTCCAGGGGAACACTGCCGTCTCGCAGCAAGCACACGAACTTTTCCAGGACTTTGAGAGCGCTGGGAATGAGTAATCTGAACTCGTTTGAATTACGAGCTTTGATAAAGATCTCGAGCATATCGGACTGGCATTGTCGAACAATATCGGGAGTATCATGTCTTCGAAGGTCTATTCCGCGAACCTTGAGCTTTCCATCTTCGAAAATACCATAATACCGGTTTAGCACTCCGACTTTCGAGTCTGTCTTTGAACTGAGAAAAACAATCCACCTGTAGACTCCCTCAAAAGAGACCGGCAGCCTAAGCTTGTCACGTATCTCTTTGCAGAGATCCTCGTACTCGCCTCTTGTCGCTTCCTTCTTGCGGAGCCAGAACGAATCGACTATTCCGTGGACAAGCGTGAAACCACGAGCCTCAGCGAGAGCTGCGGCCTCTCTCAGAACCTTTCTGCTGAAAGCACAGGTCGCAATGTGAGCATCTATCTTTCCAAAACGAGCATTCTTGAAACCAAGATACCCGAATGAACAGACCAGGATCCACTTGAGCGCAGACTGGCGTTGGTCATAACGTGTCTTCAACTCCTCGTCCACCGCGGCTTTCTTGGCAGCCTTGTACCGGGCTCTTTTGTCAAGCAGGATTTTCAGGGAGAGAGGAACGATGCCTGCCGATCGCTCGCAGATATTGAACTCGAGCTCTGGAACACGGTTCGCGGAATCAGGACAACAGGTACAGTTGACTGTTTCACCGCTCAGATTCATCTTGGTCATGAGTGTTGGATAGAGGCTGGCAAAGTCCAGCTCTCCAACATGATCATGAATCCCGATATCAGGCTCGTAGATGAATCCCCCGCGATCGGCGACAACCAGTTCTCCACTGTTCTTCAGTTCTTCAGGCTGATTCTTGTTCCATGGAATGAGGACGTCTCGCTTGACAGCGTGGTATAGCTGGAGGCTTGTCATGTTGGTGCCGATGGTCGCACGGCTAGCCTTCTGGATTGGCATGATACAGGTCCTTGAGACCTCGAACAGGCCTTCAAGGCCGCAGTCGGCGCTCACGTAGGCGTTTCTCTGGTCTACATGCAAACGGCCCAAAAGACGAGCAGCGGTCTCACGATACAGTATTTTTCCGTAGGAGAAGTAGCTGTGGCCTTGAACCTCATAGACTCGAAGAGGCGAGATGTCGCGGCCAAGCATCAGCTGATCTAGAATTCCATGCTCTTGAGCTCTCCGAGCAAGATAGGGAAAGATGAAAGAATCGCCACCATGGGTTATGATCACGTCAGGGTCCTCGGCCCTGAAGGTTTCTACGATCCCCAGGATCTTGTCTACTTCATCGCCACTCTCTATGAGAAGCATTTCCCTTTTGTCGCGGGTAAAGTGGACTGATGCTAGTTTATCCTCGAAGCTCCGAACTTTCCTTATCTTCTCCGTTTTGATCTGAAGCTCGATCTCTCTGAGAGGTGGTAATTGATAATCAATAGACTCTCTAGAGTCTTTGAGAGTCCAGCTAACTCCTCGACTGGTTTCTTCTGCTTCAACAAATGCGAGGGGGAAGAGGCCTTTTCTATACAGATACATCTGTGGAGAGGGAACGTCGATGTCGTAGAAGCGGAACTTGGAATAGCGGCCGACCTGTTCGAGTTTCCTTGCTAGTCCAACTGCTTCCCGGTCTCCGTCGACTTCGATCTCTAAAACTCTCGATCTTTCACGGTCGCCAGCTTTTTCGTACATCTCTACGAAAATCGCGTTTTCAAGACCGGGACGACACGCGAGATCCAAGAGATCACGATAACTTCCGCCGATGTGGATTTTGGGTTTCCAGGGATCAGTGAGTCTTACACTGCTACCATCTTTTTTCTTTAACCATACGATCATCTGGCCTGTTTTGTGGTAGAGGTCGAGAATCCAGCCTGCGTGCTTCAAGCCCTTGCAGCCAACGCCAGGTTAGTTTTGGCCCCCTGTCTAATCCAAGAGAGAGAAACGAATGGAGGAATGAAACTATTCGTTAGGCGCGAGAGTGCATCTTGGCAAAAGCCCAATAACTCTGCGTTAGGCGAACCTCATCGGAGGAGCAGTCTGAACGTGACGCCTGGAAACCTGAAAAACTCCTGGCATAACACTGCCATGATTTTACTGATACTAGCGTCTCTCGCCATGTTCGGAACTATCGCCTATACCATCGCTCTTCAAGAGATCACGAATTCCGCGATCACCTACATTACGGGTCTCCTCATCAGCGTCACGGGCATTCTACTCGGGCTGTCAGGACTCACACCACAATCAAAGTCTCTAGAGAGAATGAAGCTGCAAGTCACGCTTACAATAGCCACTCTCTTGTGGCTGGTCGCCGTCGTCATGATCGCCCAAACTGCCGGGCCGTCCACATTCGCAGCCTCTACAGCTGTTCTGCGATATCTTTTCCTGGTAGGAATTGCACTCTTCACCATTCTCGTTGTGATGTACTCCACAGCTACGATAGAAGCGACACGGCAGCGGCTCATGGCCGAGCAGGCGGCCAAGTCAAGCCAACCGGGAAGAACCACTGACTAAACCAGGAAGAGAAAGATTAGTCAAGGACAATTTTTAGGCCGGGCAGAACTATCGCCAGAAAGCCCACCAAGGCTTCATCTCGGCAGCAACTAGCCCCAAGACTCCGGCGACTATTACCAGTAGCACAGAAGTGCCTGCCCCTCCTGTCAAAAGGAACAGAATTATTCCAGCGAGCAGTGTTATGATGCCGCCGAGTTTCCTGATGCCCGTGTAGATTAGCCAGCCTCCTAGTATTGCGCCGAGGCCGAATAGGAAGACGAGACCGTTGACTGCCAACGAGCCGATGCTTAGACGTTCAAGTCCGCCGAGTGCCGACACGACGACTAGTAAGCCGCCTATCATGGCGAGAACGAACGCGAGTAGAGATAGTAGCCTGTGCATTTTCAAAGGCATCTTCAACCTCATGGCTTCGAAAGAGCAAGTTTGATCTGGATAATAATTCAACAGATTTGAACAGAGAAACGACGATGATTCTTTATCAGAGATAATGGCAAGGCAGTGATGTGTTTCAGACGCCTATCCTCTATTGATCCTCTCGGTCCAGCTGACAAGTGCCTGCAGTATATTCTTCAATGTCTCTCGCGCCTACAGGTCTCTTAGTTTCAAGTCGCTGTCAAACGAGTCTTGAGCCCGTGCAAGTAGAAGCTGCGGCTGGTTGATCGGATAGACATTGAGATCGACCAGTATCCGGCGAAGGCGTAGCTGTGCCCGGGCACCTCCACGCGGACCCAATGAGGCACTGATTATAGCTGCGAGGTTTCCCGTTCCAAGAGTTGTCTCCTCCACGCCGGTTAGCCCATTCGATCGCGTTCTTCAACACTGCGGTGATCGTATAGTTGTGCTCAGGTGTTGCAAATAGTATCGCGTCGGATTGTCTGATCTTCTGTTTGAACAATCGCACTTCCACGGGCGGGTCTCGCTCATGATCCTGTGTAAAGAGCGGGAAGCGTGACACGTCAAAAACTTCCAAGGTCGTATTGTCCGGAAGCGTCTCCTTCGCCACTTCGAGGAGGCCCAGTTCTAGGACCCCTTGCGGTTGCTGCTTGAGATTCCGAGTATTTTCATCAAGTGCGATTCAATGTTACGATGTTTCTCCGGAGGCGAGCCTGTTCAGTCCGCTTAGTTTGCGATTTGCCGCCATAGGAGATGGCTGTCGCCGAACTCATGCCAGAGATACCGGTTCCGAATTGCTTCAGTGTACGCTCTCTTGACGCGGGCGAGGCCTGCGATAGCGCTGAGCATCGCTAGATGGCTCGTGATAGGATCGTGTAACCCGGTTAGAAGTCCGTCGATGACGTGTACGCTGGTTCCGGGGTGTATGTAGAGGCCAGTGGCGCCGGAGCAGGCGCGAACTCCCTTGGGTGTCCAAGCTGTCTCAAGAGCACGCACAACGGTTGTTCCCACAGCGATGACGCGGCCGCGGCGAGAATGTGTTGCATTGACAGCGTTCGCGGTTGCCTCGGGGACCTTGAAAACCTCGGGGTAAAGAGCCTGGTGCTCTACAGTATTATCCTCAATCTCCAAGCTGGAGACGCCTGTGTGAAGGATTACTCCAACGATTCCGATGCCTCGTTCGCGAAGCGTATCCCGAACGTGTGGTGTGATCGGCCGTGCGGCGCTTGGCATCTCGACACTCCCTGGAAATCGTGAGAAAAGTGTCTGATAGTCTGACATCGGGTACGCTGGCGCGTAGCTGTAGTGGATTGGCTCACCGTGCTTCGCCGTCAGAAGGCCGGCTGGAGTATCGAAACGAACGAACCAGAGTCTCGGGATTCCGGGATACTGTTGGAGTAGTACGGCTTTTGCCTCGCCGATCTGCAGTGTCTCGTTTATGTTGAGCGGGAGTGGGCCGGGTCTTGACGGGCTCCATCGCGGCTCCGCGAGCCAGAGGTCATCAGTGAACCGAGTTGAGAGGTAAAGCCGGATCTCGCCCAGGCGGCCTGTGGCTGGAAGGCTTGCGGGAAGAGTTGCGCTCTCGTTGACAACAAGCAAGTCTCCCGGATCCAGGAGCCATGGCAGTTCGGTGAATGCGTGGTGAGTGTCGCCCTCAGGCGTCGATACTATCAGACGAACATCGTCCCGGTCGTGTCCCCGCATCTCGGGTGGAGCGGAGGCGAAGAGTTCGGTCGGACGATCGAACAATAGTTCGGACCGGTTCAAGCCGGGATCTCCCAGAGGGTTCCCTGTGCCTGGTAGCGCATCCCTGTGATCCGCTCGGGGTCTTGGCTGACGAGCCAGGCCCAAAATGGGAGCGTTACCTCTGGCAGAGGACGGTCGGAGATATCTTCGTCGGGAAAGGCGTCCTGATGCATGCGTGTCCGCATGTCGCCTGGGTCAACGCTGACGACGGATATGTGGCGGGGTTTGAGTTCTGCTGCAAGTGTTTTCGAGGCGAGGTCGAGGGCAGCCTTGCTTGATCCATAGATTCCCCAGCGCTCGTAGCCTCCCTGGCTCGCGTCGCTCGAAATATTGACAACTAGTCCTCTCGTCTGTTCGAGCTGGGGGAGAGACTCTTGGATCAGCGCTAGTGGTGCGACGAGATTTGTCTCCAGGGTCACGCGAAAACGCTGTAGGGAGGCAGAGGCGAGTTCGGGACGCGGGATCTCGCCGAGATCGGAAGCGTTGTTCACAAGCAGACTGAGACTTCCGATCGCTTTCGTCTGTTGCAGTAGGCGGGTCCTGTGTGGGCATCGGTTATGTCACCGGGAATAGCGACAACTTTCACGCCGGTACTTTCTAGAGATCGAGCGACGTCTTGAAGCTCCGTGAGGGTTCGAGAGGTTATGACGAGATCGTGTCCTTGGCCTGCAAGGAAGGTGGCTAAGATGCGGCCGAGGCCGCGTCCCGCGCCGGTTACAAGGGCGACGCTCTTCATTCAGGGGTTCTCCGTTTTGGTGTGACCAAGAAGCGACAGACGTTTCCTCCTGCGACGACTCGGTGTGTAGTCTCAACGTTGGCGTTCAGAACCTTTCGGAATAACTCGTTCTCAACGGTGCATGCTTCCCAATAGTTCTCAGCGACCGCAAGTATTGGACAGTTGTGTTCTAGGATCTCGAACTTTGCCGGTCCTGCTTGATGGTCTTCGGCCATGTAGCCTTCGCGATCGCGGAGTCCTGCTAGCTGGTGGACTCTGTCGGCTAGGTTCTCAGCTTTCACCTCACCACGATAAGTGGTGAGTGTTTCGGCTTGTCTGCGGCGTAGCGCTTCTTCGACTGCTTTCCGCCCGAGTTTTTCTTCAATGTATGCTAGGGCGGCGCAGGTTACGCCTGCGTATGCTCGCGGGAAGAGTGAGGTTGCAGTCGGGGCAAGTCGCAGGGCCAGGCGTGGCCGGCCGGTTGTGCCTCGGACTGGCACGCGTTCGATCAGTCCTCGTTCTTCCAGTTCTTGGGCGTGTTTGTGCACCGCCATCTTTGAGATGCGCAGGCGTTCGGCGAGTGTTTGGAGGTCCGACTGGCCTTCACGCTTGAGGATGAGGAGGATCTCGCGCTTGGTGGACCCGAAGACCGGGTTGTCTGCAGGAGGATCGGGTAATGGAATGCTCATTATGATATTTGTTGTCTGGAAAGTATTTCAACTTACGGATTTACAAAGTTTCGAAAATCCCGGACTCTTCCCCTCAACCACTCTTGCGTCGCGAGGTGCGCTGTGCAAGACCCCCCCTCCCCTTTAGATGATTTCTTGTCTGGCAGCTATTTTGGGCGAGACAGGCTGATCAGGGCACAGTCCAGGCTTGGATAGCTAGGCGATTCTAGGGGTCTTGCTGAACGATTAGAGGGAGAATAAGCGACCTCCTCCCATTTCCGAGATCAGGGCTGATAATAGGCGATTTCACAATGTTTTTGCTTCCTCAGTCGCCGCTCTCGGACACAAGGACACTGCAAAAGTTATAGGAATTTCTAGTCGAGATGCTCTTTCTGTCCGGGCGGGATTCCAGGCTTGTTCTTTCGAGACGGGCGCGTTATCGGCTAGTCTGGCCTTTTTTCGACCCCCGTGTTTTCCCCAAGGAATCAGCGTGAGAGATCATGTTCTAGAAATCGTGTGCTTGGATTCGAGATCAGGGCTTATTCTGGGCTTATTCCACGTTCAGATGGAAGAGTTATGATAGAGAATTACTGGGAAGCGTGGAGAGTTGCCTGAGAAGAAACGAGTGCCTCCATGGGAACGCGCCCAGCTAAGCTTCACACTTGCAGAACGTAGACGTCTCCGGAAGGTCGAAGAGACCGAACGCCCAAGCAAAGCGCGTCTGCTGGATCTGGAAGAGAACAGGAAACGATTGGCGGAGATTAGGAAACACTTCTGCCCGGACTGTCAACGCTACATCCAGAGCGACCAGCTTCCGAAGGAAGAGAGGAAGATTGGCGAAGAACAAGGATTCTGCAAATGCGCGAAAAACGCACCCAAACCCTAACGTTAACCATTCGCAGGAGCGGCCAGACGTGTCCTGTTTCTACGACTTCAAAGCTGTGCCGCAGCCGTGGCAGTAGTTCTTCCCAAGAGATAGAGTGTTACAAGTGGGGCATCGGAGCTTTATCCCGCATCGACTGCAATACCCCCAACCCATCTGTTGCGTGTGACCGCAGACAGGGCAAGTGTCCTGCGGTTGAGGCGGAATGAGAAGCAGTAAGCCCTGAGTCGACGCTAGCCGCACCGCGTGTCCGATTGGACTTTGTCCGTTTACATGCATCGGCTGAACGTGCATTCCTATCATAGATCTATGCCTCTCTAGCTCAAATAGATTCTTGGGTCATTCTCTGAAATCCTTTGGACGTTGAGAGGAGCAGTAGAGAGTAACACGAGCCTTACGATTGACGACGGAAGCAGCATAGAATAGCCTCGGTGCCAGGCCCTTGAACTCGGAGAATTATGAATCGCCTGAACAGCTACTACTCTCAGATCCTGTACGCAGAAAGGCACTGGAACTGTTTGAACACGAGCAGAAAATAACAGAGGAAGAATACAATTTTGGAGAGCTGTTTGCCCGAATACTTTGGGAGAGAGACTGGACTGACAAGCTAGCATCGATCATCGGTAGGATCCGAACCCGATTCCGTCTACGCAACACAGATACGGAACTTTCCGTGGAGCTCAAGGCGCTCATTCCTGACATGAATGAGGTAGCGAAAGCCTATGATGAGATGACTAGCGGCTACAAAGAATTCATACGAACAGTGCTACGAGCGAAGCATCGCTGGCAAGAAGACGAATGAGAAAACGTCCCGGTTGAGGTTATCGAAAATGTCGAGATCTATATTGACGTAGTGCACTGAAGTCGGTTCGTAGCCTCGCGACAAACCAGCCTTTATCCAACAGAGATTTGCACGAGCGGTTGATCGATAGTGTCCGAGAACAAACCGGGTCTTCGCAAAGCTGTGACAATGCGCTATGCTGTCGCATTGTATATGAGCTCAGTCCTCGGCTCAGGGGTTCTAGTCCTGCCCGGACTGGCAGCACAGATTGCAGGCCCTGCCTCGCTGCTCGCATGGCTCTTGTTATCGCTGGCAAGCTACCCACTCGCATACACTTTCGCTAGCTTGTCCGCTCGAAAGCCTGAATCAGGTGGAGTCTACTCGTTCGCACGAGAAAGCTTTGGACTCCAGATGGCCGACGCAGTGGGCTGGCTCTTCATCGTCTGGTATGTTACGGGCGCTCCAGTTGTCACCGTCATCGCGGCGCGCTACCTTTCGTACGCAATTCCACTAAGCAATACAATGATCTACGTTGTTGCAGCGCTGATAATTCTGGGAACTTTTCTGATCAATTATCGAGGAATCGTTATCAGCGGGAAGGTTCAGCTCGCGGTTATTGTCGCTATTGTGGGATTGTTACTGACGGCAGTCATCGCGTCTGCACCGCTTGTTCGGGTAGAAAATTTCAGTCCCTTCTTTCCATATGGGATTCTGCCAGTCGGCGTCGCGGCAGCATTGATCTTCTGGTCTTACCTTGGTTACGAGAACGTGTCGAATGTGGCTGAGGAGTTCAAAAATCCAGAGCGAGACTTTCACAGAAGTATCGTTCTCAGCGTCGTCGTGATCAGCGCGCTATATCTCTCAGTTTCCATGGCTACTGTTGGGACTCAAGCTTACCGAGCTGGCGGCAGTGTTGCCCCCTTCGCTGCAATCCTGTCTAACGCCCTCGGCGTCTACGGTGGTGTGAGTACCGGAGTTCTGGCGGTCTTCATAATATTCGGAACCGTCAACGCATACACAACCGGCATGTCCAGAGTCGTCTACTCCCTGGCCAAAGAAGGAGGTCTTCCGAAATCGGTGGCCCGAATCCATCCAAAGACAGGGGTCCCACACCTCTCCCTCGGCTTGCTCTCCGGATTCTCTCTGATCACGTTGATAGCGTCGTATTTCTTGAATATCGATCTGCAGACAGCGCTCTTGATTCCAAGCGGTGCAGCAATCCTTGTCTACGTGATTGGCTCTGCATCTGGAATACGACTCCTCCAGGGAAGCCGCCTGAGAGTGTATCCATGGATCTCTCTTGGCGTTTCCCTCGTCATGCTACCCTTTGTCGGAGTGGTTCTTGTTGTCAGCGTTCTGGTTGCGCTGTTCGGTTTCTTCTACCGAAGAATTCGCGGACTCCGTCGATAAATACCAACACGGAATACTCGCGAAATTTGAAAGGCTCATGAAATTCGGTGTTCAGATCGAAAACCACCTCGGAATAACCTACAACGGGGTGCGGAAGGTTGCGCTGGAAGCTGAGAAGTCCGGGTTTGATGGTCTCTTCATATGCGACCATCTAATGGGAAGAAATGAAGACACGTATCGACAACCCTGCTTGGACCCGTGGGTAACCATGGGCGCCTTGGCCCAAGCCACCAAGAAGATTATGCTCGGGACCCTTGTCAGTGCGGTCGGGTTCCGATATCCATCGTTACTGGCCAAGATGGGTGCGACCCTCGACCATGTCAGTGGAGGACGGTTGCAGCTGGCTCTTGGGGCAGGTTGGCACGAGCCCGAGTACAAGGCATACGGAATTCCATTTCCACCGGTTGGAGAACGGATGCAGCAGCTACGGGAGGCAGTCCAGATCATACGATCAATGTGGACACAGGACCAGGCAATCTTTGAAGGTAAATACCTCAAGATCGATGGAGCTTGGTGTTATCCTAGACCTGTTTCGCCGAAGATCTGGGTCGGCGGAGGCGGGGAGAAGACGTTGTTGCGGATTGTCGCGGAGCTGGCTGACGGATGGAATGCTGTCGGGTTGAGCGTTGACGAGTACGCGCGCAAGCTCGAGACTCTTCGGACGTTCTGTGAAAATGCTGGGAGGAAGTTGAATACTATCGAGCGATCCTACTACGGCACTTGTTTGGTCGGGAGCAACGAGAACGAGTTTCGTGAATCCTTCAACAGATACTACGGGCAGTATCGGAAGGCGGAGGAGACGATGGAAGTATTTGTTGAACGAATGCGCTCCACCCGGCCCTTTGTTGGGACAGCAGCTGAGGTATCGGAGAAGATGAAGGGTTTCCAGGAACTAGGAGTTTCCTATTTCATCCTCTATTTCCCTGACAAGGATGGGTTGAGCTTGTTGAAGCGTTTCGCTGATTTGGTGATGCCTCGATTCGCGTCTGCATCCTGAGAGGATCGTGAGCCTTTAGGAGAACTTTAGGCGTATGAATAGAAATCCGACCAGGAACAACACCATCGCGAGACTCACGAATCCACGGGAAAGACATACTTCTCCTAATGACAGGAAGCGCGGCGTCACGTCTATTCGGGCGTGAAATGACTCGAGCTTATTTGGATCTTTCCTAGAAAAGGGGAGTTTGGGTTGGACATGGGATGTCATCCTAGCTGGTGAGGGGTACGATCAGTGCTTGCGCGTGCATCGTGGTTGTGAGTGAGCCGGTGCCCGTGAGGGTGATGGTGACGGTGGTGGGGCTGGTCCATCCTGAGGCGACTGTGGTGCTGCCGGTAAGTCCGGGGGCGAGGCCGACGATTGTTATTGCCGGCGTGGTGCCGGTGCCATGGTAGGCAATCGTGATTGTGAAATGTGTGCTGTCAGTGATCGCGAATCCCGTTGCGGTGACGTTGGCAACTGTGCTGAAGGCCCTGAAGCCTAGCGAGGAGCCGCCTTCATGGCCCCAGCCGGATGGTCCGGCTCCCCTCAAACCGAACCACTGCTGGCCGTTTGTTCTTGTCTGTTGTGTTGGGTTGGTTGCCGCGAAGGCGTTGTTGAGCCCGTAGCCTACTGCTCCCGCGCCCAATCCTACGAGCAGTATCACTAGTACCACGGAGCGGGTTGAGATGCCTCTCCGAGTTGTCTGTTGAATGTCTTGTTGGGACATTTTTTTCTTCGATAGATACGGTGCTTGGGGTAGAGATGGTGGTTCTCCTAGGAATTTGTTTAAGTTCTCAAAAACCGGGTACCAGGTCAAGGTACCTTAGAGTCGGAATAGATTCGAGCCCCTCTGCCCGTCATATTCTCTCAAACCCATCGCCTCGAACATGCCCAATATGACGGTTCAGGAAACAGTGGTGGGGACAGAGGCAAGCAAGCTGCAGACTGAACTCCGCGATGTCTTCAGTAAGATCCTGGGTCACGCGAGGAGGATAGACATGACTTTGGCACTGGGAGATACAACGGAGGCTTTAGGACAAGTTAGAGAGCTCGAACTATATCTCGAAAGGGGCCTTGTGGTTCTCAGCAGACCGTTGACTCAAGAGCCCTAGGAATGTCTGGAATCGGGACGCACCAACGCAATCTCCTTTTTCCGGTCTCTGTCCCAAATGATTTAGTCTGTAGACTCTTCGCCACCTAGCATGGCGGAGAGCAGAGTAGTTCTCATCACTGGAGCGTCCTCGGGATTCGGCCGAGAAACCGCGCGGATCTTGCTCGGTCGGGGCTTCAAAGTGTACGGCACGAGCCGAAATCCTTCAGCAAAGCCTCAGGAGCCAGATGTTGGAATGATCGCGCTCGATGTAGACTCAGATAACTCAATTCAAAGCGGCGTGAAAGAGCTGCTCGAAGAAACCGGACGCCTAGATGTCCTTGTAAACAATGCTGGCTACGTGCTGACCGGGGGCGCTGAGGAGACGTCGATTGCGGAGGCGAAAGCGCAGTTTGAAACAGACTTCTTCGGGCATGTTAGAATGACGAAAGCCGTGCTGCCGACGATGAGGAAGCAAGGCTCCGGGCAGATTGTCAACATATCCTCCATTGCTGCGATTCTTCCTGTTCCTTTCGAGGGATACTATGCGGCCGCGAAGGCCGCTCTGTTGGCATGGTCTGAAGCGCTCCCGCACGAGGTCAAGAGCTTGGGTATCAAAGTCTCAGTTGTAGAACCAGGATTCTTCAAGACCAACCTGGGCCACACTAGGAAGATTGCGAAATATACGATACGCGACTATGACGAGTTGCGACGACGAGCAATCGCCACGCTAGACGATGATTTCGAGAATGGAGCAGATCCGAGGCTCGTAGGAGAGACAGTTCTTAGAATCATCGCGAGCAAGAACCCGAAGCATGAGTACGCTGTTGGCAGGGAGAGGCGTTACAAGACGCTAAAACATCTGATGCCCCAGTCAATTATTGAGAATGGTGTGAGAAGGCACTGGAAACTGGACAGATAGAATTCCTGTGCTAGGCGCACCACCCATGATTGATAGTCTTTGCTGGTGTTCGCGTCAGGTCTAGGCCTCGTCCTGTTCGACTTCGCCATCTTTGTCTGGATTGCCAGCGAGATATTCGGGGCTGCATTGGTTCCACGGCTTCGCCGACACGGCGCAACCCGTGTCAGGAGAGACCGAGGCTCCCGAGTCCTAATCACTGCTACAGTATTCTTCTCGATCGTGATCGCCTTCTACTTCGGATACGGAAGCATAGGAGCGCTTCCAGAGTGGATTTTCTCTATCGGAATCTTTCTGATGTTTCTTGGGGTTCTAGTCCGTCAATACGCAATCGCGATCCTAGGCCGCTTCTCCTCTCTGACAGTTCAGATTGCTGAAGACCACATGGTTGTGGAGAAGGGTGCCTACAGGCTGATCCGCCACCCGTCGTATACTGGGATCCTGATTACGTTCATCGGACTGGGTTTGGCGGTGCAATCTTGGGGCGCGGTACTGGTACTGCTTCTCTTCTTCGGTATCTCGTTCGGATACAGAATGCGCGTCGAGGAGCGGACTTTGCTGTCCGGGCTGGGCCGCGACTATGCAAGCTACATGAAGAGGACGAAACGGCTCATACCGTTCCTCATCTAGGAGACACTTCCGGGTCGCACTCTTAGTCATTAATGACGTGAATAGACAGGACTTGGAGGCGTGTTCTGTGGGGCGTACGATTCCTTCGTGGCGGTTGGTTGTGAACGATGAGATTGAACGGATAGGAAGGTTCAGGTCCTTTCTCAGAGTTGAAGACAAGGAAATATTCGACGATCTTCTGCGCCAGTGCAAGCACTACGCACCGTATGCGAGCACCATGGCTTCTGTGGTGAAGGAGGTTCCACTAATGTTCTCGATGATGTTCGGCCAACACAAGATGATATGGGAACTAGAAAAAAGACTCGCAAAGCTAGAAGCCAACCAAACCCAAAGGTCCGGCGTGCAAGACTCCAGCTCTGGCCTAGAAACCATTGTTCATGCGAACCAACCGTAGGTTCTCATCATCTTCCTGGTTCCTCGATAGTCTGGCTTTTTATCGCGGTTCCGAGATTTCCTCGCTGAGGTCTGCGAGGGAAATCCTGATTGCTAGTTTCTAGATTGGATAAGCTGGACCAAGAGGTCTTCAACCATGTCTTCAAGTTGAATCCACGCCAGGCTGTGATGCTGGGCCTGCACGATTACGATGGACTGTTGCCGGACGTTTCGCCTGGCGGGTTGAAAGCTTGGACGGACAAGGCTGTTGGATTGCGTGATCGTGTTAGGAGTGAGAGTCATGGGCTGGACAAGGACGGGCGGCTGGACGCGTTATGTTTGGAAACGATGCTGGAGCGGATGCTCTTCGATGTCGAGGATCTCCGGGGTTATGCGACTAGGTCGAATCTCTACTCGATGCAGTTGAGTGTGACCCCATACATTTCCCGGGAGTACGCACCTATTGATGCTAGAATCGGAGCAGTGAACAAGCATCTGGGCAGGGTCCCGGGTTTTCTGGACCAGGCTTCAAGGAATCTGGACAAGACTTTGGCGCAGCCGATTGTCGATGTTGCTTCTAAGCAGGTGCAGGGTGTTCTCCGGGACGTGGATGGGAATGCGACGCAGGAGGCTGGAAAAGCTTCCGCGTCGATCCGTGAAGAGTTTGAGAGTCTGAAGCGGGATGCTGTGGTCGCCATGGCCTCTTTCGTCGAAAAGCTCAGCGAGGAACACTCTCTCTCAGTGGACTTTGCGCTGGGAAGAGAAAGATTCCAGAAATTGCTCTGGGTGAACGATCGAATCAACCGGCCAGTGGAGGAGGTCCTGGCGATGGGACTGCAGGATCTCGAATCAAACCTGAAAGCATTACGAGAACTAGCGGAAAAGATGGGACCGGGACAAACCATCGCGAGTGTCGTTGATGGAATTCAGGAGATCCACCCTACAGCTCATCGGTTGATCGATGAGACTGCGGAAGGGTTGAGGGATCTTGAGCTGTGGCTTAGAGAACACGATCTTGTCTCAATCCCGGCGGGGACGAAGGTCAGGGTAGTTCCGACTCCGATGCATATGCGGGCAACAACCACCGCGGCGATGTCGTCGCCGGGCCCATTCGAGAAGGAGGGCTTGGAAGGACTCTACTACGTTACGCCTGCGGAGGACTCGTGGGATCCAAAGACCCGGGAAGAGTGGTTGCGTCACCTGAACTATGTGACTTTGAAGGATATCTCGATCCACGAGGTGTTTCCGGGCCACTTTACTCACCGGGTGTTTCAGAGAGAGTTTGGGAAGTCTATGACTAGGAAGGCGTACTGGAACTATGCGTTCGGCGAGGGCTGGGCGCACTACTGCGAAGAGATGATGCTTGATGAAGGTTACGGGAACGACGCGTTGCGGTTGATCCAGTTGAAAGAAGCGTTGCTGAGGGACTGCCGGTTCATCGTCTCGTTCTGGATGCACACTCAGGGTCTTGGGGTGGATCAAGCGCGCCAGTTCATCATGGAAAACGCGTACATGGAGACACTGCCAGCGGAACGGGAGGCGCTGCGAGGGACCTTTGATCACTCGTACTATGGGTATACTCTGGGGAAGCTGTTCATCAAGAAGGCCAGAGAACACTTCTTCCAAACACACCCATCCGCGTCTGCCAGGGAATTCCATGATAGGCTGCTGGGGCTTGGAGGCGTGCCGGTGGGCCTTTTGGAAGAACTGATTGTCTAAGGGACCTCGGTGTCAGTTTGTTAATGAGCCGGTACTTTTGAAATAATAGAGGGTCTCCCCTCTTGGAGAGTAGGGTCGATTCTGGCCTTGAGATTAGACGAATCCTACTGTTGACGAGGCTGAAGGATGTCTCGAAGGGTATGACGCTCCCGCAGCTTGTCACGGATTGCGGGAAAGTCTCAGGGTGGAATATTCCCGGGAAGACTGCTTGGGAGATCGTCCAGCACGTTGTTCAGACGCTGATCGATGACAAACTGGTTTCGCTGGGAACGAAGTTCGTAGTGACCATGAGGGGCCGAGAGTACCTAGAGGACCCTTTGAAATGGCGGATCGACGATAGAACGACGGAAGAGCTTGCGGATAACATGTTCTGGAAGGAAATCTACGATGTGTTCGACAAAGCCTACCGCAGACTGCGATCAAAGGTCCCGCGTTGAAAATCTTGACTGATCGATTCCCCGTTAAGGCGAATGGTGCGGTGTGATCGATATGATGAGCCAATCCGGATACCTCACCTCGCGTGAGACAGAGATCATAAGGATCCTCAGGGTCTTAAGCGAAGCCACAGACGGTTTCGTCGTGATAGGAGGATACGCTGTCAATGCTTTCGGCCAACACCGGTTCTCTGTCAACTGCGACCTGGCAACCAACCGGGACAATGTTCCGGTCATAGACGCGATACTCCTCGGCGAGGGGTACGAGCTGCGAAGAAAGGAGGTTCTCCCGCCCATTGGCGTGACAATCAGGGAATACAGCAAATCGGTCGGAGGAGAGCCAGTATCCGTGGAGCTCTTCGTGGACACTGTCGTCAGTACAACAACCCGGGGAATCTGGACCTATGGGTTCATACATGATAATTCTGTAGAGGCAATCGTAGTGGGAGCGACAGACTCCACTCCGTCTAGGGTGGCAGAGAGAAATCTACTCGTCGCGATGAAGCTGCACACAGGCAGGACCGAAGACCTCGGAGACGTTGTAATGTTATCGGAAAGAGTCGACTGGAATACCGTCGCGAGATGCGCGGCCTGCGGATCAAAGGAACAACTCATAGAACAAATTGATTCCGCGATAAGAGAGATCTCTTCCGCAAAATTCGCATCCGATTTGAAATCC
>VBAX01000052.1 GCA_005883075.1 Candidatus Bathyarchaeota archaeon | reverse complement strand
TCGCCGAGAAACCAACCAAGAAGATAACACGCCGAGGCAATGATCCCAGTAGAGTCCATTGTTTGCCGAACCGCCGAAGTGTTCTTCAGATGTAGAATAACGTCGGCGAATTCGTAGTATGAGCTGACTCTTCTTGAAAGTAGAATGCGGGTCCGCCTGTTCTCGTCCAGTGCTGGATGCAGATGGTCATCCGTAGCGAATAGAGCCGAGTAACCCACTGTTATTACAACACCTTAGAGAGCAGCGAGAGCCTTTTGAGTAATGAAACTCCTTCAGCAAGTCCGATTCCCAGCCACACATTGACCATTTTTCGGAATGCAACAAGAAGCTCCAAGACTTCTTCTGATGGGGAATAGTTCTGCTTCACTAACTTTAGATCAGGCACGAGTCGGAGACATAGGACCTAAGCTACCTAAGCCAGTGAGAGCACCGAATATGAACGGTTTGGAATTTCTGACAAATCATTAAACAAGACCCCGAACCCGGCCTTGACGTCGCCAAGAGGATTCTCAACTGAAAAAATACGATTTTCTAACTCTTGACGATGTTGAAACGAGGGACAAACGGGTCTTCCTCAGAGTGGACATTAACGTCCCTCTAGATCCTTCCACACACCAGATCCTAGATGATACACGAATCAAGGCTATCTCCAAGACTCTATCCGAGCTAGATGAGGCTCGCGTAGTACTCGGCTCCCACCAGAGCCGCCCCGGAAAAGACGACTTCACATCTCTCGAACCTCACGCAAACCTCCTAGCCCAATACTGCTCCCAAAACATCAAGTTTGTAGACGACGTCATCGGACCTCACGCCCTCGAGAAAATCAACAAGGTCCAACAAGGCGAGATCCTAGTCCTCGATAACCTCAGATTCTGCGCCGAGGAAAACATCGACGACAAGCGCGAGAAACTGGTCAAGACGCATTTTGTCCGACGATTAGCACCCCTCTTCGACCTATATGTGGACGACGCGTTCGCAACAGCCCACAGATCACAACCCTCCATCGCAGGCCTGCCAGAATTACTGCCGAGCGCAGCCGGCCGCCTGATGGAGAAAGAACTAGACGCGGTCTCAACTCTCCTCGAAGAACCAAAGAGACCATGCGTCTACTCTCTAGGCGGAGCAAAGGTCGAAGACAAGATCCCGGTCATCGAAAACATACTGGCACGAGAAAAAGCAGACAAGGTCCTGTTAGGGGGAGTGCCGGCAAAACTGTTTCTACGAGCCCGGCAGGTAGAGACAAAGATCGATGATGGAGAAATACGCGACTTCAAACAATTCCTCGACCGAGCCAAAGACCTGACTGAGAAGTACCGAGATCATATCGAGGTCCCGTTGGACTTAGCTTACGAGGACAAGCAGGGGAAGAGAATCGACCGTCCAGTCACATCGACTCGCATTGAACAAGAGGCGCTTGACATCGGCTCTAAGACCCTGGAGAAATACTCTAATATCGTGAAGGGGGCTGCCACGACCGTTGCCAACGGACCACTAGGGGTCTTTGAGAGAAACGGATTTGACAAGGGAACAAAGGAACTGCTGGAATCGATGGCCGAAAGCAACGGCTACACAGTCATTGGAGGAGGACACTTGGTCGGCCTTGCATCTATCCATGGCATAGAAGAAAAGTTCAGCCATGTCAGCACGGCTGGCGGTGCAATGCTCTCCCTCCTGTCCGGTCAAAATCTCCCCGGAGTAGACGCGCTTGTCCGAGCGGCCACCAGAATGCGCATGGCAAACCCGATCGCCTAGAACGCGGGCGTGCCGAGAGATTTTATCTGAGATAGATTCCGACACGGTTCGATGCTCGCCCCGGTAGCTCAGTGGTAGAGCGACGGCTTTGTAAAAGCCAAAAAAGCCGTAGGTCATGGGTTCAACCCCCATCCGGGGCTCCACTACGCTTGATGAAGTGCAGATTCCTCTGATTCTGTCCTCGGTCCGCGAAGAAACGAGAATATTGCCGATCCGAGGATCAGGAACGATAGTACAATCAGAGAGTGCTGCAGTCCGGCGAGGAAGGTTCCCACTTCCCCGCTGGCGAGCTGGGTGACTCCTCCTAGACCTACGTTTGCCAAGTTCACAAGCTTGGAATATGGAACGTCCGCGGTCATAAGCGCCAAGACTAGGGGAATGCTGGCGACGATACTAGTGTTGATGATCGTGGCTCGGACCCCTGACGAGATTCCTCTCTTGGAACCCGGAACAGACCCCATTACCGAACTCGCGTTAGGACTACGGAAAAGGCCGATACCAAATCCGACAAGCGCCAGCCAAAGCGCAATCTGAGGATACGGCGTGTTCAGATCGAATTCGGAGAGAAAGAAGAAGCCGGCAGAGGCGACGAGCAACCCCAATGTGCTTAACCCTCTCGCACCCCATTTGTCGGAGAGCCAACCGCTAACTGGCCCGACAAGAATCAGCGTCACATCTAGAGGGATGAGAAATATCCCCGCGTGAAGTGGATCATACCCCCTAACCAGTTGGAAGTAAAGTGTCATGACGAAAGCTAGTGCCGCGAACGCCAGTCCGCTAAGGAGGTTGGCAATGTTTCCTGCAGTGAACAGTCTGATCTTGAACAGGGACAGGTCTAGTGCCGGATACCTAGCTCTTCTCTCGATCATGATGAAAATAGCAAAGCAGAGAATGCTAGCAGTGACCACGGCTTGGTTAGCAAAGTCCGTAAGGCTACCGAGGGTGAGACCCAAGAGTAAGAGAGTAATGGCGATTGAGAATGTAATGGCTCCTGCTGCGTCAAACCTCTCTCCGACTGCCGGCCGCGAAATCTCCTTCAGTCGCTTTCTAGACCAGTAGGTTCCGAAGATCCCTATTGGAACGTTTACTAGAAATATGGAACGCCAGGTGAAGAGCTGGATAAGGACTCCGCTCAGAGTGTACCCCGTGATCGTCCCGGCGTTTATGGCCACTTGGTTTATCCCGATTCCTTTTCCAAGATCTTTGCCGGAGAAGGCGTCCGTGACGATCGCGACGCTATTGACGAATAGCAGAGCTGCTCCAATGCCTTGAACAAGCCGGAAGGCGAGAAGAGCCTCAGCCGTGGGAGAAAGACCTGAAAGGAGGGAGCCGATGGTGAAGATTGCGAAGCCCATGTTGTAGAGCCGGACCCGCCCGTGCATGTCGGCCCACCGACCGATCCCGACAAGGAGAACTGTGATCATGAGACGGTAGATTGTGATAATCCAGACGCCGACGACCAGGTTGGTTTTCAGATCAGACACGACCTGTGGGAGCCCAACCACGACAATGCTGGAGTCAAGGGTCGCCATGAAAATTCCGACGGTAGTGACCGTCAGAACAACCCACTTGTATTCCAAGAGAAACAGACCCACAACAAGCAGTATTTTTCCGGAAGATCAGAAAAACCGGAATATAAACTCCGGCCGAAGATCTCGAACTCACAACCGGATATTCCAGCCATGATTCCCAGAACATGCTACTCTCGAAGCGAGACCTCGCCACTCCCCTGGTCGAGATGATCAAGGATCCAACAATATCTAAAAAATCTCTGTGAGATTCGCCCAGAATCAACCCTGATCTCGAATCTAAGCACGCGATTTCTAGAACGGGACTTTCCACGCTCATCCCAAGGGAAAACACGGGGATCGAAAAAGCCAGGACATGCCGATAACATGCCTGTCTCAAAGAAACAAACGCAAATCGGGTTCGGACAGCAAACGGGTCGCGAAAAAAATGACCCTCTTGTGATTTTCGTCCCGCGACACAAAAGCGGTTTGGGAAACCTTACGGTTTGCGAAATCGCCCGTTATCAGCCCTGATCTCGAATCTGGAAGCCGTCCCCTTAATTGCATAGCAAACCGTTCTTGACGACTCGTTAAAAACGCCATCTGATCCAAGCCTGGACTGTGCCCTGAATCGCCTGTCTCGCCCATAATCGCTGCCATACAGAAAATTTTCTCCTCTAAAAAGGGGCGGTCTTGCAGAGCGCACCTCGCGACGCAAGAGAGCAATCCCCCAAGCCCAAAAACAATGGATTGCCTCCGTCTTCGTACTTCTCCGAAGATACTACCCGTCGAGAAAAGGCAAAACCTCGCAATGAAACCGGTGCGATATCCAATTCCAGTTTGGCTAGTCTTAGGTAAGGCGAAAGCATTTCTTTAGCGGGCATGGCGGAGAAGCGAATGATCCTAGCTTGAGCAGGCCCCAAACACGACTCGTCGACGAACTGTTCGCCCTAGACTCACGAATCCGCTACGTCGCCCTTCTGGACCGGAACAGCAAACTCCTAGAATCACGAATGCGTTCCAACGTGATGAGCCTCACCCCCGAAACCTACGACCGGAAATTCATGGGAAGCGTCCCACCAATGATCCTAGACACCTTATCCCAGCTTGAAAACCAGTGCGGACCACTCGCACACATATCCATACAATACCAGAAAGTCGACCTGGTCATCTTCCCGCATAACAACCAGATAGTCGCCATCAGCCTCGAACCAGGCCCCCTCGAGCCGATACTGAGGAAACTCAGAGACAGCCTCAACCTGCACATCCACATCTAACCCATAAACAGCCTACTCCCCAAAACCGCAGCCTCACAGAAAGATAGCCCGAACTCGCCACGGAAGGTAGCGACCATTAGAAGCGAAGCCCAAACGAAGAGAGGCCATGAAAGGTTATACAAGAACGAGGAAAAGACATCCAGCATGCTATCACAGCCAAAGGAATCCTACCAGCGAGTCTTCCAACTCCTACAAGCCCACCACGAATGGTTTTCCGGAGCCATCCCGCTTATCGCTAGCGAGAACATTCCCAGCCCCGCAGTCAAAGAAGCCATCCTCTCCGACTTCGGCAATCGCTACGCAGAAGGCTGGACAGGCGAGAGAGTCTACGCCGGCTGCCGATACATCGACCAAGTAGAACAGATCTGCATGGACCTCGCCAAGGAACTGTTCCGGGTCGATTTTGCTGATGTCCGGCCAATATCTGGAGTATGCGCGAACCTCGTGGCGTACACCACGTTCACGACTCCAGGAGACACGATCATGGCGCTGGCGATTCCTGCCGGAGGTCACATCAGCATGGGAAAGAAAGAGTTCGGAGGAACAGCAGGCTCAGTACGAGGGCTTAACGTCGAATATTTTCCGTTCGACACGGAAGAGATGAACATTGATGTTGACGCGACTGAGAAGAAGATCAAGAAATTGGCGGCCGAGAGTAAGAAGCCAACGTTGGCGATGCTCGGTGGTTCGGTTCTCCCATTCCCGCACCCTGTCAAAGAACTTGCTCCCATATTCCAAGAGCATGGAGCCAAATGCTGCTATGACGCAGCCCATGTAGCGGGCCTCGTTGCGGGACACCAGTTCCAGGATCCAATGCACGAGGGCGTCGACGCCATGACCTGCAGCACACACAAGACACTGCCCGGACCACAAGGCGGACTGATACTATCCCATCCAGAAAACGCGGAGAAGATCAAAAAAGCAACCTTCCCTGGCAACGTTAGCAACCACCACCTCCACCATCTCGCGGGGAAAGCAATAATGTTCGCTGAGATGCTGGTCTATGGGAGAGAATACGCGGCTCAGATCGTCAAGAACAGTAAAGCCCTCGCGCAGGCGCTCCACGAGTTAGGGTTCAAGGTTCTCGGCGAGAAGAAAGGTTTTACGAAATCCCACCTTCTGGTCGCAGACATAACCAAGTACGGCGATGGAAAAACCATCGAGAAAAAACTCGAAGATGCCAATATCATCCTCAACCGCAACCTTCTACCCTATGACATCAAAGAAGGAAGACACTTTGAAGCTCCCGGAGGAATAAGATGCGGCGTATCAGAAGTCACGCGACTAGGAATGAAAGAGTCAGAGATGAAAGAAATAGCCCAGCTGATGCATCGAGTTGTCGTCAAGGGCGAGGATCCAGCGAAGGTAGGCAGGATCGTCAATGAGTTCCGAAAAGGATTCACACGAGTACACTATGCGTTCGAATCAACGAGAGACGCCTACGAGTACATACAGCTACGATAGCCACGCCAGACTTATTACAGAGCATACGCCCCAAACGCAGGAAGCAGGAGACACTAGTTGACCAAGCGAGAGAAGAGACGCCGAGACGAAGCACCGATGCCCGCCGCAAGCGCCGGACTCTTGCGCTTCTTCGAAGAAGATACCCCAGGAATAAAACTGAGCCCCCAACTAGTTGTCATATCCGGAGTAGGACTCGTAGCTCTCGCCCTTATCGCATACTTCCTCCTCCCCGTTACCTGACCCAGCCCCAATCAATCTGACTAGAAGGCTAGTAGTCGTCGAGCAATTTTCTCTGATTCATCGTAGGAACAGCCTTCGCGTTAAGTCCAAGCTCAGACTTGACCGTTCGCCCCAGCTCCTCAGCAAACCCGGTGAAAATGTACACCTCCTCGGGTTGGCACGCTTTGATAAACGATACTAGCTGCTCGAAATCGGCGTGGCTGCTCAACGGGAAGGCCGCGTTACGGCCTCTCAACGAGAGAGCCCAGCCAGTGGCAAAAGCCCTCGCCGCCTTCCTACCAATACTCCTCCTGTCACCGGGAGTGGTAATGTAGACGCAAGGATCCTTCTCCAAGACTTCTCTCCCATCCGCGGAGTCCGAGGCCAGCCAATTCAACGAATGACCGCTCTTTCGATAAGCCTCGTTCACCCCATCGAGACGCGGATTAACAACGACAGGTAGGTGAGTGTAGACGTTGAAGAGGCGAACCATCTCCTGCGCCTTGCCTGCAGCGTAGACGTGTAGACATGGAACGCAACCCTGCTTTATCATCTCCACGGCCCACTCAACGACACCGGCGTAGATCGTCTCGCGAGATGGAAAACGGTAGACCGGCGATCCGTAGGTCGCCTCGATAACGAGAACGTCACACCTGTGAGGCTCGGCCGCTTTTGTCGTCAAAGTATCAACGCAGTTAATGTCTCCAGTGTACAAGATCGAGGTCGCCGGTGTGTGGACAAGAAACTGGGCAGACCCTAACATATGTCCCGCGTTTAGCGCTCTGATCTCGACGCCATCAACCGAGATCTTGCGGTCCAGGTCGATCGCAGCGAAATTGGAAATCCTGTGCGTGTTCAGAGCGGTGTGAATATCTCTCGTCTCGACTGTTGACTGCTTGAGCCCCTTGTGTCCAAACCCGCGAGTATGATCGCTGTGAGCATGAGAGACGAGAACCCTAGCAGTCTGCGGAACTCTCCGAAGGGTGACGGGGTCCATCACGATAGTAACGCCGGACGCGGCGACCAACAGACCGTCGAGCCAAGCTACCCTATCGCCGAGCGCTGGGCTTTCCCTCCGAAACCGACTCCAACCTTTGAATCGCGTCCAAGTGCAAGAAAATGTCGCCCTTCGGCTCCCGGTTCACGATCTGAGGAATAGGACTAACAACTGTAGAACGCAGAATCACCGCTTCAGACTCAGATAACCAGACCCCTGGTGGTTCGTGCGATACGACTGCAAGCAGTCCCTCGTAGCCAAAATCGCGGTTAATCACCGCCAATACTCTCTTCCCCACCAGCCTCTCCAACATGTGAAAAACTGTCGGATTTACTGAGGACATGTGATGCGGGTAGCAACTCCGAAGGGACGGGTGACTCCATTGTTCAGTCCCTTAAAAGCAGGGCGCACGGCCGAGAGAACTAGAACGAACGCGTTACGAGGGAGTCCCTTCGTCAAATCCCCTCGGTTTGGCAAGGTTAATCTTGCAGGAACGAACTCGCTACAAACAATCGACACAGGTCACCATGTCAAAGATACTTCCCGAGACCGAGCTGGACGATGGATTCGAAGATGAAGAGCCAGCTCCAAACATCGTGCGGATAGGCAAGAAACCAACTATGAACTACGTGGTTGCCTGCGTGACACTGTTCAATACTGGGGTCCCAGAGGTCATGGTGAGAGCTCGCGGCCAGTCAATTAACAAGGCTGTTGAAACAGTCGAGATGCTCAGGAGAGCTTTTTTCAAAAACGTCCAGATCCATACTGTAGATATCGGGACCGAAGAGGTTGAGCGAGAAGACGGTTCGATTGCAAGCCTCTCCACGATCGAGATAACTCTAGGAAACTGAGACGCGTACACAAGCGGATATTCTGCGCAATCTTATTAGTGGCAGAGAGGTGAGCACGTCGCCACCAATGCCAGCCGCGAAATATCCGAAGATCGTGGTTACTCCTCCAGGTCCAAAGGCCCGAGCGTTGTTGAAAGAGGATGAGTCTTTGATCTCTCCCTCTCTCGTTAGATTCTACCCGCTCGCTGCCGACTCCGGCCAAGGATGTATTGTAAGGGATGTTGATGGAAACGAGTTCATTGATTTCAACTCAGGCCTAGTCTGTCTCGCTGTGGGACATTCGCATCCGAAGGTTGTCGAAGCGATCAAGTCTCAGGCGGAGAAACTGATTCACTATTCATGGACCGATTTTTACTACGAAAAGGTGGTTCAGCTATCGAAGGAACTGGTCAAGATAACTCCGGGGAACTTCCAGAAGAAAGTGTTCCTGAGCAACAGCGGCACCGAAGCTATCGAGGCCGCGATGAAACTTGCCAAGTGGCATTCGCGAAAGCACAGTTTTCTCAGCTTCACCGGGGCGTTTCACGGAAGGACGTTGGGAGCGTTGAGTCTTACCGCGAGCAAGCCTGTGCAGCGGAGACATTTCTTCCCGATGGTTCCGGGGGATACTCACGTTCCCTTCGCGTACTGTTACAGGTGCCCATTCAAGATGACCTATCCGGAATGCGACATGTATTGCGTCGACTTCATCCAAGAGCAAGTCCTGGACAAGTATCTTCCACCGGAGGATGTTGCTGCCTTCTTCATCGAACCGATCCAGGGAGAGGGTGGGTATGTTGTTCCTCCACAGGAATACTTCAAGCGATTAAGAAAGTTGTTGGACAAGAATGGGATTCTGATGGTCGATGATGAGGTGCAAGCTGGAATGGGAAGGACTGGGCGCTGGTTTGGAATCGAACACTGGGGCGTCGAGCCGGATGTCCTCTGCACGTCAAAGGCACTGGCATCTGGCATGCCGATCGGGGCGACTGTCGCAAACTCTGACCTGATGGACTGGGAGGGAGGATCGCATGCAAACACTTTCGGCGGTAATCCAGTGTCGTGTGCCGCCGCGATAGAGGTGATCAATGCGATTAGAGATGAACACCTTCTTGAGAACGCCACGAAACAGGGGGACTACATGGTTAAGCGATTGAAGGAGATGCAGGAGAAGTACGATATCATCGGCGATGTTCGAGGGAAAGGGTTGATGGTCGGGGCTGAGATCGTGAAGGATCCTAAGACGAAAGAATCAGGTGACAACGAGGCGCACGAGATTATGATGAAGTCGTTCCGGCGCGGTCTTGCTATGATCACGGCGGGTCACTCGACTCTCCGCATCGCTCCTCCACTGATAATAACTAGGGATCTTGTGGATTCTGGACTTGAGATTCTAGAGGGCGCGGTAAAGGAAGTAGCCAAATCTAGCAAGTAGACGCGGTTTTTTCGATCACGTAGATATCTTGTTGGAGTTCTTCTCCGCGATGAGTATCGGCTCCGAGCCTGTTAAGGAAACAAGGGACCCATTGAGGGTCTCTCGCCAGGAAAGCCACTCTTGCGACGCGAGGGTCGGTCGCTAAGACCCCCTATTTTCTAAAACACCTGGTGTCTGGCGGTGAGAATGGGCGAGACCGGCTGATCAGGCACGGTCTGGGCTAAGATGACTTGAAAAATTATGATTTTTCCGAACGAATCTTGGGGGGAGGTTGAAGTGACCTCTCAGATTCGAGAACAGGGGCCGAAAATAGGCGAATTTGGTGATGGGCCCCGCGAACTAGCTATGCCCTACATCGCGGGACTGGCTCTTCCTCAGACATTCATGTGAGACTCTTGATCGGGTAAGTTCCTCGTTATGTTGGCCTAACCAGATGAGACACTCTCCGTTTGGTGTCAGCGAACCCGACACCGATGACACCGCTAACCTCCTAAATATGCCGCGAGAAAGAGAATGGAGCATGGGCGAAGTGGTTCTTCCCCTTGTGGAACCTGACCTTGTTGGAGTCTGGAGAAAGAATGTCTGGTGGTTCGGTCTCCGCTGGCCATTCAGCACGGTCCTCTTCTCCTGGGTCACGGTCACCTCGACGCTGGCTCCAGCGTTTCACCTCGACCGTTATCTATTGACGATGCTGGCAGGATTCTTCGGCCTCGTGATCGGAGCACATTACATCGACATAACCGCGAGCAAAGACAAGTACCTCCCCTACTTCCCAAAAATGAACCGGGGAGCGATTAGGACTGTCGGCGTTCTCGCGGTCCTAGCTGGCATGGCCGTGGGAGTCTACATGTCACTTCTCTACTCCATATGGTTCCTGGTGTTTGTGATACTCGGAGGATTCTTCGCCCTCTTCTATCCTATCGAGAAACCCAAATGGCTCCACACCTACCCTGGTTTTGGTATAGCCTGGGGTTTCATGCCCGTCCTAGCCGCCTACTACATTCAGGCAACACGAATAGACCTGTTGGGCCTAGGCTTGGCGGTCTTCCTCGGAATAACAGTGGTCGAAATGCACCACATGGCCGTGCTGACAAACGAGAGAGAATATGGAATCGACCTGACAAAGAATGCCCGGCTCCTGTTAAAGATCCATAGAACAGCAGCATACTCGATCGGACTAATCCTACTAATATCGCGACTAGTCTAGAATGAAGTCTCGCTAGAAGAGGATTGATGGAACCATCTAGTCGCCTTGAATCGACCGGACCGGGTATATGGCGTTCCAATAGTTCTCGGAGTCATAGACCAATGGTCCCACGAAGCTAATCTGCTTGCCGACGAGAGGAACCGAGATTGTGGCTTGGTCTCTGGGAATCAGTTCCAACACTAGCCAACCGTTCTGGCGGTTGACGTTTCCAGCGTCGAGCAGCTTGCCGTACGGAGGACTAAGGCTAACATCGATTCGCCAGTCGCCGTCGTCCTGGAGATTGACGGATTTTACTATTCCGCTTCCTACCTCGCAGTCCGAGATGACTCGCAAGCGGAGAGGATTTGATACTCCTTCCAAAGGATTACCCTTCCGACATTGGGGTGACGGGGGCGACGCTACTTTCTGGGGATCGGATGGATTTGCGGCATTAAATCGGACGATAAGGAATGCAGCCACCACCATCAAGACTACCGAGACCACAAGATAGCGCCGCCGAAACTGCAACTGGCTCAAGCGAAAGCGCATCTGAAAAAGTCAGATTTTGGGCGATATAACATTACCTTTCGATATTGGCTTCGACAAGCTCTCGACGCCTCACGTGCTCTTATCCAGAGTGAGTAGCCAGTATCTTCTCGGCCATAGTCATACCCAGTCTAGATCACGTCCCGGGGATGATTAGATCTTGGCTGTGTCCTTTGATCCTAAGATTGCGCAGAGCTCTTCTTCAACTGTGCCGAATCTTTTCGGCGTCTCAACGAACCTTCCAATTTCCTTCCAGTTCTTGTCGTAAACGATTATTGTAGGGATCGCTCGAATGTTGAATTCCTCTGCCATATCCCGGTACGCGTCATAGTCCACGACGCGGGCCTGGAGCATGTTGTTCTTTGCCATTATCAACGACTTTGCGAGTCCAGGAATGTACGCGACACAGTCGGAGCACCAGTCTGCTGAGAAAACTATCAGATGATGTTTCTCGTCGACCCTTTCAAGGGTGTCAATCGAGCTAGCTTTGGGATGGTACTCCTGGAGTCGGCGTTTCATTGACTGGCGAGACTTCTCGACTTTGACCTCGTTGATGTAGTCGAAAGGGTCCTTCCCTACTCTTAGCGCCATCATGGGCTTTCAGCAGAGTCTCTATGATTTCTCGATCTGGGTTAGAAATACAGTCGACGCTTCTAGTTCTCCGTTGGATGACTCTCGGGCCTTGATTCCTGTCAGCCTTATCGCGTCTCCCATTCTTAGGGTTTCCACAAGTTGGGCATGATTATCCCAGAGGGCGATTCTGATCTTACCTGTACCGTCTTCCACCCTAATATTTGAGACCCTTGTTCTCCTACCCTCCCTCGTCTCGATCTCCCGGGGATCTGTTCGTTCAACGACGACCCCACGCGTAGTGTAGAGTTTAGGACCAGGTTTGATCGATGCAATAGTGACAGGTGGAGGAGACTCGATGTTGACTAGTGTCTCTTTTGTTATGGAGGATCTTGAGCCTGCGTTCAGGTAGACCATCCCGTTCCTCTCTGTGATCCACGGATTCTTGATCGTGATTACGCTTCCTTCTCCAATCGAAAGAACGGTCTCCATATTATCATCCCAGAACTTCGCCATTGTAAGACCCTGTTCGTTCTCGCACAATGCCCACGCAGGTCCCTTCTCTCCTCTGCTCTTCTGCAGCTTTCGAATCCGGACCCGCACAGTCTCGGGAGAAATGTTGACGTGCGAGCTCTCTCGTACTTCGCCGGAACTAAATGCGAGCTCTGTCGCAGGGGTTCTGCTCAAGACTTCGATATTGCTACGTGACCCTAAATGAAACTCGACTTCTCCCGCAAGTCCCAACCTAGTGTAGCCATGCGCGAGACGCAGCTTGGACCCGTTTCCGAGCTGTTCTTTCTCAACTATCTCCGCCGTAGAGTCCCAGAGGACGCACGTGATCTGTCCAGAACCATCTGTCAGCTTGACTCTTACGAGCTTGCCTACAGACCCGTCGGATCGCTGAAACTCGCGCAACTGGCTTATGGAAAGTATTTCTCCTGAGATAGTCGCGTCTGATAGTCCTGCTTGGACGCTTGAAATCCGTTGGTCTGAAATGTTGACCGCCTCTCCCGATAGACCCGCAAGTTGCTGCGCGAGGAGCCGCGTTGCTCCTTCGTCCGACAGTAGACCGTGCGATTCCTGTTTCTTCCGTTCAATAAGCGTGAGGAGCTCTCCTCTGGGCATGCCGGGATTTTTTGCCAGTATGTGATTGAGGAGATTCTCAGAAGACTCCGTCATGCAGATTCTAGTCCCAGAACATTCGGGTACGCTCGAACTCTCGCTCCGCCCTTAGAACGCTCAGGTATAAGTCATCTTCTCTCGCCAAACGGTTTCTAAGAATCCGCGTCGCGGTAGTGGGTCCGACTCCCCTAGCTGCTAGAACTATGCCGGCTCTCTTCCCATAATTCTGAATCAGCCCCGCGGACCGCCACGCTGTCATCCACTCCTTCTCCTCTTCAGGACTTAACTTGCTTCCTCTCCTTTTCTTATTGATTATCGGGCCGAGTGCATCGTTGCTTCGATACGTCGCAGCTACCAAAGACGATCGGCATTTTGGACATCGCACGACTTCCCGGAGGGTATCGACTCCTCGTATGCTGTCCCATTCTCCGCAGTTCATGCAGAGTAGTCGAAGGTTAGTGGAGAGCAATCTGCTCTTCACCACCTCGATAATGGAAGCTTCTTCGACTGCGGGTCTTAGCAGACCGTGTGGAACGATCCTGTCAAGAATGGGAAGGGCAAACGGAGTGCACTGACCCACATCCTGGATGGTTTCGATCGAGATCTCTCCTGATCCAATCCTTTCAAGAACAGTTCTGGCACCTCTGACATCCAGCTTTTCTGTGAAGAGTTCTCTCCGAGTCTCATCATTAGCTATAGAGGCCTTGAAAATGTCGACCAGGAGTCTTGCCTGGCGAGCTTTGTACTCTGCTTCTCGGCTCACTGCACCGAGGCGGCGGAGGACGTGCCAGTGTCTCCAAGCGAAGAGATCTGAGGCGTCAATTGTATCCCCGACAATCTTCTCCATATCGTCAGCCGAGAGTTTTCCGAATTCCTCTGCAACCAACAACGCGCTAACTGGACGTGGGAAAATTAGGGCGAATCGATATTGGTCGACTTGTGTGCCGATGTTCGATCCGAGGCGGGACCCGAATAAGGCGGCCATGGCGGTGGCGAGGGTCTCGTTGACTAGGTTTCCGAAACAGGAATGGACTACCACACTGTTCTCGAAGCTTTCGATCAGGACAAGTCTGTCAGATGGAATCGGAGCCTGACGCTTCTGAGCGGAGAGAGTGGACTCTACCCGGTCAACTTCACCCTTCTCAAGAAAGCCGTCGGGTACGATTCCATCGGACATGATTCTGCGGGCACGTCCAACTTCTTCGGCGACGTCGATCTGGACAGGAATCATATCCCCTTCCCAGCCAGGAATGGCGGTCAGAGATGGAGGAGCGGCTTCCACCTCGACATGATATTGTTCCTCGTCGACTGAGAGCACCTTCCATGTCTGACCATGGAGGATGAATTCTGTTCCGCTTGCGCATCTGCGGGCGACAAAGTCTTGGTCGAGGCTTCCGATCCGCCTTTTCCGGAAGAAGTCGAACACAGTATACTTCTGAACATCAGGTATGACAGAGAGGTTTGTGAAATAGTACTGAATCGCTTTGGGATTGCGAGCGGTAAGGAACTGGTCGAACTTTCTCAACAGTCTCAGCTCATCGAGCTGCGTGATAACCCGGCCGAGTTCCACCGGATCTATCTCGCGGAACGGGTAGGAGCGATGAACGACATCGCCAATTTCCTCAACCGTCATTCGACCCTTTTGGAGCAGGAGACCGATTATCTGATGGGCGAGGACATCGTAAGCTTTCTCATGGATTATCGGCCGTTCGAGCCTTCCTTCTCTGGCTCGCTGGATCAAAACCGCAGATTCTAGAATGTCGTCTGTGTTTATGGTCAGAATGACTCCGCGAGAAGTTCCACCCAATGTGTGTCCGCTGCGACCGACGCGCTGGACCAGCCTTGTCGTTTCTCGCGGAGAGGTATATTGGATGATGAAGTCGACGCTGCCGATGTCGATTCCTAGCTCAAGGGAGCTTGTGCAGATGAGTGCTTTGAGTTTGCCTTCTTGGAATTCTTTCTCTGCTTCTTCCCGCAACTCTCTCGACAAAGATCCGTGGTGTACTCGGACAGGAACACTGGCGCCGATTGCCTGAATCTGGGCCGCTAACGCTTCAGCATGTTCCCGCGTATTGGTGAACACCAAGGTTGACTTGTGGGACTGGATAATGCCGAGTATCATCCGAGCACGGGACACGGTCGAAGCGGGTAGGCCAAGGTTGACAGATTCCTTCTTGTCTCCCGAGCTAGGATGGACGGATCGGACGTCAATCTGAAGTCCCCTAGTCTCGTCCGAACGTAATACTGCGACTCTTCGTCCGGTCCCGACCAGGAACTGGCCGACGCGCTCTGGTTCCCCTATGGTGGCGGAGAGTCCGATTCTCTGAAACTCGACGCCGGTTAGTTCTGTGAGTCGTTCTAGTGCAAAGGACAGTTGGACGCCTCTCTCATCTGTCGCTAGTTCATGGACTTCGTCTACGACGACCCACCTAACCGAGCGAAGATGTTCCTTCATTCTCCTTCCGATCAGGATTGCTTGCAGTGTCTCGGGAGTTGTAATCATCACGTCTGGAGGGCTCTTTGCCTGTCGAGATCTCGCGCTGATCGGAGTGTCACCGTGTCGGACCTGAATTTTGATATCGAGATCCTTTCCCATCTCCTCAAGACGACGGAGAAGATCCCTGTTGAGAGCTCGAAGCGGGGTTACGTATAGAACTGAGATTCCCCGAGGCTTTCTCTCTGCTCGAGCTTCGATTAGTCTATCGAGTACAGGGAGGATGGCGGCGAGAGTCTTACCAGTCCCGGTTGGAGCAATCAGTAGAACGTTTTCGCCGCTGAGAATAGTGGGGATAGCTAGTTCCTGGATCGGGCTGGCTTTCAGGAAGCCTTCTTTCTCAAGCCTTTGTAGGACTTGGGGTTTGAGGGTTGAGAAGGCCGAGGTCCACATCTATTGCACTAGTAATCATCAAAGGGACGATTTATTCTTCCTCTTCGACCTTCTTCTTTCCTTCCCCTGGACGTTCAGCTGCGATATAGAGGAAGATCAGGATTAGTGTGACGAAGCTGAAGATGTAGAGCAGGAGCTGGAGCAAGGCGAACTCCTGGTCCGGTTGAAGGCTGTAAGACATGTCGGCTCACTCGGCTTCGTTCTCGCACAACCTCGGAAACGGCTACTAAAACCTTGAGATTACTCACGTGAACCGATCATAGTAAGTTTGGAAGTAATCTCTGGGTAGCGTGAGTCAGTCATACCAATCGCGTCATGCTTGCTCATCGCCTCAGAGAGTTGTTGAGCGATGATGTGGTAGCACAATTGTTTCTTGTGCTCCATTACCCGAAAATAATAGTCGTCACATGTACAGAACAAACTGTCCGGGAGAACCTGATAGTCTCGACCCCGACCAGCTACCACCCAGATCGTTCTGCCGCTTGGAGAGAAATGGTATTTTCGAACTTTTCCGGCTTCCACTAGGCCGAGTGCTTGCTGGAACCTTTTCTGGAATACATTGGTCAAGGTCTGCTTCTGTTCTTCGGAGAAGGTTCTAGTCCGGCCTATTTCCTGGCATGCCTCTTTGAGTATCCTGTTTTCGTTTACGATGGGTGGCGAGACTAGTTCCCTACCTGGATGGCTGTCACGTGATAAGAATACCTTTTCATTGGACATGGTCGATTTCGAACTAGCGGGCATACTAGTGGCTGACGAGGTTACCGTAAAACCAGTGGCAGACCAACCAGCTCTTCTGCTACAACACAAGGGAGAGCGGGTCCTTGTAATCGCTGACTTGCATCTCGGCTGGGAAGTGACTTTGGCGCACCAGGGAATACATGTGCCCTCTCAAGTGCCCAGGCTGCTGGACAAGCTTCGAAAGATCTTGGCCGAAACCCATCCCAAGCTCCTAGTATTATTAGGGGATGTGAAACATGCTGTTTCCAAGGTCGAACTGGAAGAGTGGAAATACGTTCCAGAATTCTTCGACAGCCTAGTCGAGATCATACCTGATGTAGAGGTGGTTCCGGGAAACCATGATGGTAACCTTGAGCCGTTGACACCGTCGTCCGTTAAGATCAACAAGTCCAATGGAATGGTTCTCTGGGATTCTGTTGGATTATTCCATGGTCATGCTTGGCCGGCGCCACCACTCCTCGGATGCAGATTCCTCGTCATGGGCCACTTGCATCCCGTCGTTGTCTTCAAAGACCCGTTAGGGTTCAGGATCACCCGCCAGGCCTGGGTTAGAGCGAAGAGCGATGGAGAGAAGCTCGCGGCAGGAGTCTTGAGACGTGAGGATGCGAGGTTTGAAGGTGACGCGGCGGTGGAGGTGAAGAAGAAATTCGGGGTCTCGGTTGCAGACGCGGACTGTATCATCATGCCATCATTCAACGATTACCTCGGGGGACAGCCGATCAACCGGAATTATCAGGAGGGATGGACGGAGTTGTACAAGGAGTACATGGGACCGGTCCTGCGCTCAGGTGCTGTGGATTTTGAGAATGGGGAGGCGTACTTGTTTGATGGAACATTTCTCGGTAAGGTTCAGGATCTGCGACGTCTCGCGCAGTAAGAATCTTGATCGCTAGTTCTGTTCGCGGGGTGCGAGCCTGGCGAGAATCTTGCTCGTGTCTCCACCGTTGAGCTTGGCGATCTCTCGCAGAAGATCGTAGTAGGATCTGACGTGTCGCTTTCCGTCGCGACCATGGTAGAGACTAACATTAGCGTACATTGTGGTGACTAGTTCGTGGTTGTACATTGGGTATTGTGTGTCGCCAAGGCCTAGTTCGCCTAGTTGTTGGCTGATGGCTCCTTCGCGGAGGTCGAGAACTTTCCTCCCTTTCCGTTGGCGGTTTCTGTTCTTTAGTCGTGTTCCTTCTATTCGGCAGTCGTCGCTGCAGTATTTCTCGGAGAACCAGCCTAGGAATTTGCGTTTGCAGACGACGCATGTCTTGAGGACTTTCTTGTCGACAGCCATGTTATTGTAACCGAGTGTCTTTGGTCCTGTATCCCTTCGTTTGTTAGATATATGGTAGAGAGGTCCCGGTATAAAACTGGCATGCCTCTCACGAGTCACGGCCAGCACAGATGATTGATCGACCCTACCTAGTACTACGCAAAAATCATGGTCGCATAGATAGCTCCGGTTCACCTTTTTGTCAGAAAGAAAAGAGTCGAAGCGTGGATTGAGAAGGGTAAGAGCTAAAGCAACATCGCACTTTGGAGGCGAACGAGGGGCTGTCGGATAGCCAGGTCTAGAGGACAACAACATCCTCGATGCGTCCGGACAATCCGCGTGGCTTGGGAGCGAATCGCCACGCCAAGAACCCACGAAATCGCAGGTTCAAATCCTGCCAGCCCCACCATACCTCCTCTCTCTCTGCTGTGCACCCACCATGAAGCGACCAGCAAAGCCTCGATACTCCAATCTCTTCCTTAGCCGATTCACGAAACGCTTATGACCCATCCACCGAATTTCATCTTCTATGCCGAGCAAAATGGTAGCTGGTAAGATCAAGAATCGGGCGGTGCCAGCCTTAGCTGTTCGTGATGCGGAACATGCGCTTGCTTTCTATGCGAAGGCGTTTGGAGCAAAGGAGGTTTCTGAGCGGATACCGTGGGAAGGAAAGATCGGGCACGCGGAGATCGAGATCGAAGGCGCACGCGTGATGCTTGCCGACGAATTCCCGACTCACAACAGAAGTCCTAGAACCCTCGGCGGAACACCTGTCATCATCCACGTCGACGTGAAGGATGTTGACTTGTTCTTTGAACGGGCATTGGCGGCCGGGGCGACTGCGCTCCAACCCGTCAAAAATGAGCCATACGGAAGAATCTGCAAACTACAAGACCCCTTCGGGCACCAGTGGTTCTTCAACACCTTACCAGATCAACGGCACTGAACTCCTGCGGCAAGCGCCCCCGAGACTCCTGCGCGAGCCGATAAAGGCTCGAAGAGGGAGATCCTCATTGGCAATAATTGGCAGACATGGTGCATATGCAAAATCTCCCTCACTGGTTCCGAATTAGTCCCAACTAGAAAAGTCGTGTCAAGCTAGATAGATCAGATCGAGAAAGCCAATACAAATGTAGTCGGCAGACAATGTCACATGGAACATGTCGACTGATCACCCCAAATTGGAGGTTGATGGTGAGCATCACATCTTCCAAGATAAATTGTTGGAGGGACTCGTTGGAAATTGGAAGGTGACCGGGCGAATTGCGGGGCAGCAGTTCGAGCAATATTGCGACGCTGACTGGGTTCTCAATCATCAATTCCTCCGAGTCCATTTCATAGACTCAGCTGCCAGAAATCGGGGGAGCATGGGAACGCCTAGTAATGCTGAGTATGAGGCAATGGTATTCATCGGCTATGATAACATGAGTGAGCGATACGTTGTTCACTGGATCGACATATTCGGCGGCCGCTTCTCCGAGACACTTGGCTACGGAACCTTGCAAGGTCAAGATTCGATCAGGTTTGTATTCGAGTACCCTACGGGTCCTCTTCATAATACGTTCACGTGGAACTCGAAGAATAGGATTTGGTCAATTCAGATTAGGCAGAAAGGTGAGAACGGGAAGTGGACAGTTTTCGCGGACGAAATTCTTCAGAAAGCAAAATGAGGATCCTTGAGTTACTTGCCCAAGTAGTAGGCTCCGATAAGAGATATGACAAGCAGTATGCCAAGTGTTACATAGCCAACATATGTGGCAATCATTTTTTTTTCCGGTGAAGCGTTCGGTTTGCTTCCCCCTTATGGGAAAGGGCTCCACGGATATTTGGGCATAGCGCGTACAAGTGGAAGATCTTGTGAGACTAAGTAACACGCGCCCTTCCACTCGGGCGCCACGTGAATATGGGAAATTGGAGGTTGGTTTGAAAACGGGGGTTGGTCCTGGTCGTCTGGTTTCGTAGGCAGTGGTTGAATGAGAGCCTTGCTTGAACGGGGCTCTCTTAGCAGAATCTTCTGGACGTCAAGTACCAGAAGGTTCCATATGCTGCTGCCGTGCGCTTCTTCTCTTTGAAGCGCACGGTCATGAAGGATTCGTGGGTTCTTGCCCACCTCGTTATGAGGCGAGTAGAGCTTTCTCTGACCAGGACTCTCGCATTAGTGTTTTCCTTCATGGCCGTATTTTCCCTCGCCACGATGGCCGACCGCTGCGTATTTGACACAACGAATTTGAACAGGAGAGCGGCTACGGGCGATTTTTGTCATCTGATTGTGACTAGAAAAAGTAGACTGATCGACCCTCTTGCTTCGGCTACGCCAAAGCCTATGGATCTAGGCTGAGAAAAAAAATGAAAAACGGGGAGTTTAATGACAGGCTTTGTTCGAGTCTAGGCGGTTTGGAATGCAACTGAGACCTGAGGTAGCGGGGAACCGTCCGCCTGGGTTGTCGAAGTGTCATCAGTGTAGATTATAGCGGCAAGTCCATTGAGCGGGTCGATCGCGTCCTGGAAGAGGTCGAGAAGGTTCCGTGTCCCGCGTGCGCAACCGGTTCCGTTGGTGCATATGACGCCCACATGGTTTGGACGGGCTGTGACGGTGCTCTGTGCGAAGTGGGACCCGCTGTCCGAGCTCTGTGCCATGTACACATTCCATACGGCTCGCGGGTCATCTTTGCTCGAAGTATTCGTGCCATAGTAGACGTAGTCAACTGTGCTGCCCCGTGCGACGATCCATGGAAAGACCGCTGTGTTTGCTGGAGACGTGTTTACCGCTAGTGGACTGGTCCAAGTATTACCTTGGTCTGTTGATTTCGAGATGAACACATGGTGCGCGTCTGACCAGCCGGCGTAGAGAGTCCCGCTGAGCGGGTCCACGGCCAAAGCCGGGAAGACGTTGTTCAAAGCCACATTGATAGGTCCTGAGAAGACGAGGTGTGGAGTCCAGGTCTTGCCCATGTCAGGGCTGACGGTCACGTAGATGTTGTTGAAGTTCGCGGTCGTTCCCTTCTGCAAGCCCGAGACGCCACCCGCCCATACCGTGTAGACATTGTGGCTGAATGAGTCTGCGATGAGCTTGCCCTGGTCGTTGTTGAAAGTAGAGTTTCCAGTAGCACCACCCTGTCCCGTGATCGGGTCTGTTACGCGATGGAAGGTAAAGCCGTCATCGTCAGAACGCTGCACGTGAATCAGAGTGCTCGATCCCGAGTCATGGTAGGAAATGTAAACATGCGGTCCGTCCGAGGTTATCCATTGACGGTCGGACTGTGTCGAATCGATTATCTGGCTGGTGCAGTGTGAGAAGTTGTTTGATGTGTCAGCGTTCGGGCAGGTGATCGCCGAGACGCCTAGCTGGGTGATGCGGGTTTGTGGGTTGAAGAAGAAAATGAGAGTGGAGACGTGTAGTGTGCCGGTTGAGCCGATGTCTACGTCCGCATCGCCGCCCCCGCCGACGTTGTTAGCGAGGTTGGCATCTATCGTTCCCTGGAACACTGGGACTTGTCCGAAACCTCCTTTCCATGTGTTGGTGAAGAACTGGGTCCAAGACAGCCCGACGTATATCGTGGTCCCATCTGGTCCGATGGAGAGTTCGGGTTCGCTGTTACCGTCAGGCCGGAGCAATGGAATGTTCGTGAAGTTTAGACTGGTTGTTTTTGTGCCGTGGGCTGCGACAGGTACAGCAAGGGTTAGGATCAAGGCCATCGTGATCGTTGTGATTGCTCGTTTCATACTATTTTCCTCGTTGCTTTCGATAATCGTGACCTTATAGGTTTTCCCGGGAAGATTCCCTTTTGATGCAGAGTCAACACGTCATGCCGGAGAAATCTCGCAGCAGACAGACATTGTCATCGATGAATATGCTCGAGCTCTGTTAGTAAGGCAGAGAGACTCGATTTTTTCCCCGGCACAGGTACAAGAAGAATCAGCAGGACGCTTCCTCCAACGATCCCAGTGAAGTAAATGTAGATGCATGGTTTGGCTAGGACTTGCCAGTAGATCCCGGGTCCGGTAGCGACGCCGTCGGGGCCGCAACCGTAGGGGGTCTGATAGGTAACAACGCCATAGGTCACGGCGGCTACGACGGAGATGGCGAGAAGAACTAGGCCAATTGTTTTCCGATGGCTGAATATACTGGCGAAACGCATCAGCGGTGGGACTTTCAGCAATGCTTTTATCGGTTTACTCCTAGGCCGCTACTATCTTGAAGATTCTACAAGTTTCCACGGGTAGCATCTCCTCTCTCTTTCTAGTCGTGTTGATGGTGAGTTCCGCTGGCGCGGTCCCGATTCTCAGCGTAGGTAGCAATGCGAATTATCAGTTGAACGCGTCTATGCAATCGACTCATAGTTGCAATGCAACTCCGCCTGGCTACAATCAGACTGCGTGCGGCCCCTATCAACCACGGACACTCGTCAACATATACGACAACGGAAGCTGCGTTCCAACAGGATACTCGTGCTCCTACAGTCCCTCCTTCTACTACTACCCTCTACAAATCGGGACAACGGTCATGTGGTTCAACTATGGCAGCCTAACGCACACGGTAACCTCTTCCTCGACAAACACGGCGGGCCTTCAAACCTTCGACTCAGGTCCCTTAGCCCACTACGGTTCATTCTCCCTAACATTCACGACTCCGGGCAATTACAGCTATTATGATTCGCTTCATCCGTCGCTACGCGGGAACCTAGTCGTGTCGGGCTCTCCACCGACACCTCCCTCGCCTCCCTTCAATCCCACGATCAGTCTCGACGGTTCCATAGACTGGACTGTTAACGGACTTGACAACAGTGTGGCCGTCCTCAACGTCAGCCACCAAGTAAGTATCGTTGCATCTGTCGGGCCTCTCAGCTTTACCCCGGTGACTGAATCCGGAAGTTTCTCGCAGTCAATTGATCTCTCAACTCGCGTGCAATCCTCCGGGACGGCCACGTCGGTGATCCTGGGCATAATCCAAAAGATGCTCGCCTACTATCCGGGATATTATGGGTACTACGGTTATGGTTATTCTCCCGGGATAGGCCAATTGCTATCCTCGCAGAAAGAGGTCTATACATTCTGGTGGGTAAACGGGCCCCTGACAAACGGTCAACCCGTTGAGATCCTCACAGGATATGCTAGTATCACAGGGAGCGAGACTGTCAATTTAGGAGCCGGCAATAATCGCGCCGCCTGGATTGTCGAATCGACATTTTCACAGTCGGTTTCAACTTCCAGTCCGCCTGTAATTACATCTGGCGGATCGAGCGACCAAAGTTTCAAGCTCGACCTGAAATTCGACTACGACCAAGCGAGTGACCTGCTCGTCCGTTCGAGCGCAACAATATCCGTTGCATCCTCTCAAACCCAGAATTACAAGCCGGGCGACTATCTCTGCGGTCCCTCAGGCTGCTTTCCCGTCTCCGACCCCGTAACAGTGAGCCATCACATGAGCGCAAGCGTCCCAGTCACACTTCGGCTAACATCTACAAACCTGGACCTGTCTAGGAGAACCGCCGCAGGATCAATCGGACACGGGCAGACCTCTACGGGCGGCCCAGGCGGGACTTCCGGAACCACAACACTGCCTCCAGTAACATCCTTCTGGATCTACGCTGGCATCGGAATGGTAGGAGCTGGTGTGGCGGTGACGCTTGGCTGGCTGCTTCGAAGACGTGGAAGAATGCGAGCGCCCGTCCCACAACCGGAACCACTCGCAGGTGCGAGCCCCACGCTTTCCGGCACCTAGTGCATTCGTATCGTCATTTCTGATAGTTAGTCAGGAGAGAGAACGTCCGGCACTATGCGTCAGGTGCTTTTTCCTGTTGGAGTTCATGGTATGATTCGACAGCTTCTCTCGCGACGAACGCCAGAATAATTCCGGTCGCAAGATAATCAGCCCACCACAGTCCTAGAAAATATTCTGCGAGGAGTCCGCCGAGGAGGGCCGTGGCCATGAAGAGACATGTTACGGACTCTATCGCGTCCATCGAGAGAGCGAGTGACCGGGTTTCCCGGCCTATCCGTTTCTTCTGGATGTAGAGATAGGGCATCACTATCACCGCTCCAGTGGCAATGGCGATTCCTAGTGGCGATCCCTCAGGCTTCAGCCCTGAAACATACGAGTAGACGGTGCCTAGTCCTATGACGGGAATTAGGGCGAATAGGAGTAGACTCGTGAATTGTTCCGTTCTCTTGCTGTCAATCACACCACCGATTCTCGAAGAGTCCCTGCGCAGACCGCCCAAGACCGCGAGCCCGGAGATCAATTCTATCAGACTGTCCCCCCCAAAAGCAAGTAGGGCAAAACTTCCTGCGATTAGTCCGACTCCGATAGACCCCAAGACCTCGATTGTCATCCACGCCGAGCTAAGATATTCGATTCTGATTCCGCTTCCGATCCTCCCATGTCTCCATGATTGATGGGTGGTTGTGCAGCAGCAAGAGGCACAGTTAGAACAATCCGCGACCGTCTGGCAAGTCTCGCAGGATTCTTCGGAGCAACCACAGGTCCGGCATGCGGAAGACGAATAAGTGCCAAGGGTCAAAGGAAAGACTTGCATCTTAATCGCTGGTCTCGGCTTATTTCCCTAACGCTAGTAGCCTGGGTCCAAGAATGGTAACCATCGACCAGGCGGAAGTGTCAGACGCGACGAGATCGTGAAGCTCATCACGGAATACCACGCGTAGAAGGAATAGCTCCAATCAGGCAGAGAATATTGTGGACTGTCAACCAGCAACTACCGCGGGGAATCGCCTGGCCTGCTCGTTGTCGCTCGGGACAAGATAATAGTTGGCGTGGTCTTGGCAGCTTACACGCCTTCCGCAGAACTTGGACGAGTCATGACTGTAAACGATTTCTTCGTAAAACCGGGAAACCGGTGGAAGGGAGTGGGAAGAGAACTGGCGATACGACTGGTGGAAGAGTGCAAACGGGTGAATATAGATGAGATCGGACTCGAAGTCTTCCAAAATAACAAGACCGCTGCCTCTTCTGGACGGTCGATAGGCTTCAAACCAACAGACCGCTTTCTGTTCCGACAGAAACTAGAACAAACTACGAGCAGGAATCCGACGCTCTAATAAGCGAGACCGGCCAATAGAAATGCTGGACGGAGTCTGTTTGTGACAGAGGAGAGTAATATCAAAGCGGATAGCCAGAATCAGGCAACGGCTCCACCGCCACCTGCTGCCCCTCCATCCACTTACGAGGTTCAACCGCAAGCTCAGCAGGTAATCTGTCCAACATGTTTCACAACCGTTCCCTTGGGGACTCAGTTTTGTCCGCAGTGTGGAAGCGCGATTCCTCCGCCAACGTGGGCCCCGATTCCTGCCACCGCGCCGCCCTCGAAGAGACCTGTGAAACTAATCGTTGGAATAGTTCTCATTGTCCTTCTCCTTGTCGGGGTCGGCGGATTCGTGTTGTATAACAATGCTCAACAGCAAATCTTGCAGGCTGCCAAGACTTCTGATCGAAACGCGGCGAACCAGTCCATCAATCAGCTTCAACCAACTTGCATCTCGGTTCGCACGGATTCTTCAACGCTTTACGGATCACCTGGAAGCTACTCAGGCTATCGGACAGTCTACGAAACCCTCGGCATCAGCAATCCCACCAGGTTTGCGATGGATGCAACATGGGCTCTGACCCTGAACTATCCCTCGGTAGGCTGGGTTTTGGCTGACTCAGAATCATTTCATCTGTCAGCAAATGGAGCTGCTCATCCGATCTTTAGCTACAGGGTCTCCGGCTCGCAGTTGAACAATCTACCTCCAAACCCGAACCTTACCACTTTCACCGTAACCCTGAATGGAACATACATGGTCACAGGGTCGTACGCAACTTACCTTCTCACTCAACAGTCAAACTACGACAGCTCAACCCAGTCCGGAAACGGATTCCTCGCGTCCGGCGGCACAAACCTGCCGAGCTGTTAGGCCGCGACCTTTGTTGGGACCTTGCGCCGGAGCAACGACAAGGATACAATCGAAGTGACAACCCCGTAGAGCAAGTGGAGGACGAACGATCCCCCTGCGAACGTTGTGTTGGTTAGGTCATCAGGGACAAGGATACCTGTAACGGGGGCGTAGACGACCATCCAAATTACGATGCCTCCCAGTATACCGACCCAGACAGCCTTCTTAGTCGTGGTCAGGGCGAACCTTCGGATTGCCGCCGTAGCTCCGACGAAGAGTGAGCCTGCAATTATTCCTACCAACAGGTGCAGAGCCCATCCCCCTATGACGGCATAGGAGTCGCCGAACCCTAGCTTCTTCGCGATCGTCGTGTAGAAGAGTTCCTGATTCATTGCCATGGCGCCAATCTCTCCAAAAATGCCCAAGACTATTGCCCCGATGAAACCACCAATCGCTCCAGTTCTCAGTCCTTTGGGTATCGAGTAGGTGATTGGCTGCATAAGTTCGGATGAATCTGATGCGTATTAAAGATGGTTGAAACCGTTATTTTGGACCGACGAAAAGTCATGGATCGGACGATCCCGGCCCATGATCACTGAAGACCCTGTAGTCAATTGGCTTTTGGAATCCGGGGACCCCTCGATCTGTTATCTCACTCTCACAGAGATTCTGGACAAACCGTCAGATTCGAAAGAAGTTCTTGCAGCAAAAAGACAAATTCCTAGCGGGCCTATTGTGCAGACTCTTCTGTCCGGTCAGCGTGCCGACGGTGGTTTCGGAGTCCATCCCTACCAGAAATGGACAGGCGCACACTGGCGCCTCGTTTCTATTGTTGAACTCGGCATACCCTCAGGATTTCGGCCAGCGGTGAAGGCAACGGATCTTGTTCTGAAATGGCTGCTTGGTGAGGCTCATCTTCGCAATGTTCCTCAGATCAGTGGACGATATCGGAGATGTGCGTCTCAAGAGGGTAACGCGTTGGCTGTGTGTAGCCGGCTGGGTCTCGCAGAGGATCCGCGGGTAGTGAAGCTTGCCGAGTCACTGGTCGAATGGCAGTGGCCTGATGGAGGATGGAACTGCGACAGGAGACCGGAGGCAGACCATTCATCAGTCAACGAATCTCTGTCGACTCTCTGGGGCCTTGTCGAATACCAAAGGGCGACAGGAGATCGAGAATATTTGAAGCCGATTGAGAGAGCATCAGAGTTCTTTCTCCAACACTATTTGTTTCGTTCTGACCATACGGGAGAGATCATCCACCCGACCATGGTCGAGCTTCACTATCCACTGTACTGGCACTGCGACATTCTACAAGAGCTCATGATCCTCTCGCGGGCAGGAGAGCTAGACGACCCACGGACCAAGGAGGCGCTAGATATTGTGGAGAAGAAAAGGGGTCCCGACGGACTATGGCACGCGGACAACTATTACTGGAATGTGAGACGGACAGCATTAACAAGAACGAAACTGTCGGTGTCGAACGTTGAAGTCGTTGACTGGGGACGAAAAGGCCCCAACAAGATGATAACGCTAAACGCTCTACGAACTCTCAAGGCCTCAGGAAGAACCAGAATCTGATAGGAATGAAACACCGAATTGAGAAAGCTTCAATCTAGAATGTAAACACGTCCTTTGGCCGATATTCATCGTTTACCAGCAGGTGTCCTCAACTCTCATAACCGAGTCTGAAGATTGTTCTCGATGGCCGGAGTTCTGAGACTTGGCTGTTCGTAGTCGGCCGATTCGTGAGGACAGAATCTTCACGTCCAGCTCCAGCTCTTCGATCGCTAGTTCTCCCTTCGCTGTCTCTCTATACGTTGTCGCTATGAACTTTCCGCAGGTACTGCAGACCTGAAGATTTGCGCGGGATAGCTTATGAGGGTGTTTGTGAGTTTCGGACGCTTGTTTCTGCGTCACATACTCTCGCTAGATCCCTAGTCCAAGCGCTTGCGAATCAACCACAAACCTGAGTTGACCAGTTGTCAGTGGTAGGCTGAAAGCTTTCGGAACCCTGTTTGAGCTGGTTCGCTTGCAATTAGTTCTTCGGATTCCGGTATTGAAACCTGTATGGTGCGCTCTTCGCTCACGGACCTTTTCGATGCTTCAAGAAGTCTCACTACACCGGCTCCGATGGCTCCGTCAGATAGATTTGAGTAAGGCTCAGATGTCGAGTTGTTCTCGACACATTCGGCGAAGTGAATGATCTCCTCATGGAGCGTATTGCTTGGAACAGTCAATATTGTCTCCGTCTTGTCAGATCGTTGAAGAACCAGTTTCTGATCGAGACAGTCTAGCCGGGCCACCGCATCGCTTCCTACCACTGTCACATCTCTATGTTTCTCAGAATCCAACCAGCTTAGCTCAATGCTTGCGTTAACACCGTCAATGTGTTCAGCCGTGATGAAAGCGACTTCGTCGCCCGATCCACCTCTGTAACCTCTACCCCTGCATGATATCTTGGTCGGCCAGGTGCCGAGAATATTGTTACAGATGTCAAAGGGATGCGGGCCCAGATCTGTTATCACATCTCGATCTCTTTGGGGCGGTAGGAACCCAGTCCATTGGAGGCGAAGGTAGTAGATGTCCCCTAAAAGTCCGCTATCTACTACGCGTTTCAGCTCTTTGACTCCATTATTGAACCTATGAACGTGTCCCACGGCGAGAACTTTGCGGTTTGTCTCTGCGAGTCTTACTAGCTCGTCGGCTTCCCTTGACCGCAAGGCCAGAGGCTTCTCAACGAGAACGTGTTTTTTCGATCTGAGAAAACGTGATGCGACTTCGAAATGCGTGCCATTTGGTGAGCAGATATGAACCGCGGAGGTTGCAGAATCGGACAGTAATCCCTGATAGCTCAAACGATAGTCCAAGGGACCAAATTCCTTTCTGCACTGTTCAAGCATCGAGGGGGAGTTGTCAACAATGGAGCATAGATTAACCTGGCCAGTAGTACGAGATACGTCCATGATCTCTCGTATTACCTTCTTCCCCCAATAGCCCGCGCCGATCACGGACATATTCACTGGCATCATGTCTGACAGGTAATTGATGTTCTTTCGATATAATGGGCGCGTCTATGAAAGAACACAAGCTACCACATTGGGTTACAACCAAGGTCCTTTGCAGGAAGTTACTTTGTATTGAAAAAGATGCACCTGGACTTTTGGTCCTGAGAATAGTCCCTTCTTTACGTTAGAGAGCGATCTGAAAGATCAAAGAAAGCGGGTGGTTTGATGGTCGACTTTGGTCACAGCAGGCTGACCGTAACTGTAACTGTTGCCGAGTGCGATATTGTTCCACTGTTCGCTGTGACAGTTATCGTGTAGGTTCCAGGTGTTGTCAGTAGAGAGGATGAGACGGTCATTGTTGACGCGCCTGTTCCGTTTGCGGCGAGAACCACACTGGCTGGGCTGAAGGACACCGTTGGCTTTACGGGGGAAAGTGATGCGGTTGTATCCGATGGGGCGATTGAGGCCGAGAGGTCAACAGTTCCAACGAAGTCATTGAGGCTGATGAGAGCTATTGTTGCTGTTCCTGAAGATCCGACTGAGACTGTCATAGTCGTTGGGCTGGCGGACATGCTGAAATCTGGGGGTGCGCCGGTCGAAATTCTCCATGCTGTGAGCGGGTGCAGTTCCCATGATGAGTATCCGTGTCCCGAGCTTGAGGGCGGGTGCCATGTTACGAATCCCTGAACATCTATCTTCTGGCTTGAGCTGAGCTTGTCGAATGTTGAGTTATCACAGGCGGTTCCTGCACCACAGTAGCCTGCAGCCATCCAGTCTCTATCGATCTCGAGCCTTATGCAAATCTTCGGATTAGGATCCTGTAGAGTCTCACAGTTGCCCGTGTACTCTGCTGTGTCCTGGAAGACCCCGTAAGCATTGCAGAAGGTTTGCCCACCAGGATAGGGACCTCCACCGTTCGTAGGTGTATACTTTGTTCCACATTTCCCGCCTAGGGCTCCGTCCTGGACTATCGAGCCTGTTGTCAGTGAGATTCCATGGATCTCTACGAACGTAGGAGCCATTGTGCCGTTGACATTAGGGGCCATGCAGGGTGGATGGAGGGAGGATTCGTCTGTCCCGTTGAGGACTCCGAACGGTCCACCAGTTTCAAGCGCGCCTTGTGTTGACGAGTTGAATTGGTTACCTATCACCTGGTGGACAGTTGCCAATGTCGCTTTACAAGTTACATTGGGGTTCCAGGCTGGGAAATTGCCTGGAGCAATCGTCGTCCCGCTGACTGAATGTGCGGCGAACAGGCCTGCGGAGACTGCTAAGGCAGCCAAAAGCAGGGTCGCGGTAACCGGTAATGTCCTGGTTCGCTTGCGATGGGTTTGAGTTGTGGTTTGCAGTGTCCTTACCACCTGTATTTCCAACTGAAGAGAGGCGGGTGAAGTATTTGTCCAGTCTGTCTACAAGAGCCTAGAAGGTAACACAATCCGCACACAATGTAACACAGGCGACCACGCTGGAGATTGCTCTGGAACGAAAATGGGGGTATAGTTCCGGCGGCTGATACTCGAGGGATTGCCGTCTTCCCCGATCCATCCTATCCTCACGTTAAGGAGACTGTGATGGTTACTGTGGTCGAGTGGGACAATGTCCCGCTGTCGGCTTTGATGGTGACCGTATAGGTGCCAGGTGTCGTGAGGAGAGATGTGGAAACTGATAGGGTCGAAGTAGCGGATCCGTTTCCAGCAATGGTTACGCTGGTAGGGCTGAGGGAGGCGCTCGGTCCGACGGGGGAGAGAGATGCGGTTGTGTCTGCCGGAGCGACTGATGCCGCGAGGTTCACCGTTCCCGTGAAGTTGTACATACTCTGGAGAGTTATGGTGACTGATCGTGATGAGCCAGGGGTAAGAGTTGCACTCGCTGGACTGGCAGAGATGTTGAAGTCGGGAGGCGGCCTCGTAATGGCGAGCGTCACAAGTAGGGTGTGGGTCAGGCCTCCGTTCGTCCCTTTGAGGGTGACTGTCCAGTAGTTATACACAAGAGCGGATGGTGACGCTTGGATTGTTAGTATTGACGTCGCTGACCCGCCTGGGGTTATCGAAACGCTTGGAGGGTTGAGTGTCACCGTAGTGGTATTCGCGATTTTGGACGTCACAAAGGCTGAGAGGGTCACGGTACCATTGAAACCATCGAGACCGGTTACGACAAGGGTTGCTGTTGAGGATGAGCCTTGTTGTACACTTAGCTTGTTGAGGTTCATTGTTAGGCCGAAGTCTGGCGTTGAGCTACTGGAGTATCTCCAGGCTGAGATGGGATGAATCTCCCAGCCGGTGTAACTATGCCATGAATCGTTGAGATGTCCGTCGTCCCAGTAGACGAAGCCTTGGATGTCGAAGAGCTGGGTGGTGACCGGTGGGTTTTGTGGTGCGATACCGGCCGATTTCCATGCCTGGTCTATCTCCATGTGCATTTGACAAAGATTGACGTCCGAGCTTGCGCACTTTGGATCTTTGAAGTTGGATGTTGTGTCGCAGAAGTTCCCATTGGGATACTGGGCACAGTCTTCAACGACGTTGGTTAGCGTGAGCATTTGGACTCCATGGACTTCCACAAACGTTGTGTTTCCATTCACCGTGCACGGCGGGGAGGTAGATCTCTTGTTGGGAATGCCCGGTATGAAGCCGCCTCCTCCATATGTCGCCCCACCGTTTGCGTTCGGCTGGCTGCCGATTATCCCTTCTATACTTGTCAGAACTGCAGTACAAGGGACGGCCGGGTTCCAGGATGGGAGCTGGCCGGGAGGGACTGTTGTACCTTGGGCGATGTACGGGTGCACCGCGAACAAAGCTCCCAGACCCATGATAACAACTAGCACCAACGCTCTGGTTACAAATCTTGTTTGCTGTGGGCGAGACATGACTGTCCTATCTGCTCCAGTCAATTAGTCATCTAAGCCGGTTAACCGGTGCTTGCACCAATTGATCTCGTTGACCACGGTAAATTGACTGGTGCATCAAATGCGGTGCGATCTCTCTCTGCGCCATCGAAGACGAATTCAACCTTGCTTCCATCGAAGATGGACTGACTTCGAGATTCTCTCTTACCCACTCAGGAACGATGACCGCTCGAAGAAGTTGTTGCACAGTGACATCTCTTCTCTTTGCCTCTGACGCTAGCAGCTTGAACGTGCCGTCTCCCACGGATAATATGAACTTGGCCAATGCTATGCACCAGACCCCTCTCGAGCGACCTCGGCCTTTGCCTCTCTCGTCTTTGATTCAGAGTACGCTTGTCGAGGAACTCTTCCCTTAACCATGACAATAATATTGTAGTCTACACCTACGCCTCTAAGGGACTGGACGAAGCTGTCAAACTCGTCCAGTATCTCATCTTCTCTTCGGGCCCATGTCTGTCCCTTCAGTTTCATGTAGGCCGTCCATTGGTAGTTCTCCTGGATTCTGTTTTTTATGTCGCTCATCAATTATCCCGCCATCGTGTCGGTCGGATCGACGTCCACTGAGCATGCGCAGCAGTGTTCGAAGCAGAGCTGGCAAGTATCACATGTTAGACCCGTGGTTTCGAGACATGAAGGGCAGTTGTTAGGGTCTGAGTCTTGATCGAACATCATTGTCATGAGCCATTCCTCTTGTCTACTCTTCCTTCGACTTTGAAGTACACGTCCCGATCGTTCATCCAATCTCCCCGGACTTGTTCGTCACTGATGTCAGTGTACACTCCGTCGAGCCAGACTCTTGCGTCTAACGATTTTGAAGAATCTATGAGGTCGACTAGGAGGTCTTTCAGACGACCAATGGTCTCGGGTTCGCGACCTTCCGAGTGCGGAAGCCCTTCCCGCTTTTCATTGCTGGAAAGCATTGCATTCATCTTCTATCTATCGCTACCCTTCGCTATTTTTTCCATATAACCGCGACGTTTACAAAGTAATCTCTCTTAACACACTGTAGACACTCGGCTCTTATCGGGAAAATCACAGATGATACCTAGCAAAGTGTAGACCGGGAATCCGGTCCGACTGAGCTTCCGACTGGTAAAACAAACGACTCGGTTCGGAATCACGAAAAAAAAACTCTTGCAGGAAATTCGTTGTGACTTTGGATGATGGAGTGTTCTTTGACCCTCAACATGTAGCCGAGACGCAGCTTTTCAGGAACTCCTCCGAGCGATTGTCATTCCTGATTGGATCGAGTGCACCGTCGTCGAATACTCTTAGCGGCCCTGATTTCTTCTACGGGTTCTCTAGTGCTTTTCGACTCTTTCGGTCGGGTGGTTTGGACTCGTCGTCCAACTGTTCATCGGCCGGAGGGGGCTTCGGTTTCGCATCGGAGTGCATCCGAATCCACCCCGATGTCTTCTGCTTGTCTCGCCTGGGCTCACTTGTTGAGCTTTGCTTATCTCTTGTAGCCTCTTCCATTCTTAGCCCCTGCAAAGCTTGGGATCAGCGGCGCATCTTTGTGCTCGCCGGCAAGACCCGTCAGAGGGCGAATGATAGTCGCGACTACTTGTCCGTCTGTTTCGAGTGTCTCAACTTTTGCACCCATGGGTTTGAAGAGAGATTGAAACATCTCGCCGTAGAACGCGGATACTCTGGGTCCTCGATCATGCTTCAACACCACAGTATCAGTTTCTCCATCGAGGGTGTATTGGAGTCTGAACGCGTTTCCGTAGCTGCCAATCATCTCCATCGCTTTCAGCGCGTTCTCGGGGTTGAATTTCTTGAACCAGAAGAGTACCATCTCGGGAAGAGTATTCGTGCCTGCCTCTCTGCCCAGTTCACGAGCTTCCTCATCGCTGAGGATGCTGAAGACTTTTTCCACGAGGGAAGTGGGAACTTGGATGAAGCCGAACTTGCTGGCTTTGTCCTCCCACTCCACTAGTTTCCTGAGTGCTCTGTTGGCGAGAAGGTTGAACGAGAACTGTTCTCTTTCGGCCATCTCGACAATGCCTGCTTCAACATCCTCGTCTAGTCTAAGGGTCCTGGTCACGCTTCTCGAACTCGAAACCGGTGCTGGTTTGAGTTCGAGCATGGATCGTGTAGGTGCTAAGGTCATTTTTTTGTCCTCGAAACCCCTTTGGGTCGTTGCAAGCACTTAAGCGGTACGTCTCTCTACGCGTGCATCCGGCAATCACCTCGCCTGTATGCACGGCATAGTTTTGCGCCGTGTATTCAGACAGACCGTTTGCAATGTATTGCGAGCGGAATACCTCTTTCTCCTGTATTTGGCGAGAATGACTCGTGGTGCCATAGAGTAGGGCCAAGTTTATCTTCTTGTTTGCACTCGATTGCATATGCTATAGAATGTGATAGTTCGTAATGACACAACTTGAAGACGCTCTGAAACCCGAAGTCCGCAGGTCTCCTGACACAGTAACGAGAACATTTCGCATAGACCGTGACGTTGACAGGAAGATGGAAGGGCTCTCTTCAGAAGGAAGAGTCAGCATGAACCAAATGGCGAATAAGGCACTTAGAAGGTATGTTGAGTGGGAGGTTAACGCCGAGAAATTCGGAACAGTCACCACCTCAGCCAGTACTATCAGAAAGTTCTTCGACTATCTGACCATCGAGCAGGCAAAGGAGATGGGAAGCTGGTGGGGTGAAAACCAGGCTCCAGGAATCATAACCTTCTGGTTCAAGAAATTCGACTTCGACAGCGTCCTAAAAGCGCTGGAATTCCTCGGCGCACAATACGGCCGAGCATTCACCTCCGACTACGCATTCGACGGCAGAAGCCACACCCTCATCGTCAAACACGACATGGGACTAAAGGCAAGCGTATTCTACGCCGAAGCCGTAAAAGCAGCATTCTCCCACCTAGGACTTGGAACAGATATATTCGTCACCGATGACCAAGTCATTGCAATAAGTCCCCCTGATCCCGCCCATCCGCTCAACAGGTCCTACGAGGGAGCAGCCGACCTGAAATACCCGACGAGTGCAACAAGCAGACCAATTCCGAAGCTTCGCAAAGGACAGCGGGTAGAACCCGAAAGCCGTGATGCATGAAGATTAGGCGTCGCGTAGGCTCGGAATATCGCTCAAGCCAGCCGTTATCTTGGCTACAACGGAATCGGTAACGACTCCAGCCTACTAAACTCTTGATCTTTGTCGACGCATCGTAGCGAATCAGAATCCTCCGAGCGCAGAGACCTACTACAACGTGGTCCCACAAAGAAAGGAGCGGTCAACCCAGCCAAACGCAAATATTGAATGTCTACTTTCTGGGAAAACACATTTCCAATTCTTGCGGAAAGTGTTAGAGCATTTTTGCGACGCTTTGGAAGTATCGTATTCCTCTTTTGCCGTTGAGGGCGCGGTCCAGTGCTTGATCTACAGCATCTTTGGGTGTTGGGGCGGCCATGACTTTCACTGTCTTCCGATCATCCAGGTAGGTGTCGGCGATCTTGTCGGCCGTTCCACCTGTCCCTTTCAATGCAACTATTGGTTTTCCTTTCTGATAGGCGACCAATGCCTCAACGTAGGTTCCTGCTCCCCCACCCACCACGATTGCCGAATCAGCAGAATACGCGGTCACGTAATTCCGCGAGAAACCCATTCCCGTCGGAATGATGATATCGCAGTAAGGGTTCGCGTAGCTCATATCTTCGTGTGGCAGAATCCCGACAACCATTCCCCCCTTCTCCTTCGCTCCCCTGCATGCAGCCTCCATCACTCCCCCAAGGCCACCTGTCACTAGAACCGCTCCTCGGGATGCTATCTCTGCGCCGACCTCTTTTGCAGCCGCGTAGGTACTCTCGGGGCAGTGGTCTCCGTCGGACCCTATCACGAGAATCTGTATCAATCGTTTGAAGCTGGACAGTGGGGTTCTCGATGCTACTCCTCTAAACAATTTCATCATTCACTCTTTTTGAAAGGAAAGGATGCGACAACACGCGTCCAACCCACCGGCTGGCTATGAGGTTGGCGTAACCAATGCTCTAACAAGGAAGGTTTTAATGACAACCGGCCAGAAACTCGACCCTCCATCACTTCACAAGGTCACGTTTCATGCCTGACTTCAAGCCTGGAAAGGTCGCCCGGGTCGCAGGCCCCGTCATCGTTGCCGAGGGAATGGTCGGCGCCCAAATGTACGAAGTCGTCCGCGTCGGCGACCAAGGCCTCATCGGCGAGATCATCAAGATAGACGGGGAAAACGCCACGGTCCAAGTCTACGAGGAAACCGCTGGCCTCCGGCCCGGCGAGAAGGTCGAAAGAACCGGCAAACCGTTGTCTGTAGAACTTGGACCCGGAATCCTCGGCCAGATCTACGACGGCATCCAGCGCCCACTAACAGTTCTCTTCGAAAAGACGGGCCCCTTCATCAAGAGAGGCCTCTCCCCGGCAGCTATCGACCGATCCAAGAAATGGCACTTCGTGCCTACCGCAGATTCTGGACCAATTGTTTCCGGCGGCGACGTCCTAGGAACTGTCAAAGAGACAACCCTAATCACCCAAAGGATAATGGTCCCGCCAAACCAAACCGGAAAAATCATCTCAATCGTTCCGGAGGGCGATTATACGATCACCGAGCCCATCGGCGAGCTAGAGACCAAGACCGGACCCGTCTCATTGTTCATGATGCACACCTGGCCCGTACGAATCGCCAGGCCCTTCAAACGCAAACTCCCATCCGAAATCCCACTCATAACCGGCCAACGCATCATCGACTTCTTCTTCCCCGTCGCCAAAGGAGGAACAGCGGCTGTTCCTGGTCCGTTCGGATCCGGAAAAACCGTTTTGCAACAGGCACTTGCAAAATTCGCCGATGCCCAAGTCATCGTCTACGTCGGTTGTGGAGAACGAGGAAATGAGATGGCGGAAGTTCTTGAAACCTTCCCAACTCTCCTCGATCCTCGCACAGGACAACCGCTGATGAACCGGACAACATTGGTCGCAAACACTTCAAACATGCCAATAGCTGCGCGGGAAGCCAGCGTCTACACGGGCATCACAATCGCTGAATATTTCCGAGATATGGGATACGATACCGCGCTAATGGCGGATTCCACAAGCAGATGGGCAGAAGCACTCAGAGAAATCTCCGGACGTTTGGAAGAGATGCCAGGGGAGGAAGGCTACCCAGCCTACCTTGCATCTCGTCTCGCCGATTTCTACGAGCGATCAGGACGACTAGAAGTTCTCGGCTCTGAATCCAAACAAGGCTCCATCAGCGTCATCGGCGCGGTCTCCCCTCCTGGCGGGGATTTTTCCGAACCGATTACTCAGAACACACTCCGTATCGTCAAGGTCTTCTGGGCCCTCGATTCCGAACTTGCCAAGAGACGCCACTTCCCAGCTATCAACTGGCTGACAAGCTACTCTCTCTACCTCGACACCCTCGAAACCTGGTATCCAAAAGAAGTTGGAAGCGAATGGGTTGACCTGCGAAAAGTAGCGATGTATCTTCTCCAGCGCGACGAGGAACTTCGCGAGATCGTCATGCTTGTGGGTCCCGATGCCCTCTCCGAGGGACAACGGGTTATCTTGGAAGCTGCGAAGATGATCAAGGAAGACTTCCTCATGCAGCAATCCTACAACCCAGCCGACAGCTATTGCGACAAGACGAAAACCTACAATATGATCCGCACAATCCTCCACTACTACAACCTCATGCAGAAAGCAGTCGACGAAAACATACCGCTCCAGAAAGTTCTCGAGCTGCCCGTAAAGAACGACATTAGCCGCATGAGACTCATCCCTGCTGACAAGTTCACCGACCACTCCCAGTCCTTGAACGAGCGTCTCGATCAAGAATTCCAGATGCTGAAAGCGCCCGCTGTCAAGGCGAAATAGAATGGTCTCACTAGCCGGCCTCGAATACAGAACCGTCCGAGAAATATCCGGACCACTAATCTTCGTCGAATCAGTCCGGGGAGTAGGATACGGCGAACTGGCGAAGATCAAGACTCCAAGTGGCGATGAACGGAGAGGCCAAGTTCTGGAAGTAGGTGGCGGAGTAGCGGTTGTCCAAGTCTTCGAAGGCACAAGCGGACTGGATATAGCGTCAACTAGCATCCGTTTCACCGGGGAAACGGTCAAGCTTCCTGTTTCCCAAGACATGCTCGGGAGAATCTTCGACGGAAGCGGCCGACCAACTGACGGTGGCCCAAGAATCATCCCTGATGATTACCTCGATGTAAACGGCAGTCCTATCAACCCTTTCGCCCGCGAATACCCCCGCGAGTTCATCCAAACAGGCGTCTCCGCCATCGACGGGATGAACACTCTCGTTCGGGGACAGAAACTCCCTCTTTTCTCCGCATCGGGGCTTCCCCACAACCAGATTGCAGCCCAGATCGCTCGTCAGGCTAAAGTCCGAGGCACAGACGAGCCGTTCACAACAGTCTTCGCCGCCATGGGCATCACGGCCGATGAAGCCCGCTTCTTCAGAGACGATTTCGAGAAGCAAGGAGCTTTCGATCATGTAACAATGTTCGTCAACCTCGCTGACGATCCAGCGATTGAACGAATCCTGACGCCACGACTCGCACTGACAGCCGCCGAGTATTTCGCAATCAAACTCGGAACCCACGTTCTCGTTATTCTAACCGACATGACGAACTATGCGGAAGCTCTCAGAGAAATTTCTGCAGCCCGAGAAGAAGTTCCTGGGCGCCGAGGATATCCGGGATACATGTATACCGATCTGAGTACGATCTACGAACGAGCTGGAAGACTTCACGGTAGCAAAGGCTCGATCACCCAGATGCCAATTCTGACAATGCCAGGAGATGACGTCACTCATCCCATCCCCGATCTCACCGGTTACATTACTGAGGGACAGATCTACATCGATCGAGGATTACACCGGAAAGGAATCTATCCTCCCATCGACCCCGCACCCTCTCTTTCACGTCTGATGAAAGAAGGAATTGGCAAAGGACGGACAAGAGAGGATCATCGGGAAGTCTCAGACCAGCTCTACTACGCATATGCGGAGGGACGAAGCTTCCGTGACCTTGTCGCCGTCATCGGTGAAGAAGCTCTCTCCGCCCGGGACAAGCTCTACCTGGGTTTCGCGGACAATTTCGAGAAGAAGTTCATCAACCAAGGACTATACGAGAATCGTGACATCGACGCGACCCTTGACCTCGGCTGGAACCTCCTCAGCGTCCTCCCTGAAAGCGAGCTGAAGCGTATCGACCCAGCCACGATCAAGAAGTATCATCCGAAATATCGCGGGAAGACATCGTAGTGTCAGAGATCGTCGCGGGCGCTCGTCCAACCCGGATGGAGCTTATCGCCCTCCGGCGACGACGACGTATTGCACAACGGGGAGGAGATCTGTTACGGGAGAAACTGGACGCGTTGATGATCGAGTTCTTCCAGTTCGCCCGAGAGATCACCTCATTGAGACAGAAGACCCAAGACTTGTTGTTCCAGGCTTACGAGAAGTTCACCGAGGCCCAGATGCTCATGGGCTTCACGAGGGTCGAGGAAACATCGCTAACAGTCCAGGACCGGTTTGACGTGGACGCGTCGACTAGGAACGTCATCGGCGTATCCATACCCTACGTCTCCGTGAAATTGAAACCTCTAGAGGGATTTCCGTACTCGATGATCGGCAGTAGCGCTAAGCTCGACGAGGCCGTCGCGCTAATGACTGAAGCAGTCAAGAATGTAGTCGAGCTGTCCGCAGCCGAAGCCGCTATCCGCAGATTAGCTGAAGCAATCTCCGCAACCAAGAGACGAGTCAACAGCCTAGAAAACATTGTCGTCCCGAGAATCGAGAACACAATTCGGTACATCGAGATGAGTTTACAGGAGAGATCGAGGGAAGATTTCTTCCGGTTGAAACGGATCAAAACACGTCTGGAAGAGGAAGAAGAGGAGACCGTCAAGGTCCCGCAGATCTCAGGCTAAGACCCTAGATTGCCATGTTGAGAACTTTCCGGCGTAAGCCTACTGTGGCCCTAGGATAACGGAACTGAACAGGAAAAACGACCCAATTATTGCAAAGAGTGACGATGTGAATACAAAGAAGGCAAGCACTCCCCTTGGTTCAATGTTCATAGAAGCTGAGAGTACTACTAGTCCGCCGAAGATAACGAGGAGTCCGTATGCCATGCCTACCATAGTGAAAAACAAGAAAGCAAATTGAGAGCTGTAGTTTACCGAACCCAGATTCACAGTAACGGCCAGACAAGCCAGGCTAGAAATGAGCAACATCCCACTAATCACCCCGAATATCGAGAAGACCTCCAACGGCGTGTCGATTCCGGATCTCGCGAAGTGCACGTGTCAGCAAGCTCCAGAAACCAGGATCTCTCCCAGCCTCATCGTATTTTCTCTAGCCAGGCTTAACTTCTTATCGATGGCGAGAGCACGGACCCTAGTAAGCTCGCTCGGCCCGCTCCTTCAGAGCGCGATTCATGTCCTCAAAGCCCCGCTTCGTATCCCTATCCAGGCTCTTAGCCATGAACGGAACAAGTAACCCTGTAAACTTCTCGTGTTGAACGAAACGGACGCCCTTTTCGTCGAATGCTTCGATCGTAAAGCAGTGTTCGCCGTTAAACAGGCCCGGTATCCAGAGTTTTCCGAGCCAGCACATCTCACGATTCGTCTCCACATTGAGCATTTTGGGCTTGAAGGTCATCGCTCTTCCTCCGGGGGACTCAAACCGGACCTCAAGCTTCGCCCCTGTCCTCGGCTCGCCGGTCATCTTTTTGATGAAAGGGTTCCATTCGGGGAATTTCGCGAAATCGGTCAGTACTTCCCAAACCCGTTCGGCAGAGGCCTGAATAACGACCTCCGCGGAGACCTCCTTCATCTTGACCCATCACTATTGAGGACACCCATGTTGAAGAGTGTTTCGCACGGTCTCCTCATGGCTATTGCTGTGCGAAGTGAGCGTTGGGCCTTCGAACGCGAGATGAGGTAAGACTTCGCGGACTGCCCGGAAAGACTTGGCCCCTTAAATCACGGATTTCGACTGAACTATGGTGTCTGCTCCTTGAGCGGCTGGTCAATGCTAGCTGGGGTTCTGGGCTCGGCGGGAGCGTTTCTTACCATTGGTCTGTTTGGAGTTTTCACATTGGGGTATGATTGCACGGGTTTCTTTAGTTGCGACCTCTCTCGGCCGGACCTTGCCATACACTACTACTCTTTTCTGGTGCCCGGTGTAGCCTTCGTCGGGTCCATAATATCGAATTCCAGGGCAAGACTGGGAGGTGTGATTTTGATTGCGACGGGCGCGACAGCCGTCCCCGCGACAATCTTCATTTTTCTCCACTTCGTCGGAAATGCTGAACTTGGACTAGTTCTTTCAACCTACGCGCTCGTCTACTACGGCTGGATAGCCTTGTTGTTCTATGCAGGATATTTGTCGCTTAAAGGAAGAGGGTCGCGACAACAAGATAGGCGCATCTGGGATCCCGACTTAGAACCTCTTGAAACGAACGTCACTACATGAGAAATTGTTGTTGTGAACCCTAAAGGAAGCTCTCTCTCACCCTTGAGCCGTTGGACGTTAGAGTAGCGGCCAGCCCTTCTTCTTCACATATCTCAGCCAGAATCCCGCGATCAGCGAGGTAACGATCGCGGTAAGCACGAGCGCCACAAAGAATGTTTCCGATATCAGTCCGAGGTCAAAGGCGACGGTAGCGAGCACGATGCCCGGGCCACCTCTAGCGTTTAGAGCTATTGCAAGGTTGAGACTCGGTAGTCTCCTCTGCTTGATCAACCTTCCCACCACTAAGGCACCTCCGCCTTTGAGCGCGGTTGAGAAGACCAGGAACCCGAGAAAGAAGAGAATGTCAAAGGAGTGGAGCAGATCCAGTTTCAATCCGACGACGGCAAAATAAACCGGCGTGAACACTGCCAACGATATCGACTTGACCTGCGACTTCGCAAGAGCAAAGACTTCTTCCGGCATCATTCCGACCGCAATGCCAGCTAGAAACGCACCGAAGACGATGTTCACGTTGAGAAGGCTTGCCAACGCTACCATCGAAAAGCAGAGAAAGAGAGCGTACCTCGAAGGGTGAAACTTGATCAGAACGTCAAACCTCGATCTTATCGTATAGCGTATCAACCTCGGCAGACCCAGCAGAGCTGCACCGAAAAACGCGACAGTCACAAACGCCGTGTAGCCGATCAATGAAAATGATGCAGATGCCGAAGCCCCAACCCCCGTTGCGATGGCCAAGGCCCCGAACTGGATGACATCCTCGACCGTGGCGATCGCCAGAACGATCTTGGCGAATCGCGTGTCCATGATCTTCAGGTCGATGAAGATCTTCGAGATTACCGGGATCGATGTGACCGAGACCCCAATGCCCACGATGATGGCGAGTGAGAGCATGTTTCCGTTTGGCCCCGAGAACGGCGAGAAATTGTAGACGAAGGGAACAGCCATTCCAATAATGAATGGAACAAAAGTAGCGCCAACCAAGAACGAGGTAGCGATCTTACGGTCTTCTTTCGAGAAGGCCCTCTGGATCTCGAACCCTGATATGAACATGAGAAGAACGAGCCCGATGTAGGAAATTACAGAGATCAACTGACCTTCCGATGGAAAAGCCCCGAACACCCAGTTCTCTGTGTCAGGAGCAACATATCCAAGGAAGGTCGGGCCGAGAACTAGCCCGCCGAAGATCTCTCCGATCACCCGTGGAAGCTTGGTCTCATAGAACAAGAAACCGAAAGAATGCGCCGTGAACAATAGTAAGACCATTGCGAAGAAAAACCGGGTCAGCTCTAGACTGGAGAGTGTGAATGTGCTGACGAGACTCATTGAGCCTCGGCTCTACATCGAGAATTCTCTAGGGTCGACTGAGAGGTTGACTTCTTTCAGAAAGGAAGGCGAATCCGGGGATTGGCCGTTCACCGCGAAAACTGCATGGAGATGAACTTTGAAACGTACAGCCTTGGTTTCTCCACGAAAATCCATTCGAACATCTCCCGGCTTTCCCTGGTTTGTCTTCTCATGGACTAGCTTCAGCATGGGATCACGACGAGGAAACCAGTCTAGGACTGTCTGGCGGAGAATATCAGATGCCGAGTTAATCGCGATGCCTTTGTGGTTCTGGCTGAAATCTTCCATCAGAGCCTTGCGGGATTCCTTCGTCACGTTCTCAATATAGGTGTAGGTCTTCTGGAGGACCTGACTCCCCTTTAGCATATCAGTCATGCTTCGCGCGTTCCTCAGTGCCTTCGATTTTGCTAGGGTTTCGGTATTCTTCATTTGTATAAGAACTGAAGGTTCGGCTTCAATGCGAAGAACTGGCAGTCTAAGCACCGAATGAGCCACAGCAGAAAACCGATCGTTCGGTCAATCAATTTCTCGGTTACACCACGGCTTTATCGCCGCCGAGGCAAGGATTCAAGCTCACGCGAAACGAGGTCAGAGCTTGTTCTTCAGAACCCTTGCAAGAGCCACGATTAGGCACAACCGCGCAGTTCTTGCCATCTGGATAATCGCCCTGGCCGTTAGCGTCCCAGCCATCTTGCAAGTTCAGAAAGTAATAGTCTACTCCGAGACCGCCTTCAACTCCAAAGACTCCGAATCCAGCATCGCCCAACAGATAGTAAACCGCGAATTCAACATCCAAGAGGGTTCAAGTGGCGTCGTCGTAATCAGCCACAACGACGTTCGCGGCAACGAAACCAGGGATTTCACTCTCGCGCTGAACTGGACCCTGAGAAACGACCCCACACTCACCAACATAGGTAATATCACGACCATCTACGACATCTACTACCAGCTACTCCTAGGGTTCACCAGCGTCGCCCACTTCCAACTCTACCAGATACAGAACGCCACCAACCTAGCCAACCTCCTGGAGTTCGGCATCCCCAACACCTACCTAACAAGCTGGACCAGCATCGTCAATAATGCAGGATTCAACGTTACCGGCAGTCAGGTAATTGCATACAATCGTATCGCCAACGCGACAAGCTGGGCCATAGTGTCCCCACTCATCCCACCAACCTACGCCCAAGTCGCCATAGACTACCAAAATCTGTTCTACAAGTCCTGGAACTCCACCTTTAGCCCTGCTGAGAATTATAACACGTTTCAACTCCTTTCAAATTACTCGCCCCTCCAAAGGGCCCAGAACGTCACCAAAGGTTATCCGGGTATGACAGGGCAGCCTCCATACTACAACGTCACTTACAGCTATTTCGAATCGCTACCCTTCGACCCTCAAACTAAGGGATTGTTTCTGAGCACCATCCAAGTCTTCAACATGTACCCCATCTGCTCCACCTGCAACAACTGGAACAGCCTACCAGCGGTCCGCAATTTCTCAATCAGCACGTTCGAGAGCCAGGCGAATCTCACAACGACCCAACAAAACCTCATAGGCCCAATCTACGACCTAGGACCCTCATCTTCTCAGCCAGAATTTTCAAGCCTAGCGACCCAGCTTCTTCACGCTGGCAACATACATTCCTATCCAGTGCAGCCTAGCCGGGCAGTCTCTGACCAGTTCATATCACGCGACAGCAGAACGATGCTTGTCATCATCGATTTCAAGCCTCAAGGGGGTGACCCAAGCAGCTCAACACAGCAAGTCAGAGATGACGTGATAGTAGCGGCCAAGATCAGCGGACAAACCCTCTCAGCTTACGTCACAGGTGCTCCAGCGTTCAACTATGATGTAGAGATACAATCTGCCGCCGACGTTGAGAGAATAGACCCGGTGACGGTCGCGCTGATACTGATCATCGTGGGCCTGTTCTTCAGCTCTCTGTTCGTGCCTATGCTGCCGGTCTCAGCAATAGGCCTGTCCGTTGGAGTCGCCTTTGGACTGGTCTACGTAATCGGCACTCTCATCACGAGCGTGCATTTCCTCGTTCTCACGCTGCTTCCAGTCTCAATGTTCGGGGCGGGCTCGGACTATTGCATCTTCCTAGTAAGTCGATACGCGGAAGAACGCAAAGCGGGTAGAGGAAAGAATGACTCGGTAGAGCGGGCGGTTGTCCGGGCAGGAGAAAGCATCGCTACAAGCGGGGCTACTGTCGTGATCGCATTCGGGAGCCTCGCGGTGGCAGGGTTCGGCATGTTACGGTCGATAGGGCTTGCGGTCATGCTTGGCATATCCATTGCGCTGATAGTCTGCCTGACTCTGGTCCCGGCCACCCTTTCACTTCTCGGAGACAAGCTCTTCTGGCCGAGAGGATTGAGGGTAAAACCTCCGAGATCTGGGTCGAAGAGCTACTACCATCGAGCTGCTAAGTTCACAGCGAAACACTCCAAGATGGTGCTCCTTGTCGCCTTAGCGGCGTCGCTTCCGGCGACGGGTGCGGTGTTGTATTCGAAGACAAGTCATGACCTCATCAGCCAGATCCCCGACGACTTGGGAAGCAAACAGGGCTACATCGAGATGACGAATGGCTTCGGTGCTGGGACCATCACTCCGACGTTCACAGTAGTCGAAACCCCTGTGCAACTAATCTCAGGTTCCACGATCAACGTAACAGCGCTCCGCAACATTTCAGCTCTCGAAAATTCGACCTTGGCCGTTCCTGGCGTTTCCAGGGTTTACGGAGCAACTCATCCTTCCGGGGAAGCAATTCCCTACTCCTCTTTCCCGAAGCTTAACACTGCCGAGCAGCAACAAATGTTCGACAGCATGAAGCCTTTCCTAGGCTCGAGCGGAAAATCAGCAATAGTCTTCGCAGTTCTGTCCAGCGAACCATATTCCGACAACTCCATCGAAACGATCTCAAAGATTAGAGGTGTTGTTAACATCCTTCAGAGTCAGAACCCATTTCTTTCTACCTCAACGGTCCTTGTGGGCGGAGAAACAGCGTCAATTGCAGACCTTTCCGTATCAAGCGCTAGCGACTATCTTGAAATGGCAACTCTGGTCCTAGTCGGTGTCTTCATCATCCTCTTAGTCGCCTTAAGGTCGGTGCTGACCCCGATCCGTCTTATCTTCACAATTCTTCTCAGCGTTTCCTGGGCGCTAGCAGCCGTTGTCTACATCTCGCAACTGTTCTTCGGATCTTCAATTATCTGGATGCTTCCCATCATGCTCCTAGTGATAATGATAGGGCTCGGTCTCGACTACGACATCTTCCTAGTCACACGGATAAGAGAATATTTCACAGAGGGGTCCTCCGATGACGCCGCCATCGAGAACGCGGTGGAGCACACCGGCCCGATAATCACTACGAGCGGGCTAGTAACAGCAGGAGCATTTGCTACTATGATGCTATCTCGTATTCCGCTCTTACAGCAGCTCGGCATGGGCATTTTCATAGTCGTCATGCTCGACGCTGGTCTCGTCAGGATATACCTCGTCCCATCGATCATGCGCTACATGAAGAGACTCAACTGGTGGGCCCCAAGGATCTTTAGACGCGTCCCAGCTCGAAATCCTCTGCTGACCCAACCCCAGGCCACCTTTGACCGCGAGGCGAAAGAAATCTAGGCCAGAGCTGTCGGGAACAGTCCATCTCAGTCTATCGGGCGGTTTGTTTCATGTTTTCCGTTTTTCTCGCCTTGTAGACACGCTTGTAAACGAAGATTCCCGAAGATACTCCTGCCGCCAAAACGATTGCAAGGATAATCCATCCGGCATTCGCACTCACGACTGAGTATCCACCATTGGCCAGGGGTAGCTGGACTTGGACGCTTGTATTCGAGCCCAACGTGACCTCTGTTCGGCCGTAAGCCGACTGTCCACTGCTCTTCGCGATGACGATCAGTTGACCCACCGGAAGGTCATGTATACTAAGGGCCCCGTTGCCGTCCGTTGTTCCTTGGGAGAGTATTTGCCCGTTGAGGAACGCGATCACCTGTGAGCTTCCCACGGCGTGGCCGGTCTGGTCAACGACTTGAACCGCAAGATCGTAGATCCGTAGCCTGATTGTGGGGGTGCCATATTTCGGGTCGAAGGACGCGGTCGAAGGAGAAACATCCACACCCATCCAGGTCACGTCTGACACCGTGTACGTTCCTGCAGGAAGAGAGTAGATTCCTGACGGGTCTGCTTCCGTGTAGGACGCGTCAGGGTTGACCAGGTGAAACTTCGAGGGAACCGTTGGAAGAGTGTTTCCGTTTCCGTCAGTGAAGGCTTTGCTGAAGTCCACTTGGTAGAGAGGAATTGCTATTGATAGGTAGATCGAACTCGGGCGGAACAGGTTCGTTTGATTGACCAGTATTCCGTTCCAGTATGAGTCAACGGTGTAAGTGGAATTGTCCGGAAGGATCGCTAGCGGGACGACGTATCCAGTGGAATTGGAGATGCCGAAGTATACCGGGTTCCCTGACGTGAACACGGCTACTTGGACACCGGGAACAGGCGTCTGTGACGAGTCAGACTGGACAGCCCGAATCGTCAGCAGCCATGTGGCGTAGAGAGAGTAGGATAGCTGGCTTGTCGCGACTATTCCACTGTTGTCTATCGCTACGATGGTACCTTGGTAGACGCCGCTTGGATCGGTGTTCGAATACGTGACGTTCAATTCCCAAGTTCCTGCGTTCGACGTGTCCGACCCCTTGATCCGCACTAGTGGAGCGTTGGTTGCGTAGGATGATCCTGTTGGAGAGGTGATATTGGTTTTCACGGAGATAACATCGTACAGTCCGAGAGCATCGAATGCCCACGCTTGAAGTATAATCTCCCGGCTTGTGGATGTTACATTCTTGTTGAAGGTACTGCGTTGCACTCCCGTCGAATCGTAGGTTGCACTAGTGGAGAAGCCTAGTCTGGACTGAAAGTCTACCGAGTTGCTACTCGGTGAGGATGGGCTATCATAGTACATGAATAGCTGCGCTGTAGAACTTGGAGCGGTCACTGTTATAGTGAAATTCAGGATGGACCCTGCCTGAACTTGTAATGGACCAGTGGATGAGGACAAAAAGTAGGATTGCAAGACTGTGTGGACTGGGCCGTTGAGGGTGGCGCTAGCCACAAGGACATTCGCACCGGTTACGTTAACCTCGCCCAACGAGGCTGTGATAACCGTCCCGCCGCCAGTGCTTGACGAAGCCTGGAGATAGAGTGTGAAGTTGACGTAGCCTTGGACGGTCACGTTTCCGGCTATTACTGGCTGGCTGTAAAAGTTGAAGACCGCAGGGCCGCCGCTCAAGTCTCGCTGTTCGCTCTGGGTCGATGGCGACCATAGGCTAGTTGTGTTGGACCACAGGCTTGTGGTGACGGCATTGATTGTCTTGGATGTCTGCTTGTGAAAGTAGAATATTGAAGTCTGGGCCGGTGAAGACCCGTGAACCCTGATTGACAGGGCTGGGATGAGAACAAGGCTGGCAATAATGAAAAGATAGAATAGGCGAGCGGTGGTTCTCGTGGTAACTTCCATCCCGAAGGGAAAACAGGTACTTACGGACAAGGATTGTCAGTACCAAAGCGTGCTGTCACTTCAGAATCATCGCGAATGGTTACAGGAAGGGTCTCTGTTTGCCAAATTTATGGAAGGATACAGAACTAACCAGACAGTTGCTTCAAATTCACGAGGAAGTGTCTACGATCCTCACAAGCCGCCTTTAGCCTCTGAAACAAGGCAGGACCGCAAGGAAGAACATGTAGCCTAGTGTACTTGTCCCCATTCGTTGCCGCAGGTGTCGCAGCGGTACAGCTTCGCCTTCCCGGAACGCTGCTCCCTCGCTGATAATTCGATATTCGTGGACCCGCACTTCGGGCAGACAGTATGGTAGATGTTCATTTTCAACGTGTCGACGATGTAGCAGGACTTCGAGTGGTCGTTCCAGAACATGCACAAGTCCCGCACGCAAACAGATGCCATCAAGGGGCATATCATCTGGTTGAACTTGCTCGTGGCGGACCGAAGGATTCGGCGAAAGGTAGGGTCTCGCATGTCAAGGAAGGGCTCTATCCTCGCATCATCTGGAGGATCCTGTTCACGTTCGTGTCTTGCTTCGCCGTCGGATCCCTCATCTTCGGACACCGAACAACAGTCTCCTGACTCGTCCGTTCTCGCTATAGACAAACCGCGTAGCTAAGGATGCTGTCTCCTCCAAAACCATCATTCAGTCACAAGACACGCGTCAACTCACATTTCAGCTCCGTAGAAGAATCCGGATTACAAGAATGAGGCGGTAGCTCTTTTATTGGAGCTGAACATCTACCCTTCTCGAGAAGGATTTCTCGTCATGCGTGTTCGCCTTGTTGGCTACGAGCCCGACCTCGAAAGGGTATGCGCCGCCGCAATGCGATCATGCTACTCTCCCCACCCAGGGTATGAGCTGTTCACACACACCTCGCAAGACAAGGTGTTGGATGGGGAAAAAATCTTCGATGCCGAGCGAATAGGCGGATTGTTGAAGCGTGCCCTTGAGCTGGGGCACTACGATATCCTTGAGCACAATAGCATCACCTGGCTGGTGGAGGCTGACGAAAAAGAGATCCTCTTCCTCATGGAATCATCCAAGTTCTTCGAGACAAGCCAGATCGACGAACAGCGATGGCTCATCACAACAAACCTACGCGTACTAGTCGAACTAGCGCGGGGAACCAACGACTTATCGTTGACGAGAGAACTCGTCGCGACCTTGAACAAGGCGGCCCCGATAATCGCTTCAGCATTGTCAATACCGACAGCGAGAAGCTAGGATGAGAATGGCAAGCAAAGCAATTCTGTTCAGCTACACCAATTATCCCGAGCTCAACGCGAACTTGGAAGGGGCCGGGGTGAAGATGAGCCAAGACAACATGCTACGTCATGGCAGCTTCACGTTCGACCTGCAAGGCATAAGCAGAGCAGCA